>NZ_CAFJ01000737.1 GCF_000239795.1 Bradyrhizobium sp. STM 3809 | reverse complement strand
AACTCCGGCCCTCCCTGCGCGATGGCTTTAGCGGCTGCTTCGCGTTCTCCCTGGTGCGCCGGGCTTTCTGGCCACCATGCCGTGACAATGCGCTCGCGCGCATTGCACGGGTGATATCAGCTTCGGGATATCAGGACCGCGCGACTTGACCGTGCGTGACGGATCGTTCGTCGGCGCGAGCAACCCGCGCTGCGATCCACCACGCCCACCGCTCCCCGCCCCGCGTGCCGTGACGACCGCGATACGCCCCTCATCCCGGGGCGGGATGCGCGAAAAGATCGATCTGATTTGCCCGACGAGGCAAGGACCAATGAGTGCGACAAAGTAACCCGACGGGCAGATGCGCAGAGCATAGGCTGTGGATCGAACACGATCGCCCCGACAAAGGGGGCCAACGTCCCATCCTACGCAACGCGCCGCGCGTGCACGACATGCGGTCCGGCCTCTCTCGCACCGCCGCCGACGGGAGCGCCGAGATAGCGGCCGACGATCTCGGCGAGGCCGAAATCCTCGATCTCATCGAAGCCGCATGTGCGTAGTTCACGGCCAAGGTCGGAAGGATCGAAGCGGCTCAGCCAGGGTTCGCCGATCGCAGCGGTGCGCGCGGCGAGCGCTTCGACATGGGCGCGCCGCGCCGGAGCGTAGTTGTCGAGCGGCTCGGTGTAGTCGAACACGACCTCCGCACCGGGCACGCTGGCCATGAATTGCAGCACCGCCACGATCGACTCGCGCCTGAGATAGGGCACGACCCCGAGCCAGGGAAAGAAGGCGGGCTCGTCCGTTCGGAAGCCGGCGGCAGCCAACGCATCGCCGAGGCGCTGCCGTTCGAAATCGACCGGCACGAAGATCAGCGAGGCGGGCAAAGCGAGGCCGGCGGCGGCGATGCGCTGCCGCTTCCAGGCCTGTGTGGCCGGATGGTCGACCTCGAACACACGCAGCCGCGGGTGCGGATTGCGCAGACTGAACGTATCGAGGCCGGCGCCGATGATCGCGACCTGCCGGACGCCGCGGGCGACGGCCGCGGCCAGGGCATCCTCGGCGAAACGGCTGCGCGCGGCGATGAAGCGCCTCAGCTGCTGCTTGGTCCCGTCCGCGACCGCTGCCGCGATCAGCGGATCGGCCTCGTCGCCGAGCAGCAAACGGGCGAACGGATCGGCAAAGATGCCGGCGCCGTCGACTGTCTGATGCGCGGCGCGGAGGATCGCTGCTCCCCATGCGGTCCGGCTGGGCTGCCCCATCTGCATGACGATCGTCCCTCTTCCAACCAATTCATCCGGTTGCGCATGAAGGCACCATAGCGCATAATCCTAACACTGTAAAGATTTGACCGGGATCAAACGCATGCCGAGGCCAGCGAAGAAGCCGCGGAAGAGCTATCATCATGGCGACTTGCGCAACGCGCTGCTGACCGCGGCGCGCGAGGTGCTGGAGGAGCGCGGCCCGTCCTTCCTCGGCCTGCGCGAGATCTCGCGCCGGGTCGGTGTGTCGGCGCCGTCGGCCTATCATCATTTTCCGAGCCGCGACGCCATCGCGCTCGGCCTCGCCGAGCAAGGCGCGGCCGAACTCGCCACATGCCTCGCCGCCGCGCCTGCGAACCCGAGCGGCTCACTCCTGACCTATGGCGAGGCCTATATCGCGTTCGTGCGCGCCAATCCCGCGCTCTACCGCCTGATGTTCGGCGAGGGCTTCCCGGCGGTCTCACAGCACAGCGCGGCGATCCGCGCGCTACGGGAGCGCAGCTACGACATCATGAAAGCGGGCCTCGAGCAGCGCCTGCCGGCGTCGGAGCTGCCGATTGCCGGATTGTTTCTATGGGCGCTCGTGCACGGTCTCGGTCTCCTTCTCGTGGATCGCCAGATTGTCCGCGACGGCGACCTCGAGGACATCATCCGCCGGGTCTTGACGCTGGCCGGGACCGGACTCCTGCATGGCCGAGGACGTGACGACGGACAGTCGGGACCGCCGCCACCACCACCGGGGACTCGCTCGGCCTAGGCCTGTCTAACAGGCTCGCCGCCTTCTCCTGCACGTGGCACCGGCCGCGATCAGGAAGGTCACTGATAGCAACGCCTCTCGATCGCGTCCGCGGATGGGTCCCGGCGTTCGCCCGGACAACGCCGGTGATTGCGCGCGGCCTTGCGACACACTCCGCTGTCGTCCCGGCCTTGAGCCGGGACCCATAACCACCGGCCGTCATGAGGCAGGCCGCCAATAGCAACGTCCCTCGGCAGCGTCCGCGGTATGGTTCCTGGCGTTCGCCGGGACAACACCGGTGATCAAACGCCGTCGAGGCAGAAACTCCACGATCGTGCTAGTCTTCCTCCACGCGGATCTCGGCGTCGCTGAGTGCCTGCATGACCCGCTCGATGTCCTCGGGCGCGACGGTGCTGCCCGCACAGATGGCGTTGAGCTCATCGAACGTGACCCAGCCCTTGCGCTCCCCGATTTCGATTGCGCGGCGGATGATTTCGGACACGTGCATGCGCCTCTCCCGATCGCTGGCTCTCATCCATGGGGGAGAGAGTCGATTGTCGGGTTGGCCCGGCGATCGCCGCGCGCGCGATCGCAACGGCGCCATGCCCGCCACCTGACTGCCACGTCTGCTGATTCATGGTGGACACGCGACCGCCGCATGGCGGCGGCTGCTTTGCCCATCCTACGGCGCCTGCTCTGCGGCTAGCGCGCCAGCACCTCGACTTCGCCGTCGACGCCGTTGACGACGTTGAAGGAGCGCTCGAACACCTTGCCTTCGTATTTGGCGATGGCGCGGTAGTCGCCTTCGGACAGAACCACCTTTGGGAAGGCGCCGACGGATTCCTTGATCACGTCGCCGCCGGGGTTGATGACCGACCAGGCGGTGTTGGCGAGCGCCTCGCCGCCCTTGTCGGAGACGAGCTTGAGGGTGATGACCGCGGCCCGATGCGTGATCGTGACGTCCGTGAGCTTGCTGGCCTGGACGCGGATGTCGGAGCGGACCACCGAGTTGGCATCGCCATAGTTGGAGACGATGTAATAGGTGCCCTCCGGCAGCATCAGGATATCGCCGGCGGCGACGTTGGGCACGATCGGCGCGCGCTCGCGGCCGTCGAACTGGCTGCCCTTGTAGATCGCGAACGAGATCTGGTTCTGCGGGATCTTGCTGCTGCCCACCCGGCCCTCGAGGCGCAGGCCGCCGGCCGGAAGCAGGAACGATTCGCGGTCGGTCTCGGCCTTCAGGTTCACCGTGCGGACCGCGCTGACGAGGCCGAGCGCGACGTGGACGACGTAGTTGCCCGGCGGCAGCACGATGTTCGGCGTGGCGCCGCGGTCCTCGCGCAGCATCTTGAAGGCGCCGGTCTCATCGGGCCGGTCGGCGAACACCCGCCAGACCAGGCCGCCATTGATGTTGGGCAGATCCTTGCCGAAGCGCGCCGACAGCGACAGCACGCCCTGGTTGGGCGCAGCCGCCGGAGGCGACGTCGGCGGCGGCGGGGCCCC
>NZ_CAFJ01000738.1 GCF_000239795.1 Bradyrhizobium sp. STM 3809 | reverse complement strand
GGAGGGGCCAGCGGAAAGCCCCGTGCTGCAAACAGGTCCATGAAAGACAAGTAGCGTGTTCATGGAAAGGGTAAGCACCGCATCCGGTCCGGTCACGCCGCCCGCGTCAGCGAAGCCGTCTTCGCGGCGCTCCTCACCATGAGGGTTTGGCATCGAGGGCGGCGCTGCACGCTGGTTTGGGGATGGGGACAAGATCGATGCATCGCCCGTGGGGACCCCCACCTCCGCCCCCCTCCCGCAAGGAGAAGGGCGTCACTCGCAGCGCTCGTGTGGCGGACATCGGCGGCCTGTTCCGCAGCCCCGCTCCGCCGCGCACGCAGTTGTCACGTTGGGCGTGGTAGATCATAACCAAATCGTCTTTTCCGCCATCGCCCGATGGCCGCTCATCCCATCCGTCGATCCAGCCCGAAACAGGACTCCTATGACCACGCTTTCCTCCATCGTCGCGCGCGGTGTCGCGCTGGTTGGCAATGCGGCGCTGCAGTGGCGCAAGCTGCAAGGGGACACGCCGCAGCCGGCGTGGGGGGCGGCGCCGCAGATTCCGCTGGCCAAGCCGCAGGGGATGCTGCCGACCCTGAAGATGCCGACGGCGCGGGGCTGGCGCGACGGCGAAAAGCCGGTGGCGGCGCCGGGGCTGAAGGTGAATGCGTTCGCGACCGGGCTCGACCATCCGCGCTGGATCTATGTCATGCCGGACAAGTCGGTGCTGATCGCGGAGGCGACGCAGATCCCGAGCCCGGTGCGCAACATGTTCGGCTATGCGATGCAGGCGACGATGCGCCGCGCCGCCGCGCTCGGCGTCAGCGCCAACCGCATCACGCGGCTGGTCGATGCCGATGGCGACGGCACCGCCGAGCGCCGCAACGCCTTCATGGAAAATCTCAGCCAGCCGTTCGGCATGGCGCTGGTCGGCGACACCTTCTATGTCGGCAACACCGATGGCATCGTCGCCTTCCCCTACTCGGCCGGCGCCGAGCGCATCAGCGCTGATGGCAAGCGGCTGACGACGTTCAAGCCGGGCGGGCACTGGACGCGCAGCCTGCTGGTCAGCCCGGATGGGACCAAGCTCTATGCGGGCGTCGGCTCGCTGAGCAACATCGCCGAGCAGGGCTTTGCGGTCGAGGAAGGCCGCGCCTGCATCTATGAGCTGGACATCGCAAGCGGCGCGAGCCGCATCTTCGCGGCCGGCCTGCGCAACGCGGTGGGGCTGGCGTTCGAGCCGACCACGAAGGTGCTGTGGACCGTCGTCAACGAGCGCGACGGGCTCGGCGACGAGACGCCGCCGGACTACCTCACCTCGGTGCGCGAGGGCGGCTTCTATGGCTGGCCCTATTGCTACTGGGGCAAGACGGTCGACGACCGCGTGCCGCAGGATCCGGCTGTTGTCGCCACCGCGCTGACGCCGGACTACGCGCTGGGCGGCCACACCGCCTCGCTCGGCCTGTGCTGGCTGCCCGCGGGCACGCTGCCCGGCTTCCCCCAGGGCATGGTGATCGGCCAGCACGGCTCGTGGAACCGCAGCAAGCTGTCGGGCTACAGGGTGGTGTTCATCCCGTTCGAGAACGGCAGGCCGTCGGGCCCGGCGCGCGACATCCTCACGGGCTTCCTGGCGCCCGACGAGAGCTTCTCCTATGGCCGGCCGGTCGGCGTCACGCTGGGGCCGGACGGCTCGCTGCTGGTGGCCGACGACGTCGGCAACTGCATCTGGCGCGTGACGGGGGCGTGAGCCCACCCGCTCGCGCGCGCGAGCGGCTGCCGCGCGGGCCTCTTGGTTCGAGACGCGTCGCAACGGTGACGCTCCTCACCATGAGGGTCGAGAGTCCGCGCCGAGGTCAGCCCTCGTGCCGACGGGGCTGCTGGAGACGGGTGTCTCGGGGGACGCCGGACGGCGCGACGGCTGACGGCGGTCGCCGTGGGAGCCAACTCAGTCGTGGCCGTAATACTGGCGATTGCAGTAGCGGCGGCCGGCTTCGTGCTTCGCGGCGCGCTGGGCCGGGCTGGCATTGGCCGGCATCAGGAAGTCGCCGTAGGCGAACAGCTGCAGGCACCTGATGTAGTCCTTGTTGCCGAGCCATTCCCAGCCGGCCTTGGCCGGCGATGCCGGCGCTGACGCGGCCAGGCCGGCGGTGGCGACGATGAGAGCGGCGGCGAGAAGGCGAAGATTGGACGTCATGATCATATCCCCCTGACGGTTCGAGGCTGCCTCGTGCAGCCGATGGGGAGAGCATGACGATCGCGGCGCGCGGCTTCCGTGACGGTCCGCACAGAGGGTTGATCGCCGCGTGCCGCCGCAACGCGCCGACGTGAGCGCCTGCGGCGAGCGGTCGCGGAACCCGTGTCATTCAGGACCGTTGTCGCCGGGACATCAGGACAGTCCCGAGGAGAGCGTCATGGCCGACAACGTCAATCCGAACCAGAAGCAGCCCGGCGAGAAGCAGGAAGGGCAGTATCACTACAATCCCGGCAATCAGTCCGGGAAGACGATCGACGCGGGCAAGCCCGAGGGCGAGCAGGTCAACAACAAGGATCGCATCGAGCAGCGCGAGGAGCCGCAGTCGCGGTGAGGTCCTCGGATTTCAGTTCTCGTCATGCCCGGGCTTGACCGCCTGCGCGGCCAAAGCCGCTTCGGCGCGGCGAAAGCCCGGGCATCCATCTCCTTGGCGAAGAGTGATGGATGGCCGGGTCAAGCCCGCCCATGACAGCTGAGAGAGTGTAGGTCTACCCCTCCAACAAGAACGCCAACGCCTCGTCGCAGGGCGCTTCCACCTTCAGCGACAGCAGGTCATCCGCGCGGGTGCGGCCGAGATTGACGGCGGCGATCGGGATGTTGCGGTCGGCGGCGGCGCGGACGAAGCGGAAGCCGGAATAGACCATCAGGGAGGTGCCGACGACGAGCATCGCGTCGGCCTGGTCGACATGCTCGCGCGCGGTCGCGACCACGTCGCGCGGCACGGTCTCGCCGAAGAACACCACGTCGGGCTTGAGGATGCCGCCGCAGGCCCGGCACGCCGGCACCGTGAACGCGGCGAAATCGACGCCGTCGAGATCGGCATCGCCGTCCGGCGCGTCGGCGGCGTCATGCGCGAGCCAGTCCGGATTGGCGTGGGCCAGCTCATGTTGGAAGTCGGCGCGCGACAGCGTCGCGCCGCAGCCCATGCAGCGGACGCGGTCGAGCCGGCCATGCAGATCGATGACGTTGCTGGCGCCCGCCGCCTGGTGCAGCCGGTCGACGTTCTGCGTCACCAGCAGCGAACTCTTGCCCCGCGCCTCCAGCCGCGCCAGCGCGTGATGCGCGCCGTTCGGCTGGGCCCGGCCGAAGCGGCGCCAGCCGACCATGCTGCGCGCCCAGTAGCGCCGGCGCGTCTCCTCGGTCCCCATGAAAGCCTGATAGGTCACCGGCGGCGTGCGCTTCCACTGCCCGTCGCTGTCGCGATAATCGGGGATGCCGGAATTGGTGCTGCAGCCGGCCCCGGTGAGGACGACGATGCGGCTGTGGCTGTCGAGGAAGGATTTCAGCGCTGCGGGATCGGCCATGACCCCGCAGATGTAGGCGCGGAGACCGGCCTGCGCCAGCCCGTGACAGCCCTGCGGCGACGGCATGAACCATTGCGCGGGCCCGCTCTTAACTCCGCGGGAGGATCATCCATGACACCCCGCAATGGACACGACCGCGGCCTGTGGCCGCTCGACGAGCCCGACGACGAGGCGGCTGCGGACGACGAACGCGACCTTGCCACCGGCGAAGGCGGCGACATCGAGCTGCCGCTCACGCCCGACGACATCGCCGAGGACGATTGAGCCTCAGCGCGCCGGCGGCACCGTCGCGAGCCAGTGCCGTGCGATGTCCGCCCGCGGCGCGATCCAGGCGGCGCCGCTGCCGGTGATGTGCGCCAGGATGCGGTCGAGCGCGCCGATCCGGCCGGGGCGGCCGATCATGCGCAGGTGCAGCCCGATCGACAGCATCTTCGGCGCCGTCGCGCCCTCGCGCGCCAGCCAGTCGAAGGCGTCGATGACATAGTCGGCGAAATCGGCGCCGCGGAAGCGCGAGCCGTTGAAGAACTGCATGTCGTTGCTGTCGAAGGCGTAGGGCAGCACCAGATGCGGCCGGCCGGCGACGGCGACGTAATACGGCACGTCGTCATTGTAGGCGTCGCTGTCGTAGAGGAAGCCGCCCTGCTCGACCAGCAGCCGGCGCGTATTGGCCGAGCTCGCCGAGCGCGTGTGCCAGCCCAGCGGCGGCTTGCCGGTGACGCGCCGGATCGTCTCCACTGTGCGCGCGATGACGCGGCGCTCCTCGCTCTCGCCCATGCCGGCGTGGCTCTGCCAGCGCCAGCCATGCGCCGACACCTCGTGGCCGCGCGCCACGGCGTCACGCGCGAGCTCCGGCGAGCGCTCGACCGCGCGGCCGCAGGCGCTGACCGTGACCTTGACGCCATGGGCGTCGAACAGATCCATGATCCGCCACCACGCCGCGCGCGTGCCGTATTCGAAATGGCTGTCGATGCAGGGATCGGGACCGTCGAGCCGGTGCACGACCTCGTAGATCGCCTCGTTGCCGGCATCGCCGTCGCTCACCGAGAATTCCGAGCCCTCCTCGAAATTGACCACCAGCGACACCGCGACACGGGCGTCGTTCGGCCAATGCGGATGCGGCGGCTTGCCGGCATAGCCGAGGAGATCGCGACCGATGATGGGTTGTGAGCTCATGTCGTCAGTCCGCGGTCCCGGCCATGCGGTGCAGACCGACCAGGCGATCGCTGATCAGGAGCAGCACCAGCGTGCCGGCGAGAATGAGGGTGGAGAGCGCGGCTAGCGTCGGATCGGGCGCCTCCTCGATATATTGCAGCATGCGGATCGGCAGCGTCTTGGAACGGACATCGGTGAGGAAGATCGAGACCGGATAGTTGTCGAACGAGGCCAGCAGGCTGAACAGGCCCGAGATCAGGAACGACGGTGCCAAGGCCGGCACCATCACGCGCAGCACGCTACCGGCATAGGTGCAGCCGAGCGTCCGCGCCGCCTCGATCAGGGTGAAGTCGAAGCGCGACAGGCCCGCGATCATGGTGCGCGCGACATAGGGCAAGGTGACCACGAGATGCGCGACCAGCAGCGCGCTCCAGGTCGCGGTGAAGCCGATCATGCGGAAATATTGCAGCAGCGCGATGCCGAGCACGAGGCCGGGCATCATCAGCGGCGACACCAAGAGCGTGCCGAGTGCCGTCGCGCCGGGCAGCCTGCCGCGCGCGATCGCGATGGCGGCGAGCGTGCCGGCGACCAGCGACAGCGCGGTCGACAGCACCGCGATCTGCAGCGACAGCGAGAGCGACGGCCAGAAGCCGTCGAGCCGGCCGATGCGGCCGTACCAGCGCAGCGACGCGCCCGACAGCGGCAAATCGAACACCGGCGTCGGCGAGAACGACGCCGCGGCGATGACGGCGAGCGGCAGCAGCAGGAACAACGCGAGGCCGATCGCGCTCACCCAGCAGACTGTCATGGCAAGGCGCGACATCATTTCGGCTCCCGCGACAACAGCGTGCTGAGCGCGACGACGATGATCGCGATCGCCAGCAGCACGACGCCGGCGGCGGCGCCGAAACCGGGCTCGCGCGCCAGCAGATAGGCCTTGGCGATGATGGTGGCGAGCGTCGGATATTTCTCGCCGATCAGCAGCGTCGGCACGACATAGGCCGACACCGACAGCGAGAACACCAGCGCGACGCCGGCGATGATGCCGGGCAGCGTCAGCGGCAGGATGACGCGAACGAACACGACGAGCGGCGAGGCACCGAGCGTCGCCGCGGCTTCCGCATAGCGGCTGTCGAGCTGCGCGACCACGGCGTAGATCGGCAGCACCATGAACGGCAGGAAGATGTTGACGGCGCCGACGATGAGCGCGGTCTGGGTGAAGATCATGCGGATCGGATCCTCGATGATCCCCAATGCGATCAGCACCGTGTTGATCAGGCCGTCGCTGCGCAGCAGGATGGTCCAGGCGAACGCCTTGACGATCACGGAGGCTGCAAGCGGCAGGAACAAGGTCGCCAGCAGGAGCGAGCGCAACGCGCCGCGCGCGCGGGCCAGCGCGAAGGCGGCGGGATAGGAGATCAGGAACGCGATCGTGGTGACCAGCAGGCCGAGCCGCAGCGAGTTCCAGATGACGCCGAGATAATAGGGCGTGCCGAGCAGGCGGATGTAATGCGCCGCGGTGACGCCGCCCTTTTGATCGAGCACGCTGACGCCGAGCAGCAGCGCCAGCGGCAGCACGAACACCAGCGCGATGATCAGCAGCGATGGCGCGACGAAGCCGAACGCGGCGAGCCGCTCGCGATCCGGCACGGGCCTTCTGACCGGGGCTGACAGCACGGCCTCCGTCATGAGGCCGCCTCCGCCGCAAAGGCGAAGGTCTCGGCGACCGGCCAGGCAAAGCGGACCTCGTCATGCACGCGCGGCACCTCGGCCTCGCGCCCCGACAGCTCGGCCAGCAGGCTGGCGCCCGCGCCGGCGTCGACATCGACCAATGTGCGCGAGCCCTGGAACACGACCGAGCGGACGCGGCCGCTGGCCGCGTTGGCACCCTCCGCAGCGCCGAGGCGGAGCTGCTCCGGGCGCGTTGCGACGATCACGGATGCGCCGGGCTGGAAGGCGCCGCGCGCCGTCAGCCGGCCGACGGGCGTCACGACATCCACCATGCCGTCCTGGCTGCCGACCACCTGTCCCGCGATGCGCGTCGACAGGCCGACGAAGTTCAGCGCGAACAGGCTGGCCGGCCGCGCATACAATTCCCGCGGCTCCGCCAGCTGCTCGATACGGCCCTTGTTCATGACGGCAACGCGGTCCGACATCGTCAGCGCCTCGTCCTGGTCATGGGTGACGAAGATCGCGGTCGCCTTCACCTCCTGCAGCAGGCGGCGCAGCTCGACCTGCATCTCCTCGCGCAGCTTGCGATCGAGCGCCGACAGCGCCTCGTCGAACAGCAGCACGTCGGGCTCGACCGCGATCGCGCGGGCCAGCGCCACGCGCTGCTGCTGGCCGCCCGACAGCGCCGAGATGCGGCGGCCGCCGAGATGGCCGAGCTTGACCAGCGACAGGGCACGCGCCACGGCGTGGTCGATCTCCGCCTTCGGCGTGCCGCGCACCTTCAGGCCGAAGGCGACGTTGCCGGCGACGGTGAGATGCGGAAACAGCGCGTAGCTCTGGAACACGACACCGACATTGCGCCGGTGCGGCGGCTCCTGGGTGAGGTCGCGTCCGGCCAGCCGGATCGTCCCGGTGTCCGGCGGCGCCAGCCCGGCGATCGCGCGCAGCAGCGTGGTCTTGCCGCAGCCGGACGGGCCGAGCAGCGTGACCAGCTCGCCGCGGCGGATGGTGAGGTCGACATGCTCGAGCACGGTCGCCGCACCATAGCGCTTCGAGACGCCGCTGATGACGAGATGCGCCGCCGCCTCGCTCATGTCATTTCCTTGCTCCAGCGATCGACCCAGCCGGCGCGGTTCTTGGCGATGAACGCCCAGTCGGGCGCGAACAGCGTGGCGGGATCGGGATAGCCTTCAGGCAGCGGCGTCGCCTGGTTGGTCGGCGCAATGAAGGCGGTCTTGGCCAGGATGCTCTGCGCCTCCGGGCTGAGATAGAAATCGATCACGGCATCGGCGAGATCGCCGGCCGGCGCGCCCGTCACCTTGGCGATGCCCGACGGCATCGAGAAGCCGCCGTCCTTCGGGATCGCGAGATCGACCGGCGAGCCGTCGGCCTTGCGGATCAGCGTGTAGGCGGAGAACTGGCCGCCGATCATCCAGGCCTCGCCCTGCTCCAAGAGATTGATGGCCTGCGGCGCGTTGGTATAGACGTTCAGCAGATTGGCCTTCAGGCTCTTCATCTTCTTGAAGGCGGCGTCGATCTCGTATTGCGCCTCCTTGAACGGCTTGCCGGTCTCGAGATGCGCGGCGGCCAGCAGGTTCCAGAAGCCTTCGGTGTTGGACAGCGAGGGGATAACGATCTTGGACTCGTATTTCGCGTCCCACAGCTCGGCCCAGCTCGTCGGCGCCGTCTTTATGCGCTTGGTCGAATAGGCGATGCCGACCCACGGTTTCTGGTAGTTGGCCCACATGCCGTCCTGGTGCACGCTGCCGTCGACCAGCCTGCCGAGATTGGGAATCGAGGACGCCGACATTTTGGTGATCAGCCCTTCGGCCGCCGCCGGCAGCATCACCGGATCGTCCATGATCACGACCGAGATCTTCGGGCTCGCCTTGTCGGCCTGCATCTTCTGCAGATTGGTCAGCGAGTTCGTGCCTTCGTAGAGCACCTTGCAGTCGAGCTTCTTCTCCAGCACCGGGAACAGGTCGGCGTTGAAGTACTTCGCGGCGCCGGCGGGGCCGCCGATCACGATCTCTTTCGGGGCGGCGCGCACCAGGGCGGGCGCGGCAACAGTGGCGGCGAAGGCCGCTCCGGTCTTCAGGAGGCTGCGGCGGGAGAAGGGCTGCATGAGAGGATCCCGTGTGAGCTGTCGCGTGACTTGCACGGAGGGATCAGCAAGCCCCATGCCAAATGTGCACATTTTTTATTGTTCATTGATCTCAATCATTTAGCCAATTGGCCGATGCGCGCTTTGCCTCTTCGCGTGCATAATGTGCACATTTTTTGGAGATGACCTGCCGCGGCTTTGAGCCTAGCTAGAGCGGCATGGCGATGCGAGCGCAGCGAATCGGGAAGGCCAATCCCGCCGAGGACGAGGCGGTGTATCAGGCCATTCTGCGCGCGCTGCTGGAGGGCAAGCTGAAGGCCGGCACCAAGCTCGCGGAGACGCCGCTGGCGTCGATCTTCGGCGTGTCGCGCGAGCGCATCCGGAAAGTGCTGCACCGGCTCGGTGCCGAGCGGCGGCTGGAGATGATTCCGAACCGCGGCGCGCGGGTGCCGCGGCCGACGCTGGAGGATGTCCGCCGTGTCTACGAGGCGCATCGCGTGCTCGAGGCCGGCGTGCTCAGCCAGCTGAGCTTGCGGATCGACGAGGTGCTGCTCGCCCGGCTCGACGCGCATCTCGCCGAGGAGCGCACCGCCGCGCAGCGCGGCGATCGCGCCGCTTCCGTCCGGCTGTCCGGCGCGTTCCATGTCCATCTCGTCGATGCCCTCGGCAATCCCGAATTGTCGCGCATGCTCGGCGACCTGCTCAGCCGTTCCTCGGTGATGGTCTCGGTGTACGAGCCGGCGGCGCAGTCGATCTGCGCGGTCGACGAGCACGGCGCGATCGTCGCGGCGCTGCGCGATCGCGACCTGCTGCGCGCGATCGCGGTGTCGCGCGAGCATTTCCTGCATGTCGAGGGGCGGCTGCGGCTCGACGAGGACGAGGCTGCGCCGACCCAGGATCTCGCCGCCGTGTTCGCCGGGCGGCGGCCGCTGCGCGGCAAACTGCGCTCGGCGTGATCGCCGCTTCTATTTCGTCGTCAGCGCCGTGACCGGCCGCCAGTGCGGGTCGGGCGCCGTCTGCGCCAGCGCCCGGCAGCGCGCGATCATCAGCTCGGCGGCGCGGTCGCCGGGCTTGAGCGCCAGCACGGCCTCGAATCCGGCCAGGGCCGCCGCGAAATCGCGCGCGCGATAATCCTGCAGGCCGCGTGCGTAGTGCGCGACGAGGCTGCGGTCGCGCGCGGTCGCCTCCGCGGCGAGGCCGATCAGCTCGTGCGCCGCCAGCCCTTCGTCGCGGCCATAGACGGCGATGCGGTCGACCTCGCGGGTCAGGACGGCATCGCCCGCCAGCCGCGCGGTGGGCTCGCCGATCAGGATGGCGGTGCCGTAGCTCTTGTTGGCGCCCTCCAGGCGGCTCGCCACGTTCACGGCATCGCCGATCACCGTGTAGTTGAGGCGCAGCGCGGAGCCGATATTGCCGACCAGCATCGGCCCGGAGTTGATGCCGATGCGGATCGTCAGCGGCCGGCCGTCGTCGTCGCGCAGCCCGCTGGCCGCGACCGCCGCCTGGCACGCCAGCGCGGCGCGGCAGCACGCCGCGGCATGATCCGGCTGCGCCGTCGGCGCGCCCCAGAACGCCATCACCGCATCGCCGATGAACTTGTCGATGGTGCCGCCATGATCGACGATGACGGTCGAGACCAGGTCGAGATAGCGCGACAGCAGCGGCACGACGCGGTCGCCCATCCGCTCCGACAGGCCGGTGAAGCCGGCGATGTCGATGAACATCACGCTGAGCTCCTGGACGTGGCCGCCGGGCCTGGCATCGACACCCTGGCGCAGCAATTGCCGGACGAGGTCGGCCGGGATGAACTTGCCGAACGACGACAGGCCCCCGGCCATCTCGTGAATGGCGCCGGACAGGCTGGCGATCTCGCGCAGCCGCGAGGGATGGCGCCGCACCTGCTCCAGCGCGAACGCCTCGACATGGCGCAGCTCCGCCACCACGCGGCCGAGCGGCGCCGCGATGACGCTGCGCGCCAGCGCCGCCGACACCAGCGCCGCGAGGACGGCGCCGATGCCGAGACCGATGATGACACGATGCAGCGCGGCATCGACCGGGCCGAGAAACTCGGCCTCCGGAATCACGGTGACCAGCGACCAGCCGGGAAACGGCAGCGGGTTGCGCGCGATCTCGAAGGCGCCGTCGCCCGACTGCACGCGGCCGCGCCAGGCGTCGTCGCCGGGAGGCGACGACCGGATCGCCTGCTGCGCGACCGGCAGCAGCGGCTGACGCCCCTGCCCCATATTGACCTCGTCCGCCGTCCCGTCGGGCGCCGCGACGACATGACCGTCGCGCTCCAGGATGAAGGCGCTGCCGGTGCGGCCGACCTGCAGCTGGGCGAGGAAGCGCGCGATCCGGGCGTGCTCGATGATGATCGCGAGCACGCCCTGCCGCTCCTGATAGACATCGATCGGCCCGGCCAGCGCGATCGCCGGCCGCGCGCCGCCGGGATGAACATCGACCTTGAACCAGCGCGGCTCATCGGCGGCGAGCCCCTCCTTGAACCAGGGCTGCTCGGCCACCTTGTAGCTGGTCGGCTCAAAGCGGCGCGACGCGAACTCGATGTCGCCCGGCACGACATCGTACTCGTCGACGCGGCGCTGGCCGGGATGGTCGGTCAGCGAGATCTCCATCATCTCCAGCCGCTGATCGCCGAGCTTGTGGGCGGCGAAGAACGAGCCGTCCGGCCAGCCGAACGCGGCCGAGGAGATCGCCGCCTGCGACTGCAGCTGCGACAGGAACACGAACTCGCGCTTGTCGGCCTCGCGGGTATCGAGCACGTTCTGCAGGAACAGCGTGCGGATCGCCGTGTGCGCGGCCTGCGCCTCGGCGACGATGGCCGTGACCTCCTTGCGCACGGCGCCGGCGATCTGCGCATTGATGGTGCTGGCGAGCTGACGGCTGATCGCCTCCGACGTCTGCCACCACAGCAGGCTCGACGCGAAGGCGGTGAGCAGGATGGCGGTCAGCACCAGCGCCGACACCGCGAAGCGGATGCTGACCGTGAGCCGCTCGCCCTCGGATGCGCCGGATCGTGCCGTGTCCTTCGCGCTGGCCATCATCGCAGGCTGGTCTCCGGCCGGCCTGGTGGGCGGCGGTCGCGACATCGAGCGGCCAGATTGCCCGCAACTGCCGTCAGGTTCAAATGCCGGCTGGCTAAGCCGACGATGCCTGCAAAGCATTGGCCCCCGACGCCGGCCTGCGCTCGACTTGGGGCAGCTCCGAGGCCCGCAATACCGCTCACGGGGTCGTGAACGGAACCGTCGCGTAACGACAACGCGGCGGCGGGCGAAGGAGGGATGCGCGTCGCCAAGCGAGCGATGCCGAACACGAGAGGGAATGTCATGTCCGCCAAGAAAACCGTCACCTCGCTGGCGCTCGCCGGCGCCGTCACCACCGCGCTCGCCAGCCTCGCCGTGGCCGGCCCGCTGACCAAGGCCGAGGTCGATGCCGCCGTGGCCGCCAAGAAGGAGAAGTGCTTCGGCATCGCGCTGAAGGGCCAGAACGACTGCGCCGCCGGTCCCGGCACCACCTGCCAGGGCACCTCGACCACCGATTTCCAGGGCAACGCCTGGAAGTTCGTCGCCGGCGGCACCTGCACCAGCATCGACGTGCCCGGCGGCAAGAAGGGCTCGCTGAAGCCGATCTGATCGACCCTCGTCACCCCCGTGCGGAAAGCGGAGACACAGCATGCGCCACGATGCCCCCCCTGCATTGTGCCCGACCCTGCCGCTTCGCTTTCCGCCGCCCCTCGGCGGCACAGCCGGCACCAGCTTCAAGCCGGCGCATCTTCCGGCGATTCTCGCCGAGCCGCCGCGGCGCGGCTTCTTCGAGGTCCATGCCGAGAACTACATGGGTGCCGGCGGTCCGCCGCATCGTCAGCTGGAGGCGATCCGAAAGGATCATCCGCTGTCGATCCACGGCGTCTGCATGTCGATCGGCGGCCCGCAGCCGCTTGATCGCGACCATCTCGCGCGCTTCCGCAACCTCGTCGCCCGCTACCAGCCGAGCCTCGTCTCCGAGCATCTGGCCTGGTCGACGCACGACACGACCTACTTCAACGACCTGCTGCCGCTGCCCTACACCGCCGCCACGCTGGCGCGGGTCTGCGACCATATCGACCAGGTGCAGAGCGCGATCCGCCGGCCGATCCTGCTGGAGAATCCGTCGACCTACGTCGCCTTCCGGGACTCGACGATGAGCGAGACGGATTTCCTCCGCGCCATCGTCAGCCGCACCGGCTGCGGGCTGCTGCTCGACGTCAACAACGTGTTCGTCTCCGCGGTCAATCATGGCTTCTCGCCGCAGCGCTATCTCGCCGACGTCCCGCTCGCCGCAGTCGGTGAGATCCATCTTGCCGGCCATTCGGTACAGACCGACGACGACGGCGCGCCGCTGCTGATCGACAGCCATGACGGCCCGGTCGCCGACGACGTGTGGGCGCTGTATGCGGGGTTGATCGCGCAGCATGGTCCTGTCCCGACGCTGATCGAGTGGGACGGCAACATACCCGACTGGCCGGTGCTGCAGGCGGAAGCCGCGGCAGCGCAGGCGATCCTGGATCGCCATGCCAAGGCCCCCGCGCCGGAGATCCGCCATGCGGCAGCCTGAGCCCTCAGCCGACTATGCCGCGCAGTTCGCCGCAGCGCTGCTGACACCGGAGCGTGCGGCCCCCGCTGCCGTCATCGGTCCGCGCGGCAACGCGGCGGCGCGCCGCTTCAACGTCTACCGCAACAACGTCACGGTCAGCCTGATCGAGTCGCTGATCGCGATCTATCCGGCGGTGCAGCGCATCACAGGTCCCGACTTCTTCCGGGCGATGGCGCGGGCGCATGTGCGCGAGACCCCGCCGAACTCGCCGCTGCTGTTCGACTATGGCCGCGACTTCCCGGCCTTCATCGCCGCCTATGAGCACGCCCAGGCGATGCCCTTCCTGCCCGACGTCGCGCGGCTCGAGCGCGCCTGGCTCGATGCCTATCACGCCGCCGACGCGGCGCCGCTCGATGCGGCGGCGCTCGCTGCCGTGCCGCCCGAGCGGCTCGCGGAGCTGCGCTTCGCCGCTCATCCCGCCACCCGCATCATACGCTCAAACTACGCCGCGGTGACGATCTTCTCCGCCAACCGCAGCGATGCACCGGTGGCCCGGATCGATGGATCTGTCGCCGAGGACGCGCTGATCACGCGGCCCGCGGACGACGTCGTCGTCCGCCGGCTGCCGCCGGGCGGTGCCGATTTCGCCAGCCGGCTGATCGCCGGGCAGCCGCTCGGCGCCGCCGCCGGCGCCGCGTTCGGGACGGCGCCGGACTTCGATCTCGCCACCAACATCGCCGGCCTGATCGAGGCCGGCGCCTTCACCGACATCCGTTTCGAGGACGCATGATGACGACCGAACAATCCATGGCGCCGAGCGCGGCGCTGACGCTGCCTGCCCTGGCCGACAGGGCCGTGCGCCTGTTGCAGCTTGCGACGCCGCTCACCTTCGTCCAGCTCGTCACGCGCGTGGCGCTGGCGGTGCCGTTCTGGCGCTCGGGCATCCTCAAATGGGAGGGCTTCCTCAAGCTCAGCGACACCGCGGTGACGCTGTTCACCGACGAGTTCATGCTGCATCTGCCGGGCGGGCCGTATCCGTTTCCGCTGCCCAAGCTGATGGCGTTCATGTCGGGCTGCGGCGAGGTCGCATTTCCGGTGCTGCTCATTCTCGGCCTCGGCACCCGCTTCGCGGCGCTCGGCCTGTTGTTCATGACCTGCATCGTCGAGCTCACCGTGCCCGACGGCTGGCCGATCCATCTGACCTGGGCGGCGATGGCGCTGACCCTGATCGCGCATGGCGCTGGCAGGCTCTCGCTCGATCACGTCCTCGGCACGCTGTTCGGCGGCGCGCACCAGGGCAGCGCCAGCCGCGGCATGTAGTAGCCGTTCCACTCGCAGATCTCCTCGGGCCCCTTGCGCTTCAGCGCCATCTTGACCGGCTCGGCCTGGCCGATGGCGACGTGCAGCACCAGCAGGGTGGCGCCGATCGGATAGACGAAGCGCGCGGCTTTGAGATCCGCAAGGCGATCGAGCAGGATCATGCCGGCGAGGATGATCAGCGGATCGGTGAACACGAAATACTCGACCTTGAGGCCGCGGCGGACGCCGAGCGCGTCGATGCCGACGGCGGCGAGTATCAGCAGCGTCGCCTGCAAAGCGACCTGCCGCTCGCCGCGGCGCCAGGCCAGGACGATGCCGGGAATGACCAGCCACGTCAGGAACACAGTCGGCCGCGCCGAGGATTGCAGCACGAACGTGTAGCGCCTGATGACGCCGAGCACGCCCGACAGCAGCAGGCCGATCGCACCGCTGATGCTGCCGGCCGCCGCGGGGGCGTCGACATAGGTGATCATCTTCTCCAGCGGATTGAGCACGACGACGACATCGTTGATGTCGTAGCTCAGCGCGAGGGCGAGCAGGCCGACGGCCGCACCGGCCGCGGCTGCCAGCAGCGCGGCGAGCGTCTCGGTTGCGCTCACCCGCCACAGCCGCGCGAACAGCAGCATGCAGACCGCGGCGAGGCCGAGCAGCGCCGACTGATAGACGCCGAAATGTCCCAGCAGCAGCGGCTTCAGCCCGGCCGCGGCGGCGTTGGCCGGCGCGAAGCCGGCGACGAGCAGGGGCCAGGCGGCGAGGGACGCGAGGATCGCGACGAGCGCCGCGGGCAGAACGGCCGCCCAGGCCCGCGGCGCGCGCCAGAACGCCACGCTCGCACTCGCCGCGCAGCCGAACGGCAACACCAGCACGGGGATCGCGGCGATCAGCAGGACCGCATGCACCTTGTTGGTGAGCCCGAGCATGCAGAGCATCGCGGCGAGGCCGACGGCGAGCGGACGGACGGCGCTGGCGCGGCGCGCGGCCATGATCAGGAGCATCAACGCCAGGATGCAGAACGAGGCCGCGATCATCTCGCTGCGCAGGATGCGCAGATGCATCTGCACGCCGCCGGAGAAGGTGAAGGCGGCGACGCCGAGCATGGCGATGCGCCAGTCTGAGACGAGCCGGCGCGCGGCCCAGGCGAAGGCGAGGATGATGCTTCCCGATGTTAGCAATGCAGCGACGCGACCGGCGTGGACGGCCGAGGCCATCGCCGCATCGAACGCCGCGCGGTCCGCGGCGTTCGGGATCGCCGACAACGTCCAGGCGTCGAGCAGGCCCAGGCGATGCAGCCCCGCGAACCAGGCCTTGACCGAGAGAATGGTGAGATAGGCAGGATGGTCGAAGAACACCTGCGCGCCGCCGTCATTCATGGCGAGCGCGTTGTAGATCACCATGAAGTCCATATCGGCGTTGCGCCAATAGACGGTGAAATAGCCGGCGGCGAGGAACGACACCAGCGACAGCAGCAGCGCAACTGCAATCCCGCCGCGCCAGCCGAACGGGGTGAGGCGGTCGAGCGGGTCGCGCTGGCGCATGGCCTTCTGCGGCGAGTTGTTCGCTTCGGTGTCCGGTCTCAGCCCTTGGACGCCAGTCACTGCGGCCTCCGATCGATGCCGCGGACACCGGGGATGTGGCCGTCCTTCGCAACGCCATCGGCGACATCCGGGTTCACCGACGACACTGTCCGAGAGCGCGGACATTGCGTCCGCGAGACCATGATGCGGGCCTCGCCCTTCGAGACGCTCGCCTTCGGCGAGCTCCTCAGGGTGAGGGTTTGACTTCGGCGCAAGGCGACGGAAGAAGCGACCGAAGCAAACACTTCGTGTCTCTCCAAGAGCACGCCGTTGGCGTGCCCATCGTTTGGGGTCCAGCGCCGCCCCCGACGCTCTCCCCTCATGGTGAGGAGCGCCGTCTTCGGCGCGTCTCGAACCATGAGGCCCGGGCAGCTGCGCTCTCTGCGACCTCGGCGCACGCCCCTCGCATCCTCAGATCGCCTTGATCTTGAAGAACGCGAACACGACCATCTTCAGCAGCATCCAGCCGTGGCGGAAGCGGGAGATCTGGGTTTCGCCGTAGCTGCGCGCGGCATAGCGGATCGGCAGGTCGATGGTTTTCAGGTTCAGCTTGGAGGCGCCGAAGATCAGGTCGAAATCGCCGAACGGGTCGAAATCGCCGAAATAGGCTTTTCCCGCCTTGAGTCTGAGATAGTCGCTGCGGCGGAGCACCTTGGTGCCGCACAGCGTGTCCGTGTAGCGCTGGTTGAGCAGCCAGGAGAACAGATACGAGAAGGTCTTGTTGGCGATCAGGTTGAGGAAGCGCATCGCGCCCTCGTCCATCGGGTAGACCAGGCGCGAGCCGTTGATGAACTCGCCCTTGCCGGTGCGCAGCGCCTCGAAGAATTTCGGCAGCTGCTCGGGCGGCATGGTGAGGTCGGCGTCCAGGATCATCAGCACGTCGCCGCGCGCCGCGTCGAAGGCGGTGAACACCGCGTCGGCCTTGCCCTTGCCGGGCTGGCGCATCAGCTTGATGTCGTGGTCCGGATAGGCGGCCCGGACCCGCTCCATCTCCTCATAGGTGCCGTCCTTGCTGTGGCCCTCGATGAAGATGATCTCGATGTCGGGACAGAACGCGGCGAGCCGCTGCACCGCCGGCTCGATGTTGCCGCGCTCGTTGCGGGCGGGGATCACGACGGTCGCCGAGCGGACGTCGCTGCCGACGCAGCGCATCGATCGCGCCACGAGATAGTGCCGCAGCGCCAGCGCGCGCAGGCCCGGCAGCACGCTGAGGAAGCGGTTGGCGAAGCGGCCGATCCCGGCAAGCCGCAGCGGCGACAGCACGCGCTGCTCGGACTTGACGGGATCGAAATCCGCCAGCACGGCGAGGTTGCGCAGGTCGGCCGGCGACAGCACGTTCTGCTCCGGCTGCGGCATGCGCCAGCCCATCGCCTCGGCTCCTTTCAGCAGCGGATACCAGAGGTGCGAGAAGTAGCCGATGACCAGCCGGGTCTC
The DNA here is from genome assembly GCF_000239795.1 of Bradyrhizobium sp. STM 3809. Lineage (GTDB taxonomy): Bacteria > Pseudomonadota > Alphaproteobacteria > Rhizobiales > Xanthobacteraceae > Bradyrhizobium. The sequence continues at coordinate 8,484 of NZ_CAFJ01000738.1, read as the reverse complement.
GCGCGTGCACAGGGGATGCAGCAACTCGATGAATTGCTGGCAGTCGTCGAGCGAGCCGATCGTATCCAGCACCAGGATCGCGTCGAACGGCCCGGACACCGCGGCGAACGTCGCCGGATCCTCGGCATCTCCGGCGACGAAGGTGAGGTTCGGATGGCGGGTCCGCGCGAGCGCGATCTGCGCCGGACTAAAATCGATGCCGACGCCATAGGACGGCTGCAGCGACGCCAGGGTGTCGCCAAGCCCGCAGCCGATCTCCAGCACGCGGCTGCCCGGCGGAATCAGGAAGCGCAGATAGCACTCGTCCTCGCCATGGAAAAACGCGGCCTTGTCGCGCCAGGTCGCGCGCTCCGCGGCGAAGCGGTTGGCATGATCGAGGATGGCGATCTTGCGCGGCGACAATGCCTTTGGCGCAGGCGTTTCGATTGCGCCAGCCTGCGGCTGCTCATGCGCGTCCTGCAGGACCTGACCGTCCACTTCCGCCACCTGATACCATCCTCGTTAGGAATCCCCGCCCTGTAAGGCCAGCCGGGTGGGGCGGAGTCAAGGCGGGACGACGCGGTTCGCCAACCCCGCGCCACAGCTGGCGGGCGGCACGGCAAGCGCCCGGTTACCACCGGTCTCCCGGCAGCCCCTATCGTTCATGCGGCGCGGCAGCGCCGGAGCTGTTGCAAATCGTTCGCGCCCTCCAGATGCGAGGCCGCAGGGAAGGCCGGACCTCGACTGAGGCCCGTGGCCCGCAGCGCAAAAATGCTGCCGGCAGGTCCCACGGGTCCAGCCGGACAGATCCGGCCCTTCCTGCGCGATGGTCTTCACGGCTGCTCCGCGCTCCCCAGGGACCGGCTTGTTTGCCCCCGTCACGCACGCGACGCGCCCTGAGGAAGGGGCCTCCACAGCGAGACATGCTAGATTGCTCGTGATCTGTCGCCGAGCGCCATCACCGAACCGTGCCGTCAACGGGTCGGCGCCCGACGAACAATGGAGCTAGGAGCTTTGCGAATGGCAGTTGCAACAATCGACAGCCGAGATTTTGATCTGAATCGCGCAAGGCTCGCGAGCTTGAGCGGTCCCGTCTTCATCACCGAAGATGGAAGCCCGACCCATGTGCTGCTTGGCATGAAGGACTATTTGCGATTGACTGGAGACCAAATCGGCCTGGCTGAAGCTCTCGCGCAGCCCGACGCCGACTTTGCGTTTGATCCTCCACGCATGGTGTTGGCTGCCCGGGCCCCCACCGAACTCGAATGAAGCCAGCAGCCACCGTAGTGCATTCGGTCCTAACGCCCGCAGCAGAACTTGTACTTCTTGCCGCTGCCGCAGGGACACGGATCGTTGCGCCCGACCTTCGCGCCAGTGGCGCGCTTCGGCTCGGTAACGACGGCACGGGTGTCGCCCGCAACGAAGCGCCAGGCGCCGTCGTCGTCGCGGCGGAACTGCGAGACCTCGTGATGCGCGATGGTCTTGCCGCCCTCGCGATAGGTCGCGACGAAGCTGACCACGCCGTCCTGGTCGCTCTCCGTACCACGCGTCGTCGACACGATGCGCAAGCCGAGCCAAGTCGCCCGCGTGGCCCAGGCCTGCGCCGCGACCGCATCGAAGGCGCCGCGCTGATCTGCGGCCAGCGTCGCCGCGATGTAGCCGATGTCGCCGCGCGTATAGGCCGTATAGCGCGACCGCATCAGCGCCTCGGCAGTCGGCGGCGATGCGTCACCGCGCAGATAGCGATCGCAGCAGCGGTCGAAGGGAAGCGGTGATCCGCAGGGGCATGGCATGCGGTGACCCCTAGCATCGATGAGTGGTGATGAAAATCGCGGACCGGCCGCCGGGCCCCGCGCATCGGCTCATCAACTCGTGACGCCCAACGGCTTCCCTGCGCCGCAGATTGATCGTATCGAACCGCGGCTGCGATCCGGACGACCGAGGTTCTGCACATGTTGACCGCCATCCGACTGATGCTGCTCGCGCTCGTCATCCTCCTCGAACAGAACGCCGCAATCGCGCAGGACCGTCACGATCGGCAGTCGCGTGTCCGCAGTGCGGTGTTTGCCGAAGGACGGCTCTGGTTGCTCGACGATGGGGGCCGGTTGTCGAAAATGGCCGAAGGCGAGGAACGTGTCGACGTGACCGCGCCTGAGCCGGCGATCGCGCTGTTCGTCGAAGGCGGCCGCGTCGCGATCGTCACCTGCCAGCCGGAATGCGGCTGGCGCAAGCGTCCCGCTGAGCGATGGATGGTGCACCGGCGCGTCGGCGATGCCTGGGAGACCGTGGCCGAGATCGCCACGAAAGGCGAGCAGTTCGTGGCCGCGACGGCGTCCATGCTGCTGACGGACAGCCGGATGATCGACCTCGCCCATGATGGCGCAGCGGAGATGGCTTTCACCGTGTCAGCCACGGCTAAGCCCGCCGCACCGAAGCCGTTGGAGGAGAACAAGGGTTTCAGATACGGCGGAGGCATCATGTTCTTGCAGGATGGCAGAAGCGTCGATATCGACGACGGCAGACCATGGGACACGGCCACTTCCTTGCCATCCCCAACACCAGCGCCCGACCGCCCAATGCCGTTGAAGGGGTGGGCCAGCGCCGTGCTGGTGACGCCGAAGCATGTCTTCGTCGGCTACGCTGGCGGCGAATTTGGTGGTGGGCTGCAGCGGATCGATCGCGTCACCGGGGAGGTCTCCGAGATCGATGAGATCGACGGCCACAACGTCAAGGGTCTCGCCACCATTCCGTGGAAGCCGGATTGCACCGCCGTCGCCATCGGGCTGATCCATTTTGTCGCGAGCGGGCGCATCGTGGAAGTCTGCGACAGCTCGGTGCGGACGATCTATGAGCATGTCATCCCGGCGTCGACCTACGAGTCGCCAGATGGGCGAAAAGATTGCCCTTGGTTCGCGCAGACGACCGCGTTCTTCGGGCTGCAGCAGCGCGGCGGCGACCTGCTCGCGGTCGGCAATGACGGGCTGTACCAGATCGGTGAAGGCGACCGCGCGCAACAGATGCCGTTTCCCCCATTCAAGCCGGACGGCAGGCTCGGCGTCAGCTTCGACCTGTCGGACGCCGTGCTGGTGGCGCTCATGGGCCCTCAAGCCCCGCCGTCCCAGAACAACGGCGCACTGATGCTCGTCCCGCGCTAGGGGCACCCGCAGTATCGGACGGGCGGGCGTACAAGGTACAGGCGCGCCGGAAACGGAGACATGTCAGACGGCGCATCTTTGCGTCAATGCATTCCCGCCGCCGCCAGTTGATCGTATCGATCTGACGGACCCGCACATAGCCGCCGAGGTATCGCGACATGATCATACGCGTGACGAGATGCGTCTTCATCGGACTCGTGCTGCTAGCTGGCTTTGCGCAGGCAGCCCGGCGAGCCCTCGCCGATCAGGATCCGCTGATCCTGCGGGCCGTGTTTGCCGAGCAACGGCTCTGGCTGGTCGGCAGCGACGGCGAGTTGTCGAGCATCGCGGAAAATGGCGAACGGCTCGACGCGGCCATGCCGGACCGTGTCCTGGACCTTTTCGTGCAGGAGGGACGAGTGGTGATCGTGACCTCCCAGCGAAAAACCTGCGCGCAGTGGATGGCAAACCCAAACGCGCTGTGGACGGTGCGCCGCCGCGTGGGCACAGGATGGGAGACGGTGGCTGAGATTGCCTGTCGTGGCGAGACTCTGGTCACTGCTGGTGCAACTGGCGAGACGATCACGCTGTTGACTGAGCAGCGGATCATCAATCTCACAGGCGGCTCGCAGTCGGAGACGACGCTTTCCCGCTCGTCCTCCGACGAATTGTCTCGCATGTTCGATCCGTCGAGACCGCTCGATCAGCAGCAGGCCACGATAAACTTCCCGTTTCCGCTCACTTATTTGTATCGGCTCGGATCCGGGCCATCGCGGAGGGCAGGGCTGGTCGGAGCTATGCTGGTGACGCCGGCGCATATCTTTGTCGGCTACAACGCCGGCGAGTTCGGTGGCGGCCTGAAGCGGATCGATCGCGCAACGGGCGCCATTTTCGATATCGGCGATGACGAGCCAATCCATGGGATCGTGAGCATCCCCTGGAAGCCGGACTGCGTCGCCATTGCTGTCGGCCTCGTTCACATGGTTGCGTCGGGACGGATCATGGAAGTCTGTGACCACTCCGTTCGCGTCCTGTACGAGCGTAAAGTGTCCGAAGAGACCGTGAGCAATGCGGACGGACGGACGGGATGGATCCCAGAGCATACGACGGCATTCTTCGGGCTCATGCGGACGGGCGAGGATCTGCTCGCAGCAGGTCATGACGGCCTGTACCGGATCAGCTCTGGCGACGTGGTCCGGCAAATCCCGCTTCCGCATTTCAAGGACATCGGAGGGATCGCGGTGAGCTTCGACATTCCCGACCTCGCGCTGGTTCTGACAAGCGCGAACCAGCGCTTCTCACTGAGTGGCCTCACACCGCTGTTGGTGGCGCGCTAGGCGGGCCGTTCGCGCGCATCGGTCTCGTGGATGTCTGGGCGCGGAGCGTTCGACTATCGCACGAACGACGCCACTTGGCGCGACGGCCAACACCCCACGCGGCCGCTCACGCGGCAGTTGTGACTCCAAAGCCGCAGCTCGCCACTGTTCACCGCTCCTCGACCAGCCACACGCGCCGCGCGGTTTCGAAACCGGCGAATCCGTGTTAACCATCGGTTAAGAACAAGGGTGTTGGGCAAATGCTGACCGGCCCGGCCCCGCGCGGACCAGAACCTTCCGGGCGCCGCCTCATTACGTGGCGCCTGTGACCGCAGCCCTCCGCATCATCGGCGGATGGGCGCGTGAGATGCCCTCGATTTCTTCGCGCGAAGCCAGCCAGGCCGCAAGACACGAGGCCCGCCTTCGATACGGGCCGCTGCTCATCTCCCGACTGTTGAGTGACCCCGATGCCGGCGCGATCCGCGCTGCGTGCAAACGCAGAGGCGTGCCCATCGCCAACCGCTGGAGCAGCCCCGATGGCTGATGAGTCTGTCGTCGCCTCGATCATCCCCTGGCGAGAGCCGAAGACGGCCAAGCCGCGCCCGAAGCGCGCCAAGGTCGTCAAGCCGCGGCCGAGATCGAAAGCCGAAAAGGCCGAGAAGACCAGGGCCGCCGCGCTCGATGACGAGATGCTGGCATCCGAGACCTTGATCATGCCGGACTTCCTCGAGCTCGTGAACGAGCCGGCGAAGGCCTCCGCCGCCGAGCCGCAACGCACAGAAGCAGCGGCCAGCGCGGCCGCAGCCGCGATCCCGGCGGCCGCGAGTCCTCTGCCCGCCCCCCCGGTCCCGACGAGTCCCGCCATCGTGACGCCGCGCGAAGCGCCCGCGGCGAGCGGGGACGAGATCGTTGCGCAGGTGAAGCCGGCGCGGCCGCGCATCACCGCCTCGTCGATCCTGCTGCAGCTCGCCGCGCTCGCGCTGGCGGCGGTCGGCATGGCGATGAACGGCTGGTTCGCGCATTCGCTCGGCTCGAACAGCACCGCCGGCTACATGTTCCTCGCCGTCGGCGTCACCGCCGACCTCGTCGCGCTTGTCATGCCGACCTGCGCGGCGCGGCTGTGGCAGGCCCGGCATCGCGCCTCTGCGCTGACCGGCTGGGCGGTGTGGCTGATGACCTTCGTGTTCGCGGTCACTGCCGGCATCGGCTTCGCCTCCACCAACATCAGCGACGTCACGCTCGCTCGCGCCTCGCGCGTCACGCCCGCGGTGCAGGCGGCGCAGACCGCGCTCTCCGACGCGATGGCCGCGCGGGACCGCGAGTGCAAGGGCGGCGTAGGAAAGTTCTGCAGGGAGCGCGAGGCGGCGGTCGCCGAGCGGCGGCAGGCGCTGGATGTCGCGATGGCCGCGGTCAGCCAGACCGCGGACCCGCAGACCGAGGCCGCCATCAAGCTGGTGGCCTGGGTATCGCGCGGCACGGTGAGGCCCTCCGCCGACGACTTCGTCATGCTCCGTCTGGTGCTGCTCGCGCTGCTGCCGCAGATCGGCGGCATCCTGCTGATGGTCGGACGCCGGGTGTGACCTCGGCTTGACGACCGGTACCTCGATGCCGAAACGACCGATGCTCGCGGCGCGAGAGATCGATTTCGCTTCACGCTTTACGACGCGTTAATGCCAACACGGCAACTCTAGCCGCTCGCGGGCAATGCCGGCCGCTGCACCAACACCCGTGCGCGCCGCGCAGGCGGGCCCGCAGGCTCGTTCGGGGAAAGCTGCCGTGCTCAACAACATGTCGATCAGAACCAAACTTCTCGGCGCCGTGCTGGCGATGGCGGTCGGCGTCTGCTGCGTTACCGGCGTCGCGCTGTGGTCGATGTATCAGCGCATGTATCAGGACCGGGTCGCGGTGCTGAAGGCGCTGGTCGAGTCGGGTTACAGTCTCGCCGAAAAGTACGAGGCCGCGGCCGCGAGCGGCCAGATGTCGCGCGAGGAGGCGCAGGCGCGCTTCAAGGACGCGCTGCTCAAGATGCGCTACTCGGGCGACGAATATCTGTTCGCGCACACCTTCGACCAGATCGGCTTCGCGCATCCGAGCCCGAAGCTGATGGGCAAGGACGTCTCCGGCATCAAGGACAGCCGCGGCGTGCCGGTGATCCCCGCGCTGATCGAGATCGTGCGCACCCGGAACGAGGGCACCTATGCCTATGACTGGCCGCTGCGTCCCGACGATCCGAAGACGGCCGTCAAGCTGTCCTACGTGAAGGGCTTCAAGCCCTGGAACATCTTCATCGGCACCGGTGTGTTCGTCGACGACATCTGGAGCGACTTCATCGCCATGGTGCTCAAGATCGCCGGCGTCATCGCGCTGCTGGCGCTGCCCGCCGTCGGCCTCGTCGGCCTGGTCGGCTTCGCGGTCAGCCGCAGCATCCGCCGGATCAGCACGGCGATGCAGGCGCTGGCGGAGGGCGATCTCTCGGTCGAGCTGCCCGGCGCCGAGCGTGGCGACGAGGTCGGGCAGATGGCCCGCGCCACGCAGTTCTTCCGCGACCGCATGGTCGAAAGCCAGCGGCTGCGCGCCGAGCAGGACGCGCTGCAGGCCAATGCCGCCGCACAGCGCAAGCAGGACATGCAGCGCCTCGCCGACGAGTTCGAGCAGGCGGTCGGCACGATCATCGAGACGGTGTCGCAGGCGGCCGGAAATCTCGAGCGCTCCGCCGACACGCTGACCGCGAGCGCCGACCGCTCGCAGGTCCTGACGCAGAACGTCACGGCGGCCTCCGGCGAGGCCTCCAGCAACGTGCAATCGGTCGCGGCGGCGACCGAGGAGCTGAGTTCGTCGATCACCGAGATCAGCCGCCAGGTGCAGAGCTCGTCGCGCATGGCGAGCGAAGCCGTGACGCGGGCGCGGCGGACCAACGACCGGGTCGGCGAGCTCGCCAAGGCCGCGAGCAGCATCGGCGACATCGTCGCGCTGATCAACGGCATCGCCGAGCAGACCAATTTGCTCGCGCTCAACGCCACGATCGAGGCGGCGCGCGCGGGCGAAGCCGGCCGCGGCTTCGCCGTGGTCGCCTCCGAGGTCAAGCAGCTCGCCGAGCAGACCGCGAAGGCGACCGGCGAGATCGGCGAGCAGGTCAGCGGCATGCAGACCGCCACCGGCGAGTCGGTCGCCGCGATCAAGGAGATCGGCGACACCATCGACGGGCTTTCCGAGATCGCAGCGGCGATCGCGGCCGCGATCGAGGAACAGGGTGCCGCGACGCAGGAGATCTCGCGCAACGTCCAGCAGGCGGCGCACGGGACGCATCGCGTCTCCCAAGGCGTCTCCGACGTGCAGCGCGGCGCCTCCGAGACCGGCCAGGCCTCGGCGCAGGTGCTGACCGCCGCGCGCTCGTTGTCGGCCGAAAGCGCCAATCTCAAGCAGAAGGTCGGCGCCTTCCTCACCTCCGTCCGCGCCGCCTGACGCCGGACGGACGCGCGACGTCGCGCTGGCGGCTCAGCGGAGCTTCTTGCCGGAGCCCGGCTTGCGCGGTGGCCGGTCGGCGGCGCTCCAGGCGCTCTCGACGACGGTTCGCAACAGTCCGGCGTCGACCACCGCCAGCGTCACGGTGGTCCAGCCCTGATCGCCCCATTTGTTGGGGACCCGGCGAAACGCGCCCGGCGCGAGGCCGGCATAATGCTCCTGCTCGTCGGGCGTGAGGAGGACGTTGGCGGAGGCGCCGTCGCCGGCCAGCGTGGCGAACGTCCGGTGCCGCTTGAACGCCGTGCGATCGAAATGCGGCGCTGCGCTGGTTCCGGCGAACGACAGCGCCAGCGCGCGGAATTCGGCAGCGGTCATGTCGGCGGCATCTCGTGCGCTCCTGTCGAGCTGAAGAATAACATCTGAAAGCCACGCATCGCCATCGCGATGGTGCGCCCGCAGGCGTCGCCGCGCGCCGCGCCATGGTCACGCAAGCGTGCGCGCGATGCCGCGGCTCCGCGGCGCCGGCTTGACGCAGATCAAAACGATACAGTTTTGTTTTTGCATATTGACGCCCCGGGGCCGCGGATCACGGG
>NZ_CAFJ01000739.1 GCF_000239795.1 Bradyrhizobium sp. STM 3809 | reverse complement strand
ACCTCGCGGCCGAATGTCAGGGTGATCAGCTGTCCCAGCACGATGCCGAGCCCCCAGGTGGCCAGGATCGCGTCGAGCGGGCGCTTGTAGAGACGGCGGACGATCACGATCTCGGTGATGCCGCCGCAGACAGCGCCAGCGACGAACGCCAGCGGCAGGATCAGAAACCACGGCAGGTTCAGCTGTGCACCAACCAGGGCTGCATACGCTCCCACGGTCAGGAAGGCGGCGTGGGCGAAGTTGATGATCTTCATCACGCCGAACACGATCAGAAGACCGGCGGCGATGATGAAGAGCATGGCGGCCGTCGTGACGGCATCGAGGGCGACGGTCAGCATGGTCAGTTCCACTTGAGAGAAGCGGGGCGGGCCTCAAGTCCGCCCCGCAAGATCATACGCGATCAGGATCGGATCGCTCAGGACTTGATCGCTCAGGACTTGCCCGGGCACTGCGCGCCGGGATCGACGTTGGCGAAGCTCTGGATCACCTTGACGCTGCCGTCGGCCTGGACCTGGCCGAGATACATGGTCAGCGGCGCGTGGCGCTGCTTGTCCATCTTGATCGTGCCGCGCGGACCGTCGACCGAAACCTCGGCGAGCGCCTTCAGAACCTTGTCCTGGTCGGTGCTGCCGGCCTTCTCGACCGCCGCCTTGTAGGCGTAGACGGCCTCGTACTGCGGCACCGACAGATCATTCGGCGTCTTCAACTCGGCGCCGAACTTCTTGGCCATCGAGGCCAGGAAGGTCTTGTTGGCCGGCGTATCGATGCCCGTGACGTAGGAGGCTGACAGATAGATGCCGGCGGCGTCAGCGCCCATGCCCTTGGCGGTGCCCTCGTCGACGGCGAGATTGCCGTAAGGCAGGTTCACGCCGGCGGCGCGGAGCTGCTTGGTGAGGGTCACGTTCGGCGCGCCGCCCGCGGTGGAGGTGATCAGCGCGTCGGCGCCGGAGGCCTTGAGCTTGGAGATGATCGAGGTCCAGTCGGAGCCGTCCATCGGCAGGTATTCCTCGCCAACCACCTTTCCGCCGGTCTTCTCGATGTACATCTTCGTGAAAGCCAGCATGCCGCGGCCGAAGGCGTAGTCGGAGCCGATCAGGAAGTAGCTCTTCGCCTTCTTCTCCTTGTTGAAGTAGTCGACGATCGGCGGTACCTGCTGGTCCGGCACCCAGGCGTTGACATAGAGATAGGGGCTGCAGGACTTGCCCTCATAGAACGAGGTGTAGATATAGGGCGTCTTGCCGCGGGCGACGATCGGCAGGCCGGCGTTACGCGCCGCGCTGGTCTCCATCGAGATCAGCACATTGACCTTCTTCTGGAAGATCAGCGCGTCGAATGCCTTCTGCGCGCCGGCGGCACCCGAAGCGTCATCGGCGACCTCGAGCTCCAGCTTGCGGCCGAGCACGCCGCCCTTGGCGTTGATCTCCTCGACCGCGAGCTCGGCGGACTGCACCACCGACGGCGCAACGACGGAGTTGGCGCCGGACAGGCCGACGGGAACGCCGATCTTGATCGGATCGGCGGCAAAGGCGGACGAAAGCGCGGTCGCCGCGAGGGCGAGCGCGAGTGATGTGGTGAGCAAACGCGATGTCATCGATTGTCCTCCGTGAATGGTCGAATGGAAACGGTCGGGAAGTTCTCAGTACCAGCCGCGCTTGACCTCGCTGCCGAGCATCTCGTCGTAGACGTCGGAGCGGCGGTCGCGCAGCACCTGGTTGAAGGCGTTCCAGTTGCGGGCGCGGCGGGCCTCGCCGAGCGCGACGTCGGCGATCACGATCTCCTCCTTGTCGCGGCTCGCGGGGCCTGCGACCGGCCAGCCGGTGTAGCTGAGGATCAGGCTCTGGCCCTCGAACGGCTGGCCGCGCTCGACGCCGACGCGGTCGGCGCAGGCGATGAAGATGGAGTTGGAATGGGCGGCCGCCATCGCCAGGATGTTGGCCATCGCCTCGCGGCCCTCGGCCTGGCCGGGGATCGGCACCCAGTTGGTCGGCACGCAGACGATGTCGGCGCCCTGCAGCGCGTTGAGACGATAGCTCTCCGGGAACCAGCCGTCGTAGCAGATCGCCATGCCGATGCGGCCGATCTCGGTATGGTAGACGGGAAAGCCGAGATTGCCGGGCTCGAAATACAGGTTCTCCTCGTTCCACAGATGCACCTTGCGGAACGTGCCGATGTAGCCCTTCGGCCCGATCAGCACCGCGCTGTTGTAGAGCTTCGTTCCCTCGCGCTCGCAGATGCCGGCGACGAGATGCAGGCCGTGTTTCGCTGCGATCTCGCTCCAGGCGGTCACCGCCGGGCCGCCGGGGATGGTCTCGGAGGCGGCGAAGGCCTCCTCGCGGGATTTGAACACGTAGCCGCTTGAGGCGAGCTCGGGCAGCACCACGAGCTTGGCGCCTTGCGCCACTGCCTGTTTGATCAGATCGAGGCTGTGGGCGAGGTTGGTTTCCAATTCGCCGACCATCGGCTGCATCTGGATGCAGGCGATCCGCAGTTTGCTGTCGTCATCCGTCGTCAAGGCACGAGTCTCCGTTGCGTTCGCGTGGGTCGCGCGCGCCAAACAAAAAGCCCCCGACTGCGCCTTGCGGCGCAATGCGAGGGCTGCATAGCCTGATGTGAAATGGCCGACCGGCCATTGGCGGACATCCGATGTCCGCAACCGCCCCAAGTAACTCAAATGCGCGATACGAAGTCAACGCCGTCGCTTGCAAAAATTTGAGGCCGCCGCTGCCCAACCCATGGGCGCGACAATGTGCGCTCAGCGCGAGGCCGGGGCATCGAGCACTCCCAATCCACCCAGGGTCTCCTGTGCATTGATGATCGAGATCGCGATGTCGGCCATCGCGACGCGCTTCTGCGTCGCCTGCGCGCGGATCAGCTCATAGGCCTCGACCTCGCCGATCTGCTTCAGCCCCATCAGGATCTTCACCGCCTTGTCGACGTCGCGTCGCGCCTTCAGCGTCTCCTCCAGCTTCTGCACCTTGCCTTCGAGCCGGCGCGTGTAGCCGCGCAGCGAGCGCGCCAGCACAAGAGAGGAGAGAATGCCGAACGAGCGGATCGGCTTGTTGACGACGCCATGCGCATTGCTGTCGAGCAGCCGTTTCAGGATGGTCGGATTTTCGTAGTCGACGATGGCGATGAAGGTGAGCGGATGCTCGGTCGTGCCTTCGGGAAAGATCATCTCCTCCGAGGTTTCGATCAGCTGGAACACCGTGTCGATGTCGTGCGGGATCGCGGCCGGCGGCGGCCACACGCCGCGGACGTTGCAGCCGATGCGCTTGAGCTGGTCGATCAGCGCGTCGCCCTCGGCATCGCGCGGATGGATCACCAGCACGCGGGCGCCGCGCAGCTCCTCGATGAGGCGGCGCACGCCGGGCTTCATGCGGTCATCCGGTCTCATGCGGACAGCGCCTCTTCGCTCAGCCAGCGGCCGCCGATCGGGGACACCGAGAGATAGGGATCGGGCTTGATCGGGCTCTTGCTCTCCCAGACGATGTCGAACTGGCCGTCGGCGCGGACGCGGCCGATCCGTGGCGTGGTCCAGACGTGGTTGTTGTCGGGATCGATCCGGATCGGTCCCTCCGGCGCCTCGAGGCTGAGGCCGAGCGCGGCCTCCACCAGCTTCTGCGTGTCGAGGCTGCCGGCCTGCTCCAGCGCCCGCGCAAACAGCTTGATCTGCGCATAGGCCGACGCGCTCCACATGCTGACCGGCGTCTCGCTGCCGAAGGCGGCCGCGAACGCCGCCTTGAAGCGGTCGTTGCTGTCGCGCGCCAGCGTGCCGAAATAGCTCGCCGCCGTGAGATGGCCGACGCAGTGCTCGGCGCCGATCGCGCGCACCTCGCCCTCCGCCATGGTGAGGCTGGCGATCGGCAGGCGCTTCGGATCGAAGCCGGCCTGCGCATACATCCGGTAGAAGCGCTGCGCGGTGCGGCCGACGATGGTCGAGAACACGACATCGGGTGCGGTGTCCCGGATGGCGTCGAGGCCGCGCGTCAGCTCGGCGTCGGTGGCCTCCATTGTCACATATTGCTCGCCGACGACGCGGCCGGCATAGGACTCGACGAGGTCGCGCATGATGCGGTTGGACTCGCGCGGGTAGATATAGTCCGAGCCGATCAGATAGACGCGCGGGCCGTGCTTGCGCACGATGTATTCGGCGAGCTGGAACGCATTCTGGTTCGGCGCCGGTCCGGTGTAGATCACGTTCGGCGAGTATTCGAAGCCTTCGTAGAGCGAGGGGTACCAGAGCAGGCCGTTGCGGCGCTCGATCGCGGGCAGCACCGCCTTGCGCTCGGCGGAGGTCGAGCAGCCGAAGATCACGGAGGCGCCGTCCTCGGTCAGCAGCCGGTCGGCGAGCTTGCGGAACGTCTCGGGCTGCGAGCCCGGATCATAGGCGATGACCTCGATCTCGCGGCCGAGCACGCCGCCCGCCTGATTGATCTCCTGGATCGCGAGCGCCGTGCCGAAGAAATGCTCGGACTCCGTGACCTGCATCAGGCCGCTGCGTGAGAACAGCACGCCGACGCGCCAGGCATCCTTGTCGGATGATTTTGCGGCCGGTCTCGTCGTCATCATCATGCCTCCGGGTCGACGGGCCGGCGAGGCCGGCCCGGAAAGCGCTGTTTATTGCCAGTTGCCGCACGGTTGGCAACGGGGGGGAGGGGCCTGTCGGAATTCCAGCTGGTCCTCGGATCTGTCTAACACTTGCCGCGGAACCCGCTGCCACCCTCCTCTGGAGGGCAGGGCCATCGCATGTGACGGTTGCAGTTTCTTACTCATCTCTTT
>NZ_CAFJ01000740.1 GCF_000239795.1 Bradyrhizobium sp. STM 3809 | reverse complement strand
CCGGCGATTTTGTCGTCTTCAGTCCGTTTATTGCATATTGCAACTATTTCATCTTGCAATAGCATGGGGGATATAGAACTATACCCAAATCATGGGTGATCACCTCGAGACCGGTCCCACCGTGCTGCGCCAAAGCTTCACCTACCAGCTGGCTTCCATCGCCGAAGATGCAATCTCTCCTGCCGCGAAGCTGTTCAGGAAACGGTTCGGTCTGGATGTGCACGAACTGCGCGTTCTCAGACTGATCGGCGATCAGCCGGGCATCACATTCACCGAGCTGGCGCAAAGGACCCGGTTCGAACGGACAGCCACGTCGCGCATTCTGTCCCGTCTCATCAAGGGTGCACTCGTTCGCCGAGAGCTCGATGAAAGGGATGCGCGAAAATTCCAGCTTTACATCACGCAAACAGGCGATGCGCTCCGCAAAAGGGCGGACCCGTTGAGCCTGGAACTCGAGGGTCTCATCCTGTCGAGACTCTCCGCATCAGAGCGGGCGGATTTCCGCAGAATTCTGGACAAGCTCACGAACTGGCTGACTCTGGAATTTCCTGCCGAGCTGAAACGACTGGAAGACAACTACACCACCAGAGGCACGCGCAAGGCAAAGAAGTAGACACCGATGCTATTCTCGATCCTGGACGTTGTCGGCACATTCGCCTTCGCCTTGAGCGGCGCTACGCGGGCTGTTGAGAGCCGGATGGACGTGTTTGGCGCGATCTTCCTGGCCTTCGTCGCTTCCGTCGCAGGAGGGATTACGCGCGACGTCATCATCGGAGCAACGCCACCCGCCGCCTTCCTGAACGGTGCCTATGTTGTCATAGCCTTGATTGCTGGCGTGATCTGCTTTTATCGCTATGGCTGGATTGTCAGACTATCGAAACCGGTCATCTTCTTCGATGCCATCGGACTGGGCCTGTTTTGCGTCGTCGGAGCGCAGAAGGCACTGCAAGCGGGGCTGTCACCGATCTTCGCAGCGCTGCTCGGCGTGTTCACGGCGATCGGCGGTGGCGTCGCCGCCGATATCCTAAGTCAGCGACCGCCGATGGTACTGCACCGTGATGTCTATGCTCTGGCGGCATTGGCTGGAGCGCTCGTCCTGACGCTCGGAGCTTCGGTCGGCGTTCCGGTCGTCATCGTCGCTCCGATCGGAGCGGTGCTTGCAACAGGCCTGCGCCTGGTGGCTCTGCGCTACGATTGGCATCTGCCGAATGCGGAGCCGGCCAAAAGCCTTTCGCAGGATGAATCGGGGGCTTGACCCATGACCTCGCGTAGTCTGCCGCCGTTCCGTTGACCGACCTATTTCGAGAGCTCGGCGACGAGGTCGGAGATCCTCTTGAGAAACACCGACGTGTCGTTCCGTCGCTGGCTCATGATGATCGGACTCGTCAGGTTGGGTTCGTCCAGCTCGATGAACTTGATGTCGTCGCGTCCGAGCCGTCGAACGGATGCCGGCACCACGCATATTCCGGCCCCTGCGGCCACCAGCCCGAGAGCGGTTTGCAACTCGCGCGCCTCCATTCCAATCGTCGGTTCGAATCCCGCGTCACGATAGAACCCGAGCACCTGATCTGCATAACTCGGGCGCGGCGTCCTGGGATAGATGATGAGAGACTCATCGGCGGTCTCGCGCAATTTGAGTTTCTTCTTTGACTTGGCAAGGGGGTGGCCGATCGGCACGGCCACGCACAGGGCTTCCTCGCGAACGACGTGGCGCAGGACCTTTTCATCATCAAAGCGCAGGCGTCCGAAGCCGACATCGATGCGCCCGTCCTTCAATGCAGCAACCTGCTCGAGGGTCGTCATTTCGAGAAGCTGAACATTCGCACCGGGAACCTGCTCTCTGAAGCGACGGATGATCTCCGGCAGGGAGCCGTAGAGCGTAGAAGCGACAAAGCCGATGTTGAACTGCAGAACCATGCCCTTCGAGATACGGCGCGTCATCGATTTCATTTCGTCAACGCGCTGAAGAATCTGGCGGCTCTGCTCGAACAGATAGCGCCCCGGCTCGGTCAATGTGAGGGGACGACCCCGGTCGAGCAGCCGAACGCCAAGCTCCTCTTCTAGCTGCTGCACCTGCCGGCTCAACGGCGGCTGGGCGATGTTCAGCTTTTCGGAAGCGCGGCTGAAGGAGCCCTCCGCGGCGACCATGGTGAAGTACCGCAAATGCCGCAGTTCCATGCGCCCCCCTCGGACCCTTGATACCTGACAGGTATAAAAATAGACGCAATCAATCCTGTGTTTCAAGCCCGACCGCAACTAGCGTCGCCCCATCACAAGGAGCACGCCGTGCCGCGATCCAAGCCAGACATCGAACGGGTCGAGACTTTCCTGATCGACCTGCCGACCATTCGCCCGCACCAGCTGGCCATGACGACCATCAGCCGCCAGACGCTCATGATCGTTCGGCTCCATATGTCGGATGGCGTGGTCGGTATTGGCGAAGGGACAACGATCGGCGGCCTGGCCTACGGGCCAGAGAGCCCCGAGGGCATGAAGCTTGCCATCGACACCTATTTTGAACCGATCCTTCTCGCGTGCGATCCGAGCCGGATCGGCCAGACGATGACGGCCATTGGCCGCTCGGTCCAAGGCAATCACTTCGCAAAATGTGCGGTCGAGACCGCTCTCGTCGATGCGCTCGGCAAGCGAACCGGCCTTTCCGCCTCGACGCTGTTGGGGTCTCGCCATCATGACCGCCTGCCGGTCGCATGGACATTGGCTAGCGGCAATACGCAGACGGACATCGCCGAAGCCGAGGACATGCTGGCGCGCCGGCGTCACAACATCTTCAAGCTGAAGATCGGCAAGGGCGACCCTCGGGCCAACATTTCCCACGTGGCGGCGATCAAGCGCGCGCTCGGCGACCGCGCTTCGGTGCGCGTCGACATCAACCAGGCATGGTCCGTGGCAACCGCCTCCTCGCTTCTTCCTGCTCTCGCCGACGCCGGCGTCGACCTCATCGAACAGCCCATTCATTATAGGCACCTGAAAAGCATGGCACGTCTGGCAGCCGAGACTGCCATTCCGATCATGGCTGACGAGGCGCTCAACGGACCCGAAACGGCTTTTCAGATCGCATCGCAGGACGCCGCGGATGTATTCGCGCTGAAGATCGCCCAATCGGGCGGCCTTTTCGCAGGAGCGAAAGTCGCAGCCATCGCCGAAGCCGCCGGCATCGGTCTCTACGGAGGAACGATGCTCGAGGGCGCCGTCGGCACGATTGCCTCGGCGCACCTGTTCGCGACCCTTCCCAAGCTCGAATGGGGCACCGAGTTGTTCGGTCCGCTCCTGCTGACGGAAGAAATTCTCGAGACGCCGCTCGATTACAGCGAGTTTTCGCTCGGCGTTCCGGATGGGCCTGGTCTCGGAATTCAATTGAATGAAGCAAGCGTGAAGCAGTTTCGCCGTGACCGCGGCGAACGCAGCGTCCACCTTCTCAAGACGGGATCCTGATCATGCTGTTTCAGGTGCAGATGGAGGTCCGTATCCCCCACGATGTCCCGGTGGATCGTGCCGAACGATTGAAGCGCGAAGAGCGCGAGCGCGCGCAGGAGCTGCAGAAATCGGGCATCTGGCGGCACCTGTGGCGTCACGTCGGACGCTACGCAAACACCAGCATTTTCGATGTCGGCTCCGCGCAGGAATTGCACGATATCCTGTCAACCCTGCCGCTGTTCCCCTTCATGGAGATCAGCATCACGGCGCTGTGCCGACATCCATCATCCGTTCACGACGGCGATCAATAAACAACACACGCAACCAAGGAGGAACGCCATGCCTGCCGATCTGATCTCGAAGACTGTCATGAAGGAACTGGCCGCGCGAGCCGCCGGCGCCGACAACGCCAAGGGCAACAAGCGCGTCAAGGAAGTGACCGAACGCCTGCTTTATCGACTGATGCAGGTCATCGACGAATGCGACGTGTCGATGGACGAATTCTGGGCCGCTGTCGGCTTGCTGACGAAGACAGCGAAGAACAACGAATTCGGCCTGATGATCCCCGGCGTCGCACTGGAGCATTTCCTCGATCTGCGGCTCGACGAGGCCGAACGTCTCGCCGGGATCAACGGTGGTACCACGCGTACCATCGAGGGACCGCTCTACGTTGCAGGTGCTCCGCTCACCACGGGTGAAGCCCGGATGGACGACGGGACTGATCCCGGCGAAGTCCTGATCATTTCCGGAACGGTCCGTGGCGAAGACGGCAATGCCATTCCAGGCGCGATCGTCGACGTCTGGCACGCCAATTCGAAAGGCGGCTACTCCTTCATCGACGGCGAGCAGGCGCCCTACAATCTCCGCCGGCGGATTGCCACCGATTCGAAGGGCCGCTATCTCGCGCGGTCGATCGTTCCGAACGGCTATGGCTGTCCGCCCGAAAGCGCGACGCGCGAACTGATGAACCTGCTCGGCCGCCATGCCGAGCGCCCCGCCCACGTCCACTATTTCATTTCGGCGCCGGGCTACCGCCAGCTGACCACGCAGTTCAATTTCACCGGCGACAAGTATCTCTACACCGACTTCGCATTTGGCACCCGTGAGGAACTGATCGTCACCCTCGAACGCATCAAGAGTCCGGACGAGATCCGCAAGGCCGGCCTGAACAAGCCCTTCGCCCGCGCCACGTTCGACATCGTTCTCACGAAGGAAACGGCGCAGGCGCCGTCAACCATCGTCAATCGCGAGCATGTCATAGCCGCCTGAACCTCACTCACGTCGGGGTCGGCAGTGCTGACCCCGATCAACAACAAATTTGATGGGAGATACGCCATGTCCGACGCCATGATCGCCCGCATTGAGGCGTCCGTCGAGGAGAATGCGCAGACCGGTGCCTTTCGCTG
>NZ_CAFJ01000741.1 GCF_000239795.1 Bradyrhizobium sp. STM 3809 | reverse complement strand
GNNNCNNCNGNNNCNNACGTACTGGCCGAGGCACGGCTGCTGAAGCTCGGCAAGCGGCTGGCCGTGGGCGAAGTCTCTCTGCTGTCAGGGGAATCGCCAGACCCTATCGCCCATGTCACGGCGACCTACTCCATTCCGAATACGTGAGGTTTTTGAGGGTATTATTGCACCATATTTGCAAGTGACTGATTTTATTGCAGGAATTTTGCTTCGATGGCGTTGACGAATGCAGGGCGCTTCTCTAGAAGCTGCGACCAGTTCGGCGCGTCACCCGCGCCGCATTCTCCCTGTCACGGATATCTCTCATGAAAACCTTTTCGGCAAAGCCGGCCGAGGTCCAGAAGAAGTGGGTCGTGATCGACGCCAAGGGTCTGGTCGTCGGTCGTCTCGCCACGCTGGTCGCCATGCGGCTGCGCGGCAAGCACCTCCCGATCTACACCCCGCATGTCGATTGCGGCGACAACGTCATCATCGTCAACGCCAAGCATGCCGTATTCACCGGCCGCAAGCGCGAGCAGAAGACGTACTACAAGCACACCGGCTTCGTCGGTCACGTCAAGGAGCGCACCGCGCGCCAGATCCTCGAGGGCCGCTTCCCGGAGCGCGTGCTCGAGAAGGCCGTCGAGCGCATGATCCCGCGTGGCCCGCTCGGCCGCGTGCAGATGGGCAATCTGCGTGTCTATGGCGGACCTGATCATCCGCACGAGGCGCAGAACCCCGAGAAGATCGACATCGCGAAGTTGAACCGCAAGAACACGAGGGCCGCATAAGATGGCCGAAAGCATCCAGTCTCTCGATCAGCTGTCGCAGCTCAAGGGCGCCGTCTCGGCCCCGGACGCTCCGAAGTATGAGAAGAAGGTCGACAAGTTCGGCCGCGCCTATGCCACCGGCAAGCGCAAGGACGCGGTCGCCCGCGTCTGGATCAAGCCGGGCTCCGGCAAGGTCACCGTCAACACCCGCGACATCGAAGTGTACTTCGCCCGTCCGGTGCTGCGCATGATGATCGAGCAGCCGATGGTCGTCGCCGCCCGCAAGGGCCAGTACGATGTGATCTGCACGGTCGCCGGCGGCGGCCTGTCCGGCCAGGCCGGTGCGGTCCGTCACGGCCTGTCCAAGGCGCTGACGAACTTCGAGCCGGAGCTGCGCAGCGTCCTCAAGAAGGGCGGCTTCCTGACCCGCGACTCGCGCGTCGTCGAGCGTAAGAAGTACGGCAAGGCCAAGGCCCGCCGCTCCTTCCAGTTCTCGAAGCGCTGATCTCCAGGCGATCCGGCTTCGGCCGGATCAATCAAGCTCCAATACGAACGGGCGCCCTTGCGGGCGCCCGTTTTGCTTTATGGGATGCTGTTGAGATCAGGCGCTGGCGCGGCGCGCGGTCAGCCACTGGTTCGGCGCCAGCGGCTTCGACACCACGCGCACCTCGCCGATGCTGCCGATGAAGCCGTCCGACGGCGCGCGGTCCCACCAGCCGCAGCCGAGCGCCCAGGGCTGGGACGCCGCGACGCTGGCGAGGCCATTGCCGCCGATCACGCTGCGCACGACCGGCGCGCCCTCGATGTAGAGCACGGTCGAATTGTCTTTGGGATCGTTGACGATCGCGAGGTGATACCAGGTGTTGAGCATGATCTCGCCGGACCAGTCGGTCTGCGGCTGGCTGGTCGCGCTCGACGGCACGATCTCCCACTGCACCTCGCGCAGGTTGGAGATCGCGAACAGGATCGGCGGCGATTCCGGATCACCGCCGGCATAGTTCGGCAGCCAGCCGCGGTTGCCGAAGCGGGTCAGGATGTTGCACCAGGCGTGATCGGCGGCCTTCCAGTTCGGATCGATCTTGATGAAGGTTTCGACCGTGTAGCCCTGGGCAAAGGTTGCGGCGTTGATCGGCGCGTTGGCTGCGGTCGTGAACCAGCTGAAGCGGCCTGCGCCCTGGTGCGTGGTGTTGAGGAACTGCACGCTGCCCGCGGCCGACGACAGCCGGTGCTTGTCGGCGGTGAAGGCGACGTCGGCGACCTGAGCTGCTCCCGTGAGCGAGGCGCGCTGCATCGGGTTGGCGGCCGTGAGGTCGGCCAGTGCCGTGCCGGCGGGAACGGCCGTACCGATCGAAGACGAGGTGATCCGCCAATGCGCCACCGTCTCGGCGATGACGGGATAGTCCTGCTCGTTGGCCGGCGGCACCACCACCGGCTCGGGCTGCTCGGTGTAGTTGGCGTAGAGGTCCTGCTTCACCCGCGGCAGGATCGGCGTGCCGGCGAAGGCCGGGAGATGGCAGAAGCGGGTGAAGCGCGAGAAGCGGCGCTCGAAGTCGATCTCGATCGTGAACTCGTGATTGTCCTCGGTCAGCCACGCCCGGTCGAACTGCTTGAGGCTGTCCTTCGGCTTCTCGACCACCCAGGGCGAGAACGAGGCGACGTCGATCTTGTTGGCGGTGAAGTCGAACTCGTACAGTCGCATCAGGCCGTTGCCGCCCTGATAGGCCATCTGATAGTCGACGACCATCTGGTGCACGGGATTGCGGAAGTCGTTGAACTTCACGAGATGCGCGCCGCCGTGATAATGGCCGTTCAGCGTCATGAAGATCTGGTCGTTGCTGCGGATCAGTTTGTCCCACAGATACTGGCCATAGGCGACCTCGAGCGGGCTCACGCCGTCATTGGCGATGTTGAGGAGCTGGTGGTTGGCGAGAATGACCGGCAGCATCGGATAGCGGGCGATCATGCTCCGCGCCCAGGCGATCGCATCGTCCGAGGCGCGCCAGGACAGCGAGAGCACCATGAAGCTGACGCCGCAGGCGTGGAACACATGCGCCTCGTGCCAGCCGCTCGGATGGCGCTCCAGGAAGGTGCGCTGCTTGGCGGCGCGGCTGGTCGGGAACCACGACAGATACGGCTCGGAGGCGGCACGCTGCGCGTCGGTGCCCGAGCCCTGGCTCGCCGCGCTCTCGAACTCCAGCGCCTGCAGCACGTCGTGATTGCCGGCGAGCACGGAATAGGGGCGGCCGGCGTTCTCCAGGAGCTTCATCGCGGCATCGGCCACGGCCCATTGCTGCGGATGCTTGGACTGGTCGACGACGTCGCCGAGATGGATCGTGAACGGGATGTGATATTTCGCTGCGTTGTCGACGATGAACTGCGTCTGCGCCGGGTAGGGCGTGCTGCCATATTGGCGCTGATAGGCCTGGCCCTCCTCGGTCGTGGCATAGCGCGAATAGAACTGCGTGTCCGGCAGCACCGCGAGCGCAAAGCTGGTCGTCACGTGATGATGATGAGGATGCATGCGCCAATGCGCATGCGCGGCCTGGCCGGGCAGCAGGCTGGCACCGAGCCCGAGCGCCGACACGCCCACAGCGTTGCGCAGCAGCGTGCGGCGATCGACGCCGTCAGCCGGATGATCCGCCGTCGAATTCTTGTCGTTTGAATTGTCGAAAGACATTCTCGTCCCCACCTCGTGCGGCCGCACTGCCGCTGCCGGGCCGTGTTAGGGAGAGATGATCTCAAATTTGAGAAGGTTTCTTATCGTTTCGATGAGTGTCCGCCGGCGGATGTGAAGTGGCTCATATTGCAGGCGTCGGTTCTCAACTATCAATGAAAGGCGATGGCGGGCGCACAATTACAGCGAGCGCCGTTCAGCACGCTGCCTGCGGTTTTG
>NZ_CAFJ01000742.1 GCF_000239795.1 Bradyrhizobium sp. STM 3809 | reverse complement strand
TGTTGTCGAGGGCGAGCCGACCCGCAAAGCTCGGGCGCCGGAGGCGCTGCGATGACGATTGCTGACGTCTCGGCGCAGGGTGCGGTCACAATCTGGCGCGCCCCTATAGCCGCTGGCCGGGACGACACCGATCCGGGGCGGTCGCATCGCGACAGATCGATTGCCGGGGGAGTGTTCGCCGCCGCACCCGACAATACACGATGCCGTGCAGAATTTTCCGTAATTCTACGGGATTGAAAATTTACGTGGAACTCAGAAACCGACTCTTAAGCTCCATGCGCCCATCAAGAGCCGACACCGAGCCGCGCGGGGACCATGCTGAACGAACTTCTCGTGATCGAAGATGCCGACGTTCACCTGTCGATCCTGCGCAAGATCGCCGTCCAGGCGGGGTTTGCGACGACAGGCGTGAACTCGGTCGACGGCGCCATGAACGTGCTGCGCCGGCGCAGCTTCGAGTGCATCACCCTGGACCTCAATCTCGGCGAGCGTTCCGGGACCGAAGTGCTGCAGCTCCTGGCCGACATGAGGTCGCGCACGCCGATCCTGATCATCAGCGGCTCCGACGACCAGACCCGCGACGTCACCGTGCGGGCCGGCAAGATCCTCGGCCTCAACGTCTACCCGCCATTTTCCAAGCCGGTCGACCTCGCGCTGCTGCGCCAGACGCTGCGCCAGATCGCAGCCGACACCGACCGGCAGCGCATCGTCAAAGCCAACCTGCGCTAGCGTCAGCGCGCTCTCGTTACCAACGCCCGCGGCGCCGCCGCGCGGCGGCCATCGCCATGTCGCCTTTGATGCAGATCAAGGCGAAAGGCGCCTGTCGCCTATTGGCTGCGGCGGGGCGAACGGACGCGAGATGCAATGACGGCGGTGGAGCAAGCCAGCGAAGCGGTGGTGGTCGAGGCGACGCCCTACGACCTGATCGGTGGGGAAGCGGGGGTGCGGCGCCTGGCCGACCGCTTCTACGCGATCATGGACGAAGAGCCGGATGCGCGCCGCATCCGCGCCATGCACGATGCCGACCTCGGTCCGATCCGGCAATTGCTGTTCGAATTCCTGAGCGGCTGGCTGGGCGGGCCGCCGCTGTATTTCCAGCGCGCCGAGCACAGATGCATCATGTCGGCGCACCGGCCGTTTCCGATCGGCGACGCCGAGCGCGACGAATGGATGACGTGCATGCGCCGGGCGATGTTCGATTGCGACATCACCGGCGACATGTACGACCTGCTCGATCGCGCGTTTCTGCGCATGGCCAACGCATTCCGGACACGTCCGGCGGGCTGAGCCCTTCGTGCTCAGCCGCTCTTCTCGGCGGCGGCTTCGCGCGCCAGGCGCTCGGCGCGCAGGCGTTCGCGGTTCCGGTAGAAGGCCCGTTGGGCCTCCTCATGCTCGCGCATGGCCTGCTCGGCATCGGCCCTGCGCATGGCATCGCGCGCCCGGCGTTCTTCGGGCGTGAGGACGCGTGGCGGTCTGGCTGTGCTTTCGTAAGTCATGGACAGACAACGCCGGAAACCGTCAGGCGTTCCGCGTGCGCCGGCCGGTCAGTCCGCCTTGCGCGGAAACAGCCGGTCGCGGATGTAGCGCGAGGTCGGGGTCAGGCTGAGCCCGTAGGGCTTCTGCCAGACGGCACGGTCGATCTCCTTCTTGTCGCCGATCTCGAGCCGCCCCTTGGCGTTCTTGGCGATGAAGATCGCGTCGCTCATCTTGCGCCCGGACCGCTTGTTCTTGGCCGTGACTTCCTTCCACAGCCGCAGCCGGCCGAGCTTGAGCTTCGGCAACTCTTCCTTGATCTCACGCTTCAGGCAGTCCTTCGCGGTCTCGCGCGACCGCTTGCGGCCGCCCGGAAACATCCAGCGGCCGTCGATTCGTCGCCGGACCAGAAGAACCTTGCTGCCCTTCGCGGCAACCAGCTTGGACGCCTTGGTCATTGCTTCGGAAACTCTCACCTCGCCTTGAAGCGGAGCCTAACAGGATTCGTTCCAAGTCCCGCTCCGGACCTTTGCGGAGGTCCGGCGGCGGCTCGAGATCAGGTCCGCTTCGCTCATCAGTCGCGGCAGCCGCGTCCGGGTTCAGCGGTGCGGCCGAGCGCTGCGGTGATCGGCGCCGGACGTGCCCGATCAGTAGCAGGAGCGCGGATCGACCGCGACATACTCGCCCGAGGGATAGCGATAATAGCAATTGCCCTGCGAGAGATAGTAGCCCGGACGCGACGCGGCGGTGGCACCGGCGATCGCGCCGGTGGCTCCGCCGAGCACGGCGCCTGCAGCCGCCCCGCCCGGCTTGCCGGTCAGGATACCGCCGAGTACGCCGCCGATGATGGCACCGCCGATCGCACTGGCCGCAGGATCCGGATCGGATGGCGGCGGCGCGGGCTCGTAGGCCACCGGAGGCGGTGGCGGCTCCTCATAGGCCGTGGCCGGGGCGTAGACGATATCGTCGGCGTAATCGTCCGAGACATAGGTCGGCGGGCCTTCCATCGGCTCAGGATAATAATACCAGACGCCGCCCACGTCCCACCACCAGCCCGGCCGGCCATTGTGAACCTCGTGACGCCAGCGGCCGCCTTCCCAGCCGACCCGGCCGCGATAGGGCTGTCCGCCATAGTCGCGAACACCGATGGCGCCACGGGCGAAGCGCGCATCCGGTCCGCGGACCGAAGGCCCCGGTGCAACGGCATAGCCATGGGTACGATCATAGCCCGGTCCAGGCGGGCGTCCCTGCTGCGCGACGGGCGCCGGCGGACGGCCTTGGGGCGGCACCTGAGGCTGCATCGCCGACCGCGGCGGCGGTCCGCCGGGCTGCCCGATCATCGGTCCCTGCTGGCGC
Source organism: Bradyrhizobium sp. STM 3809 (assembly GCF_000239795.1). Taxonomy (GTDB): domain Bacteria; phylum Pseudomonadota; class Alphaproteobacteria; order Rhizobiales; family Xanthobacteraceae; genus Bradyrhizobium. Next base: position 1,051 of record NZ_CAFJ01000742.1, on the reverse strand, counting down.
GGCCCCTGTTGCGCCTGAGGCTGCCCGCCCTGACCCTGGCCCTGACGGATGACGGCCGGCGGACGGCCCGGGAGCGGATGACCACCTTGCTGACCACCCTGGTCCGGTGCCTGTCCGGGTCCCTGGGCTTGGCTTGCGGTCGGCAATGCGACAGCAGCCAGGATCGCCGCGGCGGCCAGCCAGGATCTCTTGTGATCGAACGCAATCATGGTTGCCTACCCCTCTTTGGCCAATCATCTGCCGTCGCGCGATCCCGGCCAAGATCATCGGGACCCCGCCGCGCCGCTTCCACCTGGGCAAGGCCCCGAACGGGTCGGCACCATTGCATCCCCCGCGACAAACCAGTGGAATCGCGACAAATTTGCGGCTGGTTCCAGGCGCAGCGGGCAGGATACGCGAACAGCGCGCTGATTCGCCGCTGCGATCGCGGCCCCCGCGGTTACGGCGCAATCACGTTGCAGTTGCTGCGACCGGACATCAGGCAATCCTGCATCTTGCTCGCTGCCGTCAGGCTATGGGCCAGCCACAAGCCGAAGCCGACCATGACCGCAGCGAAGACGAGCGCCGCGACCGCGCCGCCTCGCCCGCCTCTCCCGTCCTGGTCGCTCATGCGGTCTCCCGCCTCAGGCGGCGCGCAGGTCGGACGCCGCGCCATACGGCGCGTGGTGCTGGCGCGACGCCGGTACCACCGGCACGATTCGCGTGCAGCTGGTGACCCAGAACATCTGTGCACATTCCCACTCCGCGCCCAGCAACCCGGCCGGGACCGGGGTAGGCCTGGCAAAGACCGCCGTCATGACGCCGGCACTCACCACGAGGCCAAGCAGGGCGACGCCGAGCGCCATGCGCCCGCGCCTCAGGAAGAGAGAGGTCATACCGGTCAACTCCATTGGACGTCGCACCCGGTTGGTGCGCCGATGCCCGTGGGGTGTGACGAAATTCACATCCGGCCGACCTTCGCCGACGCAACGGGGAGTGCTTACATAGCGATCGCTACAGAGCATGCAAGCGCCGGCCAGGCGCGATGTGGAGGGGTGGCGATAAAGCATTT
>NZ_CAFJ01000743.1 GCF_000239795.1 Bradyrhizobium sp. STM 3809 | reverse complement strand
TGGGGATCATGAGTGGAAAATTCAGCTCAACTGGCCTAATTTGACGGGGGCACGTCAACGTTTGCCGGATCGCGGCTTTTGAGGCTCATCGCATACTAAACGAATCCTTTGTGAAGGCAGTCTTCGCGCCGGCCGCCATTGTCGTCCGTCACCGATGATCTGCCTGCGTTTTCTGCCCTGTAGGGCCATGCGTTTCCGGATCCGCCTCGAAGGCTTGCTTCCCTTTCGCGGCCCACAGCTTGCGGGCGTGCCTGCCTTGATCGCTTCTGAGCTTGTCAGCCATCCAGCACAGCGCGCCGTAGATCATGGCACGGTCATCGCCGGTCAAATCCACGATACCGGCTTTGACGACGAGGCCGCCAAGTTCGATGAGATGCCGTGTGCGCTTGCGGCGCTCGACTTGCCAGGTGCGCATATCATGTCGCGCCCTTGCGGCTCGGTGCCGATTGAGGGCCGCTCGGTTGCGCAGAAGCGCCGTCGCTGTTGTGGTTAGCTGTTGGCCCATTTCGCCGCGTCCGGCTTTGAAAAAACGCGGCGCCGCGCTTGGCCCAAGCCTCCCTCTTTCCGGCCTCTTTCGTCTCGGCCAGGACAAGCAGCGCGCCGGCTAGCTCTTCGGCGGTGAGAGTGTCAGCTCCGGTCGCGACAACCAGTTCGCCGAGCTGGCGCACCTTGCGAATTTTCAGCCCGCGCGCCTTGTCTTCGAGTGCCTTCAGGTCCGCGTCAAAGTCGCGTGGCTTGCGCATCGTCGTCTCCATGAGTTCGATGGAGAAATGATAGGCGAGCATACCGCGGAATGCTGTAAGGTCGTCAGGACGGCTTGAGACGGTGCGATCCCTCCCGAGATTTTTTCGAGGAGGGCGCGCTTATACGTCGTGCCGACATACGCTTCGCTGTGCCAGTGATCTGATCGCGATGGCGATCTATCATCTTCACGTCAAGGTCATTGGCCGCAAGGCCGGGAGCAGCGCGGTGGCTTCAGCCGCCTACCGCTCGGGCTCGCGGCTGCGCGACGAGCGGCTCGGCCGCGATCAGGATTTTTCTGGAAAGCGCGGCGTCGTCCATTCCGAGGTGATGCTGCCGGAGAATGCTCCGGAGGCGTGGAGCGACCGCGAGCGGCTCTGGAACGATGTCGAAGCGTTCGAAGTCCGCAAGGACGCCCAGCTGGCCCGTGAGGTCGAGTTTGCCCTTCCACGCGAGCTGAGTGAGGCGCAAGGCATCGAGCTTGCCCGCGACTTTGTTCGCGGCGAGTTCGTCGGCCTGGGCATGATCGCCGACCTCAATGTGCATTGGGACAGGGCGGAAGATGGCCTGCCAAAGCCTCATGCCCACGTGATGTTGACCATGCGCGCGGTCGACGAGAAGGGCTTTGGCCAAAAGGTCCGGGAGTGGAACCGCACCGAGATGATCGAGCGTTGGCGCAGACGCTGGGCGGAGCTCGCCAACGAGCGCCTGGCCGAGCTCGACATCGATGCGCGGATCGACCATCGCAGTCTGGAAGACCAGGGCATTGCGCTGGAGCCGCAAAGCCAGATCGGCGCGCCGGCCAAACGGATCGAGGTCCGGGACATCCCAGGCGAAGGCGGTGAGGCCGATCGGGCCGAGATGCACCGCGAGATCGCGCGGAACAATGGCGCGCGGATCATCGCCGATCCCGGCGTCGGGTTAGAGGCCATCACCCTGCAGCAATCGACCTTCACGCGCCGTGACTTGGCAAAGTTCGCCCACCGGCACAGTGACGGACTCGACCAGTTCAACCAGGTGGCCAGCGCCATGCAGGGAGCACCCGATCTGGTCGAACTCGGCAAGGACGCCCGCGGCGAGGATCGGTTCACCACCCGCGGAATGATCGAGGCGGAACGGCGCCTGCACGTCGCCGCTGAGCGGATGGCGGAACGGGAGCGCCATGAGGTGCGCGACGCGGACCGTGCAGCCGCTTTGGCGCGTGCCGAAAGGCGCGGCCTGGTCTTGTCTAACGAGCAGGTCGAGGCACTGGCGCATGTCACTGAGGGGCGCGATCTCAGCGTCGTGGTCGGCCATGCCGGGACGGGAAAGAGCGCAATGCTGGGGGTGGCTCGGGAGGCGTGGGAAGCAGCCGGCTTCGAGGTCCGTGGTGTGGCGCTGTCCGGCATTGCTGCGGAAAACCTCGAAAGCGGATCGGGCATTGCGTCGCGCACGATCGCCAGCCTGGAGCACGGCTGGGAACAAGGCCGTGACCTGCTCCAATCCAGTGATGTGCTGGTGATCGACGAGGCGGGGATGGTCGGCACGCGCCAGCTCGAGCGCGTGCTGTCGCATGCGCTAGAGGCTGGCGCAAAGGTGGTGCTGGTCGGCGATCCGCAACAATTGCAGGCCATCGAGGCGGGGGCAGCGTTCCGCTCGATCCATGAGCGGCACGGCGGCGCGGAAATCGGGGAGGTGCGCCGTCAGCGCCAGGACTGGCAGCGCGACGCCACGCGTGATCTGGCGACCGGCAAAGTGGGCCATGCGCTCGGCGCTTATCGCGCCAACGGCATGGTGCATGAGGCCCAGACCCGCGAGCAGGCGCGCAGCGATCTGATCGAGCGCTGGGACCGCGACCGGCAGGCGTTACCGGACCGGAGCCGGATTATCCTCACCCACACTAATGACGAGGTCCGCATCCTGAACGAGGAAGCGCGCGGACGGATGCGTGCCGCGGGCGATCTGGGCAATGAGGTGGGGGTGACGGTCGAGCGCGGTGCGAGAACCTTCGCCAGCGGGGATCGCGTCATGTTCCTGCAGAACGAGCGCGGCCTTGGCGTGAAGAACGGCACGCTCGGGACCGTTGAACAGGTCAGCGCGCAATCCATGACGGTACAGGTCGACGATGGCCGATCTGTGCGCTTTGACCTCAAGGATTACGACCGGATCGACCATGGCTATGCCGCGACGATCCACAAGGCGCAGGGCATGACGGTTGACCGCGTCCATGTGCTGGCGACGTCCGGTATGGATGCCCACAGCAACTATGTCGCGCTGTCTCGACACCGCGACGGGGTAGGCCTGCACTATGGCCGCGATGATTTTGCGGATCAGGACCGGCTCACGCGTGCCCTGTCGCGCGTTCGCGCCAAGGATATGGCCTCGGATTACGAGGAAGCCGATCCAGTACAGAATTACGCCGAACGGCGAGGGATCACCTTCCGCGAGCGCGTGGTCGAGATCGTGCGCAAGATTGTGCCCGAGAAGCTGCGCGACATGTTGGACGGCCTGCGCTCTCCGGCTGATGTGCCCAGACTGGATGCCGGACAGAGGCCGGAACGGGCGACGCCGGAACGGGAAAGCAACGATCCCGCAGCCGACCGGCGTGGAGCCGAAGCGCCGGCCAGGAACGTGGCGCAAGATCCCGAAGTGGAAGCGCGTCGCGTCCGGACCCGGGCGCTCGTGCGCCATGCCCGCGTGGTGGACGCGATCTTCGCGGCGCAGGAGACGGGCGGCAGAGCCAGTCCCGAGCAGGTGAAAGAGCTGCAGAAGGCCCGCCAAGCCTTCAATGCGGTGCGCCCGTTTGGCTCGCACGATGCCGAGGCCGCCTACAAGAAGAACCCGGAGCTCGCCCGCGAAGCGGCGGTTGGGCGGGTCAATCGCGCCATCCGCGCACTCCAGCTCGAAACCGAACTCCGCAGCGATCCTGGCCGTCGCGCCGACCACTTCGTTGAGCGATGGCGGAAGCTCGACCAGACCAGCCGGCGCCTATACCAGGCCGGCGACTTGTCCGGCTACAAGGCCACGCGCTCGGCAATGGGCGACATGGCGAAAAGCCTTGAACGCGACCCGCAACTGGAATCCATCCTCGCCGGCCGCAAGAACGATCTCGGCATCGCATTCGAATCAGGCCGCCGGCTCGGCCAGGATCTGGCCTTCGTCCATGGCATCGATCTGGGCAGAGGCCGAGGCCTTGGAATTTGAGCTGTCCCGTTTGCGGCCGACTCTACGCCACACTTGGGCTGTGCGCGAAATCCTATTGTCCTACTGCGCCTGTTTGGCCTCTCTGGTCTCGCCGGACGTCAGAAGCGACCAGCGAGGGGCATCACGGCCATGCGGGAGCCAGACCGTATCATCAGGATGAAAACCGTCCTTGTCAGGACCGAGCTGTCGCGATCCACCATCTACCGCAAGATCGCCGAGGGTACGTTCCCGGCCTAGCTCAAGATCAGCAGCAACGGCTCGGGCTGGCAGGAATCCGACATCAATGGCTGGGATGCAGATCCCGTTGGTCGGCGGTGCCCGACGGTGATTTCGCGAGAACGAAAGCGAGAGAAAAGTAGAACCTGCGTGCACACGAATTGCACGCGCATGCCATCTAACTATCTGATACGAAAGATTTATCGGTCCAATCCATCATCGGCGCCACGGCGAAGCGCCAAGGCTTCGACTTCACGTATTCATTGTCGGTTTCAGTCATCTCGAGAGCCGTACCAGATCCCGCCCGCCATCGCCATCCACCTCGATTTCGGTCTGTTTGGAGCCATTCTGTGCATCCGGACGACAACGGTGGTCCGGGTTCCGCAGCAAACGCCACTGGTCCAGGCGAAGAATACAGGTCTCGCTGCTATGCTCTCCGACGGTAACGTCATCGAAGCCCCACCCATGCGCCGTTCCGGAGTCAGGAAAGTGCGGCCTCGAGCTCGATCGCGAGGTGGTCGACAAAGCTTCGCAGCTTCAGGGGGACATATCGGTTCGTCGGATAGACCGCTTGGATGGCCAGCTCTGCGGTGACGAGGTCCGGCATCAACACGATCAGCCGGCCGTCAGCGACATACGGGTCGAACACGAAGCTCGGGCCATAGGTGATGCCGGCACCCGCCAGGGCCGCAGCAAGCAGCATCCTCATGTTGTTCGCTCGCATCCGTACCGGACCGTCAATCACATGGTGTGTGCCGTCCTGCGCCTGCACGCGCCAGTCTCCGGCCGACACGGTATCGCTGAAGGTGAGGCGCGGGGCGTGCCGCAGGTCATCGGCCTCTGTCGAGGCAACGATCGATCAGGTGCTCGCCGGCAGGCCGCTGAGCGCCGCCGATCGTGCCCAGGTCATTGCCGACGCGCTGCGCGGCGCGCCCCAGGCGAAAAAGGCCTGGCCGGCATCGACCAGCCTGGAGGACATCTCCGGCCTCGTCGATCGCATCGAGGTGCCGACGCTGGTGATCAGCGGAGAACGCGATCGCGTCGATCCGCCGGAGACGTTGAGGCTCGAACTGATGCCGCGCATTCCGCACGCGACATTGCAAGTGCTGCCCGATACTGGACATCTGTCGCCGCTCGAAGCTCCCGATCGCTTGGCCGCTCTGATCGCCGGGTTCGTCGACGGGCTGGTCTGAACGCGTGGGCCGCGACGACGATGCTTCGCGCGCTCAGGCTGCTCTCGCCCCCGCCGTCAATCGCTCGATCGACCTTTTCTGATCGTCGGACAGATTCCATCGGATTACCGCCACCTGGCCGTTCTTGCGGGCAACAGATCCCGCAAGCCGGTCGCCGATGCCGCTGATCGCGAGCGACACGTGGTGGTCGACCGGCGGCAGCGCTGCGTCAGCCTCCTCGACCATGGCGCCGCCCAGCGACAGGTCCCGCACCATGACGGAGATGGTCGAGCCGTCTCTCGTCGTGATCGTTCCGCGCCGGCCGATCTCGACCCGTGGTGCTGCGCGCCTGTCGACATCACCGGTCGAGGTGCGGATGACATGAACCAGGGTTGCCCTGAGGTCGTCGACCTTCTTGGCGATGTCGAGTGATCCGTCTCGGATGTGCGATGCGCGTCGCCCGGTTTCCGTAGCTTCGCGCGACACAGAGGCGATCTGGGTCGCCACCTCGCGCGCGGCGTGCGAGGTCTCCTCGACGGTTCGCGAAATCTCCATGGTCACGCTGCTCTGCGCCTGGATCGCGTTGGCGATCGTCGACGAGACCGCCTCGACGCTTCGAATGACCTCGCCGATCGCACCGATGGATGCGACGGAGGCCTTCGTGGACTCCTGGATTTCGCTGATCTGCTGCGCGATTTCATTCGTCGCCCTGGCCGTCTGCTCCGCGAGCGACTTGACCTCGGAGGCGACCACGGCGAAGCCGCGTCCGGCCTCGCCGGCGCGCGCCGCCTCGATGGTCGCATTGAGAGCAAGCAGGTTGGTCTGCCCGGCGATCTCGCTGATCAGGCTGGTGACGGCGCCGACTTTATTGGCCGCCTCGGACAGCTTGGCCACGGTCAATTGGGCGTCGGACGAGGCGGTCACCGCACGGGCCGTCAGCTCGCGGGACGAGGTGACCTGGGTCGAGATCTCGGAGATCGATTCGGCGAGCTGGGCTGAGGCCCGGGCCACGGTCTGGGTATTCGCCAGGGCCTGCTCGGCGGCAGCGGCGACGCTGTTGCTGTTCTGTCCGAGGGTCATGGCGCTGTCGGTCATCGACGATGCGTTCCTGGCCATCACGTCGGTCCCTTGGGCGACCTCGCCGACAGCCTTGTTGGTCTCTTGTTCAACGGTCTCGGCCATCTCCTGCAGAGCTCGCGCCTTCATGCGGTCGGTCGCTGCGCGGCGCTCCTGTTCCTCACGCGCCAGGTCTTGCGCCCGCTCGATTGCCTTGAGCTTGAACTGCTCGATTGAGCGCGCCATATCGCCGAGCTCGTCCCCGCGCATCAGGCCAGGCAGCTCGATATCGAAATCGCCCTGCCCGAGCCGGTTGAGCGCGGCCGTCATGCTCGCCAGTGCCTTCGAGGCACGTCGGGCGATGAACAGGGTGATCGCGCCGATAAGCATCATGACGACCAGTGCGGCCCAGATCACTTGACGCGCACTCTCCCAGACTTGCGTTTCCAGGTCGTCGATGTAAACGCCGGTTCCGATGACCCAACCCCATGGCTCGAATCCGGCGACGTAGGAGATTTTCGGCTGCGGCGTGTCCTTCCCCGGCTTCGGCCACTGGTAGTCGACGACGCCTGTTCCCTTCCGCTTGACTGTTTCCGCGAATTCGACAAATAGCCTCTTGCCCGCAGGGTCCTTGGTGTCCCGGAGATCCTGACCGTCAAGCTCAGGCTTGATCGGATGCATGACCATGCGCGGCGTCAGATCGTTGATCCAGAAATAGTCCGCATTGCCATAGCGCAGCTTTCCGACCCGTTCCGCGGCGCGCTGCTGCGCGATCGCCATGTCCGTCTTGTCACGGCCGGCCCTGTCGTACTCGTCGCGCACGATGCTCAGCGCGCTCTGGACGAGGTGCTCCAGCTCCATCTGCCGCTGCTGCCGCAGCGACGTCGATAGATTCAACGCTTGGAAGAGAGCGAGACCCAGAAGACCACAGAAGCTCAAGCCAATAATCGCGTAGATTCGAACGGACAAACTGATCCGCATGGGCCAACACCAGCAATTTCAAGGGGGGATGTGCGACGAGGGCTGCGTTGCCGTCGCGCGCTTCAGGGCTAGTGCATGTTCATGTCAGAATGCTTAAAGAGCCCGGTCCGTAGATTTACGGAATTAGCCCTGATGCGTAGGGTCGTAGCATGATGCTCGACCTTCCATGCGTGAAAACCGACTGCCACGGCTCTCCCCGCGAAGCCGCCATGCGAGGCCATCGTGCAAACGCGTTGGGCCGGTGTATCTTCCGCGATGACTTGCGCCGGCAGATCCTGAGGGATCGTCGTCGACGCCGGCTCAGCCGTTGAGCCGGTCGATGTGCACCTTGCCGGCCTTCATCACCAGCGGGATGTGATCGCCCTGGCCGAGCAGGCAGGAGATGTCGCGCAGCGGATTGCCGTCGACGACGAGGCAATCGGCGATCGCGCCGGGCTGGATGCGGCCGAGCTTGCCGTCCATGCCCAGCACCTCGGCGCCGATGATGGTGGCGCTGGCGATCGCCTCGCGGGCGCCGACGATCTCGGCGCGGATGCGGAACTCGTCGCTCTGCAGCCGCTGCGACGGGCCGAGCAGGTCGCTGCCATAGCCCATCTTGACGCCCGCTTCGCGATAGATCGACAGCGAGCGCAGGCCGGCATCGCGCACGTCGGCGATCTTGGCGACGCTCTCCGGCGGCAGGCCGTATTGCGCGCCCTCGTTCGCGAGCGCCTCGTAGGTGACGAGCGTCGGGATCACGTAGACGCCATGCTCGGCCATCAGCCGCGCGGTCGGCGGATCGACAAGGTTGCCATGCTCGATGGTGCGGACGCCGCAGCGCACCGCGCGCGCGATCGCCTCCGCCGTGTAGGCATGCGCCAGCACGTAGGTGCCGCGCCCCCTCGCCTCGGCCACGATGGCGCGGATCTCGTCCTCGGAATAGCCGAACGCCCCGACCGGATCGGTCGGCGACGCGACGCCGCCCGAGGCCATGATCTTGATCTGGTCGGCGCCCATCTGCAGTTCCTCGCGCACCGCCTTGCGCACGCCGTCGACGCCGTCGGCCACGCGCGCCAGCGCGCCGACCCGGACGCAGCACGGACACGGCGCGTTGTCGGAGAGGAAGTCGGTGCGCGCGCGCATGTCGCCATGGCCGCCGGTCTGGCTCAGCGCCCGGCCGGAGACGAACAGCCGCGGTCCCTCGGTGAGGCCGGTGTCGACCGCCTGCTTCAGCGGATAGCCGGCTCCGCCGGCATCGCGCACCGTGGTGAAGCCCCGCCGCAACATGCCGCGCAGGATCAGCGCCGAGCGCAAGGTCACCAGCACGTTCGGCATCTGCACCTGCTGGGCGAGGTTGAGCTCGACCGCGATCGCATGCACATGCAGGTCGATCAGGCCGGGCATCAGCGTCCGGCCCTTGAGATCGATAATCTGCCCGGCCGCCATCTGCAGCGGCTTGTCCGACACCTCCTTGATCACGCCGTCCTCGACCAGCACATGCGAGCCTTCAAGCAGCTCCGGCTGCAGCGGATCAAGCAGGGCGGCATTCTCGAACAGGATGGTCGGCATCGGCAGTTTCCTTGCGCAGGACCGAAGGGTCCTTCAGACGGTGTCGCTTTGCGCCAGGATGCCTCGCGCCGCGGGCGCGGCGCAAGGCTGCGTCTTGCATAAGGCTGCGCGTTGGTTGCGCGGATCAGAGGAATCCGATCGACAGCCACGGCATGAAGGCGACCAGCAGCAGGCCGAGCACGAGCGCGCCGAGATACGGCCAGATCCGCGTCAGCCCGGCATTGGGATCGATCTGCCCGATCGAGCAGGCCGCGTAATAGCCGAGGCCGAACGGCGGCGCGAACAGGCCGATGCCCATGGCGAGGATGATGACCATCGCGTAGTGCACCTCGTGCACGCCGAGCAGCTTGGCCGCCGGGAACAGCAGCGGGCCGAACAGCACCATCGCGGGCAGGCCTTCGAGGATGCTGCCGAGCAGGATGAACACGGCGATCGAGATCAGCAGGAAGCCGTATCGGCCGCCGGGCACCGCCACCATCATCGCCGCCAGCGCGTGCGAGAAGTTGGACTGGGTCAGCGCCCAGGCCATCGCGGTCGCCGCGCCGATGATGAACAGGATCGCGCCCGACAGCGCCGCGGTATGCACCAGAGCCGGATAGAGCTTGCGCCAGTCGAAGCGGCGATACACCAGAAGTCCGACCACGACGGTGTAGGCGATGCCGATCGTCGAGACCTCGGTCGCGGTGGCGACGCCCTCGGTGACGGCGGTGCGGATCAAGACCGGCAGCAGCAGCGCCGGCAGCGCGGTAATCAGCGAACTGCGGATCGTCGCCCAGGACGGCCGTGGCCGGATGACGCCCGCGGGCTCGACCATGCGCCGCTTGGCGACGACCGCGAGCGCAGCGGCCAGCACCAGGCCCGGCACGATGCCGCCGGTGAACAAGGCCGAGATCGAGACGCCCGCGACGGAGCCGATGATGATCAGCACGATCGAGGGCGGGATGGTCTCGGCCATCGCTCCGGAAGCCGCGAGCAGCGAGACCAGCTCGCCGTCGTGAATGCCGCGCCGCTTCATGTCGGGAAACAGCACCGGCGCGACCGCCGCCATG
>NZ_CAFJ01000744.1 GCF_000239795.1 Bradyrhizobium sp. STM 3809 | reverse complement strand
GCGTCCGTGTCCCTCAGGTTCTTCCGTATGGGTGGCGTTCAAAAAATGGTTTTGAGTGGCGTGGGCGCCGGCTTTCTGCTCTACGTGCTGTCGAAAGTAACGGAAGATTTGAGCAAGGCTGCGTTGATGAATCCGATCGCTGCGGCGTGGCTGCCGGTGTTCGTCGGCGGCCTCACCGGTTTTATGGCCTTGCTCTACCAGGAGGACGGCTAGTGTCGTTCGTTGCCGTCCGTCAGACCGCGCTCGCCGCGCTCCGGCTGCATGCCGTTGCGCGCCGTGAGCGTGCGCGCGCCCGTTGCGCCGGGTCTGTCGTACTCGCGCTCGCGCTGACGCTCGGCCTCGCGCTTGCCGCCGCGGTCGATGGCGCGCTGTCGCCTGCCGCGGCCCAGAGCTTCACCTACAACCCGCGTCCGCCCAAGGCGCCCCCGCCGCGCGTCGCCAACGACAACCAGATGTTGGTGCAGGCGACCGAGGTCGACTACGACTACAATAATTCGCGCGTCTCGGCGGTCGGGAACGTGCAGCTGTTCTACAATGGCACATCGGTCGAGGCCGACCGGGTGATCTACGATCAGAAGACCAAGCGCCTGCATGCGGAAGGCAACATCCGCATGACCGACGCCGACGGCAAGATCACCTACGCCAACAGCCTCGACCTGTCCGACAACTATCGCGACGGTTTCGTCGATTCGCTGCGCGTCGAGACCGAGGACCAGACGCGGATGGCGGCGACCCGCGCCGACCGCTCCAACGGCAATTATACGGTCTTCGAGAACGGTGTTTATACGGCCTGCGCGCCGTGCAAGGACGATCCGAAGAAGCCGCCATTGTGGCAGGTCAAGGGTGCGCGCATCATCCACGACCAGACCGAGAAGATGCTGTATTTCGAGAACGCCCAGCTCGAATTCTTCGGCGTTCCGCTCGCCTATATCCCGTACTTCTCGACGCCCGATCCGACGGTGAAGCGCAAGAGCGGCTTCCTGATGCCCGGCTTCACCCAGACCGGTGGCTACGGCTTCGGTGTCGACATCCCCTACTACTGGGCGATCGCGCCGGATTACGACGCGACGTTCACGCCGCGCATCACCTCCAAGCAGGGCGTGCTGGTGCAGACCGAGTTCCGCCAGCGCTTCGAGAATGGCGGCTATCAGGTGCGCCTGTACGGCATCGACCAGTTGAACCGCAACGCGTTCGCCGGCCAGCCGGGCGACCGCCAGTTCCGCGGCGGCATCGACACCAAAGGCCAGTTCGCGCTCAACGACAAATGGGTTTTCGGCTGGGACGGCATCCTGCTGTCGGACTACATGTTCCTGTCGGATTACCGGCTGGCGCAGTACCGCGATCCGTTCAACTCGTTCATGAGCCTGCCGACGGAAGCGATCTCGCAGCTGTATCTGACCGGTGTCGGCAGCCGCAGCGTCTTCGACGTCCGCGCCATCCACTATCTCAGCTTCTCGGGCAACCAGCAGAC
>NZ_CAFJ01000745.1 GCF_000239795.1 Bradyrhizobium sp. STM 3809 | reverse complement strand
CCCCGGCCAGCCGCCCCACACAATCATTGCCTTGCGCATGTGTCCGTCCTCAATCGATCTGTCCGGTTTCGCGTCCCGCCGGCAGCATCGCCGGCCGCTCGACGCGGCTTTCGATCCCCACGCGCCGGCCCTCGTTGGCGGAGGTCTGGAACGCCTCCATCACCTCCAGCACGTGGAAAGCCAGCGCGCCGCTGGCGCGATGCGGCCGGTCGTTCAGGATGGCCGTCGCCATGTCGGCCACGCCGATGGAGCGGAATTCGCCGTCGGTGTGGCCGTGCGTCAACGGCATCGTCTCCCAATCGCCGCCGGTCCTGGCGACCTGCACCTCGCCACCGAAGCGGTTGGGGTCGGGCACCAGCAGGCTGCCCTTGTCGCCATAGATCTCGATCGGTGCGTGCCGGTGCTTCGGCACGTCGAAGCTCATCGTGACCGACACCACCGCCCCGCTCTCGAATTCCAGCGTGCCCGCGACGTGCGTGGCGACCTCGACCGGGATCAGCGCGCCGTTCATCGGCTGGCTGGTGACGAGGCGCTCCGTGCGCGGGCGCGCGGTCGAGCCCATGACACTCGCGACGGGTCCGAGCAGCTGAACGAGGTCGGTGATGTAATACGGCCCCATATCGAGCATCGGGCCGCCGCCGCGCAGATAGTAGAACCCCGGTGCGGGATGCCAGCGCTCATGGCCTGGACAACCGAAGAAGGCGCTCCCCGCCACGGGCGTGCCGATCACGCCGTCATCGATCAGCTTGCGCGCGGTCTGATGCCCGCCGCCGAGGAACGTGTCAGGCGCGCAGCCGACGCGCAGGTTCTTCTGCGCGGCGAGCTCGATCACCTTGCGCGCTTCGGCGACGTCGATGCCGAGCGGCTTCTCGGAATGGACGTGCTTGCCGGCATTGAGCACCGCGAGGCTGACGTCGGTATGCGCCAGCGGCACGGTGAGATTGACGACGATCTCGATATCGTCGCGCTTGAGCAGCTGGTCGACCCGCATCCCCGGCAGGCCGAAGGCGGCGCCCTGGCGCTCGGCGGCATCGCTGCGCATGTCCGCGAGCGCCTTCACGTCCAGGACGGGAAAACGCTGTGCGGCCTTCAGATACGCCGTGCTGATGACGCCGCAGCCGATGATGCCAATCCCTACTCGTCTCATTGTCGTCTCCGTGATGTCAGTTCATCCCTTGACCGCGCCCGACGTCAGGCCGGCGACGATGTGCTTCTGCGCCAGCAGGAACAGGACGATGGTGGGCAGGATGGTCAGGGTGATGAAGGCGAGGATCAGGTGCCACTCCGACGAATACTCGCCTTGATAGACCATGATGCCGAGCGGCCAGGGATACAGCGCATCGGTGTTGAGCATCACGAGCGGCAGCAGGTAGGCATTCCAGCTGTTGACGAAGGTGATGGTGCCGACGGTTGCCAGGATTGGCCGCGACAGCGGCAAGGTCACGTAGCGGAAGAACTTCACATAGCTGCAGCCATCCACCAGTGCGGCCTCGAGCAGCTCATAGGGAATATCCTTGAAGAACCGCCGCAGCAGCAGCACGCTCATCGCGAGGCTGAAGGCGACCTGCGGCAGCGCGACGCCGAAATAGGTGTCGAGCAGCCCGAGGTCGCGCACCTTGATGAACAACGGCAGCACCGCGGTGGCTGCCGGAAACAGCAGGCCCAGCGTCAGATAGCTCAGCAGCATCGAGCTGCCGAAGAACCGGACATGGGCGAAGGTGAATGCGGCCATCGAGGCGACGATCAAGGTCAGGAACACCGTGAGCGTCGAGATGATCAGCGAGTTGCGCAGCAGCTGCCAATAGCGACCGGAGAACAGGATGTCGGCATAGTTCTGCCACTCCCAATGATGAGGAAGGCCGAACGGATTGACACGCAGCTCGCCGAGCGACTTGAAGCCGCCGAGGAGGGTCGCAAGCAGCGGCACCAGCACGAACACGGCCACGATGACCAGGAATGCCGCCTTGAACAGCACGGCCGGATCGAACGGCTCTCGGGAGGTCTCGGCCCTATTCATCGCGCATGAACCATCGCTTGTAGGTGAAGGCAAAGGTCACGCAGATCACGAACAGGATGACCCCGATGGCGCTGCCGTAGCCGACGCGCATGCGGGAGATGCCGTTGTTGTAAAGGAAGCTCACCATCGTGTTCGACGAGTCGGCCGGGCCGCCGCGCGTCAGCGGCATCACCAGGTCGAACAGCTGCAGCGAGCCGACGACGGCGAAGAACACCGAGAGGCGGATCGTCGGATAGAGCAAGGGAATGACGACATGGCGCAGGCTCTGCGCCCGCGTCGCGCCGTCGATGCGGGCGGCCTCGATCAGGCTCTTGTCGATGCTCTGCAGGGCCGCGATGAACAGCATCATGTGGAAGCCGAAATACTTCCAGACGATCACGATCAGCACCGCGAGCATCGCGGTGTCGGTCGAGGCCAGGAGATGGGGCGGGTCTGCGCCGAAGCTGCGCCAGATCGATGCGACCAGGCCATAGTCGCCGTCATAGACGAAGCTGAAGATCAGTCCGGTCGCGATCTCGGCCAGGATGTAGGGCATGAAGAACAGCATGCGCAGCGCGACAGCGCCGCGAAACCGCTCCGCGAGCATCAGGGCCAGCGTCAGCGCCAACGGCAGCTGCACGCACAGCGACACGGCGATGATCAGGCCGTTGTTGCGCAGTGCGAGCCAGAATGCGCGGGTCTCCAGAACGAAGCGATAATTGTCGAGGCCGATCCAGTTGGTCGGCCTGCCGAACCCGTTCCAGTTGAAGCCGGAGTACCAGGCGGCCTCGCCGATCGGCAGCACCACGAACAGCGTGAACAGCAGCAGCGCCGGCGGCAGGAACAGGATGATCACCGTGAAGCGGCCATCCCAGCTTGGGCCGCGGTTCACCTGCGCGGCGAGCGGCGGCCGCGCGACCTGCATCGCCGCCGAGTTCGCGATCGGACGCGCCACGTCAGTTGCCCTGCTTGCGCGCCGCTTCAATGGCCTTGGCCGCGTCCTGCGGGGTCATGCTGCCGCCGGCAATTTCGGCCGAGACATCGTTGACGACGCGACCGACGGACGGCCCGAGGCTCTGGTCATAGAAATTCTGGTGATAGTTCGACTTCGCCAGGTTGGCCGCGATCTGCTTCATGAAGGAGTTGTTCAGACCGGCCTCGGCGCCCTGCACCACGGGAACGATGAAATTGCCGGCGGCGAGCCGTGTCTGCACGTCCTTCGAGATGAAGTATTTCAGGAAGTCGACCGCTTCCTTGGGCGAGCCCTTGGTGACGAGCCAGCCGGTGCTGCCGCCCAGCGTGTCCGTCGGCGCGCCCTTGCCGCCCGCGACCGTCGGGAAATCGAACCAGCAGATCTTGTCCTCGCCCAGGCCCACCTTGTCGGCCGCGAGCGCGCGCTGCAGATTGTAGACCGAGCTGATCGCAAGCGTCATCGCCGCCTTGCCGTCGCCGAAATAGCCGACGGCCTGGGGGTTCTTGAATCCGAGGAAGCCGTTCTGGAACGGCTGCAGATCGACGAGCTGCTTGAACAGCTCGCCGGATTTCACGAAGGTGTCGGCCGCGAAGCCGCCGTTCTCGCCGCGCAGCGCCGCATCGAAAGCGGGTTTTCCGCCGAGGCGCACCGCAAGATGCGTCCAGTAGAAGTGCAGCGGCCATTTGTCGGCACCGCCGACGACGATCGGCGTCACGCCGGCGGCCTTCAACGTCTTCACGGCGCCCAGCAGATCGTCCCAGGTCTTGATGGCGGCGGGATCGACCTTGGCCTTGGCCATCAGGTCCTTGTTGCAGACGAAGCCGACCTGCGACAGCGCGATCGGCAGGCCGTAGACCCGGCCGTTATCGGTGAAGGCCGCGAGCGCAGCCGGCGTGATGCTGTCGCTGTAGCCCTTCACCTGATCGCTGATGTCCTCGAGAACGCCGGCCTCGATCTGCGCCTTCAGTACGCCGCCAGCCCAGCTGTAGATGATGTTCGGCCGGTCCTTGGATTGAAGGATCGTCGGCAGCTTGGCCTTGTAGGCCTCGTTCTCGAGGAACTGCATCTCGATCTTGGTGCCGGGATGCGACGCCTCATAGGCGCGCGCCACCTCCTCCCAGATCTTCACCTGGGCCGGATTGACCTCGATGTGCAGCCATTTGACGGTGGTGTCGGCGACGGCGGCGGCGGTTCCAAGCAGGCACGCCGCAGCGGCGAGGCTCAGCTTCGCGAGCAGTCTCATCAGAATCCTCCC
>NZ_CAFJ01000746.1 GCF_000239795.1 Bradyrhizobium sp. STM 3809 | reverse complement strand
GAACTCGGCCTCGATCGAGGTGAGGCGGCTGTTCACGGCGCGGATCGCCTCGGCGATCTCCTTCTGGCCGTCCTGCAGCGCGCGCACGTGATCGACCAGCCGCAGATGGTCGGTCAACTCCTCGACCGTCTTGCCGATGTTGCTGCGGCCCCACATCACTTCACCGCGCGCAGGAGATTGCGGATCGTGGCCAGATGATCCTCGGGCGATCCGAGCCGGGCCGAGATCGCGCTCATCAGATCCTTGCGCAGCTCCGACAGCTCATCCTCGGGCACGATCCGCTCGACCGGATCGTCATGGGCGGGCATCCGCCGCGGCTCGACCTCGAGCGGGCGCGGCTCGAGTTGCCGCGGCTCGATGTCGAAGTAGGGCGGCCGCTCATAGACCGGGATGTGCGGAGCCTGGCGCGACGTGGTCATCCGCGCCAGACCCGGAAACCGCGAGGGCTGCGTCTGGACCGGCCGCTCGATCTGATCGATCAGCGCCGCGAGCGCCACGTCCATGTTGCTGTCGTCGGGTTCCTCCTCGACGACATGATACGGCGAATTCCGTTGTGTTGCCCCAATTGCGTGCGACGAGGATGTGAGCGACGATGCGTGCGCGCGGAGTCGCTCGATGACCCGGCGCACCCGGTCGCCGAGGCCGGGCTTCTCCCTGGCCGGTGTTCGCATCAACATGTCGCTCTCCAGCGCAACAGCTTAGGCGAGCAGGGAAAACCTTAGCAAGAGGCAGTTGTCCGGCTGCTAACAGGATGTCGCGCGGCAGCTGGCGCGGCGCGTCCGCATGCCGCGCTCGATGCCGGTTCCGCGCGCGAATGGATCGCATGAAGTGCGTTTCAGCGTGCATATGGCGCGCGGCGCCTGCGACGTCGGCGCAGCGGTCCTCCCGCGAAAGGTAAGGAACAACCAGTGACTCGGGCCGTTCGGACCTCTGCTTGCGTCCCCCAACGTCCGAGGCCTTCCATGTATCACCACGTCAAGAAGCTGATGTTCACCGTCCGTGTCGACGAGCCGGATCCGCGCTTCGGCAACATGCTGCTCGAGCAGTTCGGCGGCGCCAATGGCGAGCTCGCCGCCGCCATGCAGTACTCGATCCAGGGTCTCAATTGCGAGGACCCCGATCGCAAGGATCTGCTGATGGACATCGGCACCGAGGAACTCAGCCATCTCGAGGTCGTCGGCACGCTCGCGCGCATGCATCTCAAGCCCGCCAAGTTCGATCGCGAGGCCGCCGAGGCCGATCCCTTGATCGCGATCGCCGGCGGCGGCGGCGTCAATCTGTTCAACTCGCAGGGCAATCCGTGGACCGCTGATTATCTCAAGATCACCGGCGAGCTCGACGTCGACCTGCGCAGCAACATCGCCGCCGAGGCGCGCGCCAAGATCGTCTATGAGCGACTGATCAATTTCACCGACGATGCCGGCACCAAGGACGCGCTGCAGTTCCTGATGACGCGCGAGATCACCCACATGAAGGCGTTCGCGCTGGCGCTGGAGAGCATGAGCAAGCCGGCCTTCAGCGTCGGCCGCATCGCGCCGACCCCGGGGCTCGTCGATCAGTTCTTCAACGACTCCACCGGCACGGGCGACCACGGCGAGATCGACACGCGCGGTCCGTGGAACGAGGGCGGCGACTGGGTGTTCACGGAATCGCCGGCGATCCAGGCCGAGACCGGCGCGGCCAACGCGATCGTCACCGAGAGCTCGCCGCCGGTGGACGAGGCCGGCCTCGGCGATCTCCTGATCGAGGAGCTGCGGGATATTCTCCATGCCGAGAAGCAGCTCACCAAGGCGTTGCCGGCGATGGCCGAGGCCGCGCGCTTCGACCAGCTGCGCGAATTGTTCGAGCAGCACCTGGTCGAGACCGAGGCGCAGATCGAGCGCATCAACGAATGTTTCGAGCTGCTCGGCAAGACGCCCAAGGCCAAACCCTGCAAGGGCATGATGGGCCTGGTCGAGGAAGGCCAGGAGATCATCGCGCAGGGCGAGGACAAGGAAGACGCCGCCGCCGACCTCGCTTTGATCGGCGCCGCGCAGCGCGTCGAGCATTACGAGATGTCCGGCTACACCACCGCCCGCAACCTCGCCTCGCAGCTCCGCCACAGCGCCGTCGTCGCGCTGCTGTCGAAGTCGCTGGCCGAGGAGGAGAACGCCGACCAGCTGCTCAACCAGGTCGCGCGCTCGCTGATGTCGGTCGCCAAGATGCCCGCCGCGATCGAGCAGGCGTGACGAGGGCAATGCGTAGGGCGGATGAGCGCAGCGTCATCCGCCCTTGTCCCCGGGGAAGACAACGGTGATGCCCTTGGCCAAAACGCCTGGGGACGATGAGCTCGCGTCGTTTCTATGCATCAGTGCGCAGCTATCACCCCTCA
>NZ_CAFJ01000747.1 GCF_000239795.1 Bradyrhizobium sp. STM 3809 | reverse complement strand
GTGCCCGAGGCGACGGCGCCGTCGACATAGGGCTGCTCGCGCAAGGACAGCACCACGCCGCGGATCAGGCGCGCGACGCGCGGGATTTCGGCGATAGTGATGGCGAGGATGACGTTGCCGACGCTGCCGCGCGTCAGCGCCATCAGCGCGACCGCCAACAGGATCGGCGGGATCGACATCAGCCCGTCCATGCAGCGCATCAGCACGCCGTCGGCCCAGCGCAGGAAACCGGCGACGAGGCCGATCGAAAGCCCGATCAGCGAGGCCGCGAGCGCCACCGAGAGGCCGACCGTCAGCGAGACCCGGGTGCCGTAGAGCACGCGCGAATAGATGTCGCGGCCGAGCGCATCGGTGCCGAACCAGAAGTCGGCCGACGGCAGCCGCGTGCGCTTGGCCGGCGCGATCGCGGTGGGATCGACGGTGCCGAGGAACGGCGCGAACACGCCGATGATGACGAGCACGAGCAGCAGCGCGCCGCCGATCGCCACCGTCGGATGGTTGCGGAGGAAGCCGATGATCCCGCGCCGGATCTTCGGCGCGGCCATCAGGTCCGGCAGGACGGGCGCGACGACGAGGCCCGGCGGCGGCGAGGTGGTGGTCGTGGCGGTCAATAGCGGATCCTCGGGTCGACCAGGGTGTAGGTGATGTCGATCAGGAGATTGACGAGCACGTAGACGAAGCTGAACAGCAGCACGATGCCCTGGATCACCGGATAGTCACGGCGCAGGATGGCGTCGATGGTGAGACGGCCGAGGCCAGGAATCGCGAACACGCTTTCGGTGACCACGGCGCCGCCGATCAAAAGCGCGATGCCGATGCCGACCACGGTGACGATCGGCACCGCGGCGTTCTTCAGCGCATGGATGAACAGGATGCCGCCCTGCCCCAGGCCCTTGGCGCGTGCGGTGCGGATGTAGTCCTGCTGCAGCACCTCGAGCAT
This sequence comes from Bradyrhizobium sp. STM 3809, assembly GCF_000239795.1. GTDB lineage: Bacteria > Pseudomonadota > Alphaproteobacteria > Rhizobiales > Xanthobacteraceae > Bradyrhizobium. The sequence continues at coordinate 31,270 of NZ_CAFJ01000747.1, read as the reverse complement.
CGCGGCGCGGGTGATGCGCGCGATCAGCGCGATGTAGACGCAGCCGAGCGCCACCGCAGGCAGGATCAGGTTCTGCAGCCACGGCCAGAACCCTTGCGCGAGCGGCGTGTAGCCCTGCACCGGCAAGAGGTCGAACTTCAGCGCGAACACGTAGGCGAGAATGTAGCCGACCACGAACACCGGCACCGAGAAGCCGAACACGGCGAAGGCCATGATCACGCGATCGATCCAGGTGCCCGCCTTCCACGCCGCGATCACGCCGAGCGGCACCGCGATGAGGATGGTGAGGACCAACGTCACCATCATCAGCGACAGGGTCGGCTCGATGCGCTGGGCGATCATCGCGGCCACCGGGAGATTGGTGAAGATCGAGGTGCCCAGGTCGAAGTGCAGGAGGCGCCACACCCAGCTGCCGAACTGGACCAGGAAGGGCTGGTCCAGTCCGAGATTGGCTCTGATGCGCTCGACGTCCGCCGGGCTCGCCTGGTCGCCGGCGATGACGACGGCCGGATCGCCCGGCGCGATGTACAGCAGGCTGAAGACGAACAGCGCGACGATCGCCATCACGGGCAGGGTCGACAGCACGCGTCGGAGCGCATAGCTCAGCATGAGTTGTCAGTGCCTCACGCCGTCTTCGACACGCCCCAGAACAGCGGGATCGGTCCCTTGGTCACGCCGGAGACGTTTTTGCGCCACGCGGTGTAGCCGAGGAAGAAGCCGGTCGGCGCGAACACCACGTCCTCCAGCGCCGCCTTGTTGATGCGCGCCGCAACCGTCTTCTCCTCGTCCAGCGACTTCGCGTTGAACCAGTTGGTGATCTCGGTCTCGACCTTCTCGCTGGTCGGCCAGCCGAACCAGGCCTTGTCGCCATTGGCGCGCAGCGCGGTGTAGGCGGCCGGATTGATGCAGTCGGCCCCCGCGTGCCAGGTGTGGAACATGTGCCAGCCGCCTTGGCTCGGCGGCGTCTTCTGCGCGCGCCGGGCGCCGACCGTGCCCCAGTCGGTGGCGACGAAGTCGACGGTCATGCCGAGCTTCTTCAGGAGATCTGCGGTGACGTCGCCGAACGCCTTGGTGATCGGCTGGTCCTGCGCGACCACGCAGGTGATCGGCTCGCCCTTGTAGCCCGCCTCCTCCAAGAGCTTCTTCGCTCCGGCGAAGTCGCGCTTGCCCTTGAGGATCTCGCCGCCGGCCTCGGTGTAGAGCGGCGTGTCCGGCGTGAAGAAGCCCGGCAGCGGCTTCCACAGCGCGTTCTCGTCGCCGACCAGCGCGCGCATGTAGTCTTCCTGGCTCAGCGCCATCAGGATGGCCTGGCGCGCCTTCACGTTGTTGAACGGCGCATGCAAATGGTTCATGCGGAACGAGCCGACATTTCCGAGGGGATCGCCGATGTCGACGCCGATGTTCTTGTTGCCCTTCAGCACCGGCACGAGATCGGTGATCGGATTCTCCCACCAGTCGACCTCGCCGTTCTGCAGCGCGGCCGCGGCCGTCGCGGGATCGGGCATGATCACCCATTCGACGCGGTCGACCAGCACCTTCTTGCCGCCGGCGAGCCACACCGGCTTCTCGTCGCGCGGCACGTAGTCGGCGAACTTCTCGAACACGGCTTTCGCGCCCGGCACCCATTCGCCCTTGGCGAATTTGAACGGGCCGGAGCCGACATATTCGGACATCTGCTTGAACGGATCGGTCTGCGCGATGCGCTCGGGCATCACGAAGGCGCAGGGTGCGTTGCCCTTGCCGAGCGCGAACAGCATCTTCGGATAGGGCTGCTTCAGCACCCATTTGAAGGTCTTGTCGTCGACCGCGGTGAGCTCGTTCTGGATCGCCTTCAGCATCAGGCCCATCGGGTCCCGCGCGGACCAGCGCGTCAGGCTGGCGACGACGTCCTTGGCCAGCACCGGCTCGCCGTCGTGGAATTTTAGGCCGGGACGCAGCTTGAAGGTCCAGGTCAGGCCGTCGGACGAGACCTCTTCGGACTCCACCATCTGGCGCTGCGGCACGAACTTGTCGTCGATGCCGTAGAGCGTGTCCCACACCATCGCGGCCGCGTTGCGCACGACATATTGCGTGCCCCAGATCGGATCGAAATTGGCGAGATTGGCCTGCGGCACAAAGCGCAAGGTACGCGCGGAGGCGCCTTGCGCGATCGCCGGCGCCGCAAATCCCGTCAGCGCCAGACCACCCGCGCCCGCCAATCCCTTCAATACCGTTCTGCGATCCATGGTTGCTCCTGATGCAAGCTGCTTGAGTTCAATTGCCGAAATTGTAAGCAAGGCGCATGCCATGCGCATGGAGTGCATTCATTTGAACGCAAATGAGGCACGTGGCGCAAGGCTGTCTCTCTCCTCTCGTCATTCCGGGGCGTGCCGCGCAGCGGCGCGAGCCCGGAATCCATAACCACAGGCGCGCGTTGGAGGGGCGGGACGTCACCACTCGCATGCCTCACACGTCCGCCTGTGGTTATGGATTCCGGGCTCATCGCTGCGCGATGCCCCGGAATGACGTGGGGAGAGATGAGGGCCGATCATTGCGTCTTCACCAGCGAACCATCGGCCATCAGCCTTTCGCCCTTGCGTTCGACGATCATGCCGTAGGCCCCGGGCTGGCGATGGACGTCGAAATTGAAGATCGTCTGCTTGTAGGACTTGCACAGGTCGAGATCGCAGCGGGCCAGCGCGATCTCGTCGCCCTTGGTGGCGCAGGCCGCGACGATCTCGCCGGAGGGTGCGATGATGCAGCTGCCGGCGATGTGGTCGACGCCCTCCTCGATGCCGCCTTTCGCCACGCCGATCACCCAGGTGCCGTTCTGATAGGCACCGGACTGCATTACGAGGCGGTTGTGGAACAGCGAGAGATCGTCGTGCTCCGGCGCGGGCGGATTGTGCACCGGCGTGTTGTAGCCGATCAGCACCATCTCGACGCCATCAAGGCCCATCACGCGATAGGTCTCGGGCCAGCGGCGGTCGTTGCAGATCGCCATGCCGATGACACCGCCGAAGGCGTCCACCACGCCGAAATTCCGGCCCGGCTCGAAATAGCGTTTTTCCAGATGCTGGAACTTGCGCCACGGCTCGTACTCGGCATGCCCCGGCAGATGCACCTTGCGGTATTTGGAGACGATGGCGCCCGCTCTATCGACGAGAATGGCCGTGTTGTAGCGGTGGACGACGCCATCTTCGACCGTCAACTCGGCATAGCCAAGGCAGAAGCCGATGCGCAGCTCCTTCGCAAGCGCGAACAGCGCCTGCGTCTCCGGCCCGGGCATCTCGCGCTCGAAATATGTGTCGATCTCGGCCTGATCTTCCATGTACCAGCGCGGGAAGAAGGTCGTCAGCGCGAGCTCGGGATAGACGATGAGATCGCAGCCATTGGCGTGCGCCTGGCGCATCAACGCCATCAGCCTTGCAACGACGGCTGGACGCTGCTCGCTCTTGGCGATGGGTCCAAGCTGGCCGATGGCAACGTTGACGAAGCGCGGCATGAATCTGTTCCTTATTCCGGAACTATTGGGGTCACCGGGTGCGCTGCTCCTGCACTCATCATGCCATGCGGGCTCAATCGCGCAAGCCGGGTGCGTAGCCGAACGCGATCGCTGGCTCGGCCGCGGTCTCGACCCAGACGCTCTTCACCTGCGTGTATTCGTACAGCGCCTCGACACCGGAGGAGCGGCCGTGGCCGCTGTTGTTGTAGCCGCCGAACGGCGAGGCGACGTTGATGGTCTTGTAGGCGTTGATCCAGAACGTGCCGGCCTTAACCTGCGCGGCGACGCGATGCGCGCGCGCGACGTCCCTCGTCCACACCGCGCCGGCAAGACCGAACTCGCTGTCATTGGCGATCGCGATCGCCTCCTCCTCGGTCTCGAAGCGGATCGCGGCGACGACCGGTCCGAACACCTCCTTGCGCGCGATGCCCATCGCGTTGGTGACGTTCTTGAGCACCGTGGGCTTCACGTAGTAGCCGCCGCCCCCGCTCTCACCGTGGCTGCCGGCCACGATCTCCGCGCCCTCCGCCGCGCCTTCGCGGATCAGCGACAGCACGTGGTCATATTGCCTGGCATTGTTGATCGGCCCGATCTCGGTCTCCGCCGACAGCGGATCGCCGCATCTGATCTTCACTGCCCCTTGCGCCACGAGATCGACGAAGCGGTCGTACACCGCGCTCTGCACCAGCAGCCGCGAGCCGGCGACGCAGCTCTGCCCGGCGCCGCCGAAGATCGCCGCCTGCGCGCCGATCGCGGCGCGTTCGAGATCGGCATCGGCGAACACGATGTTGGCCGACTTGCCGCCGAGCTCGAGCACCGACGGCACCAGCCGCCGCGCCGCCGCCTCGCCGATCAGCCGCCCCGTCGGCACCGAGCCGACGAAGACGACCTTCTTCACCGCGGGCTGCGCGAGCCCCGCCTGCCCCGTCGTGTGGCCGAAGCCCGCGAGCACGTTGACGACGCCCTTCGGCAGGCCCGCACGTTCGGCGACGACCGCGAGCGCCAGCGATGTCAACGGAGTCAATTCGGACGGCTTCAGCAGCACGGCATTGCCCATGCTGATCGCCGGCGCGATCTGCCAGCCGGCGGTGAACACGGGCGCATTCCACGGCGTGATCTGCAGCACGACGCCCATCGGCTCGCGCCTCGTGTAGTTGAGATGGCTCGACGGCACGGGAATGACCTCGCCGTGGAATTTGTCGGCCCAGCCCGCATAGTACTCGAACATCTCCGCGACCTTGGCGACCTCGCCTCTTGTGTCGCGGATCGGCTTGCCGGCGGACAGCGCTTCCAGCTGCGCCAGCGGTTCGGCCGCTGCGAGGATCGCGCGTGCCACCGCCTGCATGACGCGGCCACGGCCCGCGGCGGTGATGCGTGCCCATTCCGCCTGCCCCGCCGTGGCCGCCGCCGCGGCCTTCACGGCGACGTCAGCGCCGGCGTCGGAATAGCTGAACAGCAACTGCCCGGTGGCGGGATCGTTGACCGAGACCGTCGCGCCGGTGCCGATGACGAGCTCACCGCCGACATGCGAGCCGATGGTCTCGAATTCAGGCCAGAACGGCAGCGCCGCGTCGCGCAGGCGGGGATCGATGAAGTGGGTCATGGCTTGCGCCCTCACGGCTTGGTGATCGGGCCGAGCTGAAGCTCGACGATGCGGTTGAAATCCTCGGGATCGGCGATGCTGCCGGCGCTGTCCGCCCAGATGCGCGCGGTGTCCGCCGCCATCGGCAAGGCAAGGCCGAGCTCGCCGATGAACTGCGCCGCCAGCCTGACGTCCTTGCGCATCAGCTGCATGGTGAAGCCGGAATCGAAGGCGCCGTTGAGGATCCAGTTGGGCACGTTGACCTGGGTGACGCCGGAGCGGCCGGAGCCGGCATTGAGGCCCTCGAGCAACCGCTCGGCATTAACGCCGGCGGCACCGGCAATGCGCAGCGCCTCGGCAGCAGTGAGCAGATGCGCGGCGCAGAGGAGATTGTTGACGATCTTGGCGACGTTGCCGGCGCCGACGCCGCCGACATGCACGCGCTTGGCGCTCATCTTCTCCAGCACCGGCAGCACGCGCGCGAGATCCTCGTCGGCGGCGCCGATCACCATCGTCATGGTGCCGGTCGCGGCACCCTTCGGCCCACCGCTGACCGGCGCATCGACGAAGCCCATGCCGTTCGCCTTCAGCAGGCCGGCGAGCCGGCGCGAGGTCCCGGGGTGAGAGGTCGAGGTGTCGATGATGACGACACCGGCTTTCGCATGCGCGAGGATGCCGCCCTCGCTCGCCACCACGCGCTCGACAATCTCGGCGGTCGGTAGCGACAGGATCACGATATCGGCTGAGGCGACGACTGCGCCGATGCCGTCCACGATCACTATGCCCTCTTCGGCGAGCGCGGTCCGCGTGGCTTCGGATGCGTCGTATCCGGTGACGGCGAAGCCCGCGCCCTTAAGCGTCACGGCCATGCCCCGCCCCATGTTGCCAAGTCCGATGATGCCGATCGTGGTCACGAGGCCTCCTGCGCCATTGCCAAGGAAGCCTAGCCGCCGCGTTTTGCGGCAGACATGAGCAGCCCGCGGCGTTAGTGTTGACTCCAAGTCAACGCTGTTCGGATCGCCCGTGACCGCCCTGCTCGACCATCACCGGCTGCATTATCTCCACGAGACCGTCCGCCTCGGATCGGTACGCGCCGCAGCCGATGCGCTCGACATCAACGCTTCGGTGATCAGCCGCCAGATCGCGCTGCTGGAGAAAGAGCTCGGCCTGACGCTGGTCGAGCGGCTGAGCCGCGGCGTCCGCGCCACCGCAGCCGGCGCTTTGCTCGTCGAGCGCTTCCGGCAGTGGCAGGCCGACCAGGCCGACACCGTCGCCAAACTGCGTGAGTTGCAGGGACTAAAGCGCGGCCATGTCGACATCGTGCTCGGCGAAGGTTTCGTCAGCGACCTCATGTCCGGTCCGCTCGGCCGGTTCTGGCAGCGTCATCCGGACCTGACCATGGCGTTCGACCTCGCCGGCACCAACGAGGTCGTCAACGCCGTCGCCGAGGACCGCTACCACATCGGCCTCGTGTTCAACCCGTCAGCCGATCCGCGCATCCGCGTCGCCACCGCGAGCCGACAGCCGCTGTGCGCGATCGTGCCGCCGGACCACGCGCTGGCACGGCCCGGCCGCCCGGTGCGCCTGCGCGAGCTCGCCGACCATCCGCTGGGGCTGATGCATCGCAGTTACGGCACACGGCAGATCGTGGCGATGGCCGAGGCCGCCGAGCACATCGCGCTTCAGCCGAAGCTCACCACCAGCTCGATCAACGTGCTCCGCCATTTCGTCAAGAGCGGCCTCGGCCTGACGCTGCTGCCGGCGTTCTCGATTGCCGCCGACCTCGCCGACGGCTCGCTCGAAGCCGTGCCGATCGACAATCGCCTGCTCGCCGCGAGCGAAGCCTGCGTCATCACCCGCCGCGGCCGCGAGCTGCCGCAGGCCGCCAGCCACCTGCTGCGCTTCCTCAGCGGCCAGATGCGGGCGTTCCGGGCGGCGGAGGCGAGACGAAGGACGAGGTCGTAGCCGCGCTTGAAACTGGGACGACAAGGATCGCTTTAGGTTGCGCGCCCGCCCAGGTTGCGATTCAATGCTGCAACACACGAGGATGCAAGATGATGCGCATGAGTCTCGCGATCGCGCTCGGCCTGGCGGCGATGACCGCAGCTCGGGCCGAGACGTGCCAGTTGATCGGCAACCAGGTCCATTGCGACAACGGCCTGTCCGGACAGCGCCTCGGCGACACCACCTATTGGAGCGACGGCTCATCGTCGCAGCAGGTCGGGCGTTCCATATACAACAGCGACGGCACAAGCTCGCAACGGATCGGCAACCAGACCTATTTCAGCGACGGCACGTCGTCACAGACGATCGGCAACACGACGTACTTCAGCGACGGCAGGTCATGCCGGCGAATCGGGCAACAGATCCATTGCGATTGATCGGGGCGTGAGCCGGCTGCTCGAGCAGCGCGCAACACGGTCTGGAGCGGGTGAAGGGAATCGAACCCTCGTATTCAGCTTGGAAGGCTGCTGCTCTACCATTGAGCTACACCCGCATCTGGGCGTTCCCTAACATGGTCCGTGGCCGGTCTCAACCTCCCTCAGCCACCTGTCCGGGGCCTCGCCGGAGGCTTTCCGCCGGCTGGAGGGCCGTCGCTCTGTACCGTCATGGCCGGGCCCCGTCCCGGGCCTGACGGCGCTGTGCGATGGACCTGCCGCCGATCGCGTGCACTGCGTCGGAGCCCCCCGGGGTTCCGTAATTGGCCCCCCTACCCACGCGGCTCGGAGCGTCCTATATTGCTTTCATCGTCAACAACGAAAGGAGGTGATCCAGTGTCTTTCACCAAGCGCTGTCACCTCGCTGGGATCGCCCGCTGAGCGGCTCTTCGTGAGCAAGGTTCGATGAGCGCGTGATTCGTCAGCGGATCGTGCCCATCGCGGCTCGGCAACGGGGCGGTCTCGGCCCTGGACCAGCGAGTTCAAGATCCAGGACGCGGCGGGTCGGATGGCCCGCCGCGTTTTTTTCCGGCTTCATCCGCCAACGTCCATGGCCTTCTCGGGCTTGGCGGCCACGAAGCGGCGCGCCAGGAACCCGCCGAAGCCGAGCATCCAGAAATATTGGACATACTCCGGCGCGTATGCAGCCAGCGCGATTCCCGGCACGAACACGATGACGGGGAAGACGGCGCCGGCGATCTCGGCATGACGCCCTGCCGGAAGGCCGAGCCACCAGAGTGCGGCGTTCAATGCGGCGATGATGGTCAGATGCAGGCCGTAGAGCACCGCCACCGCGCTCGACAGCCGATAGCTGCTGTAGAGCCCATTGGTGACCGGTAGCAGCACGATCGACAGCAGGAAAAACAGGTTGAGGATCACCACGAAGCGGCTGCCATAGGGCTGCCGGGCCAGCCGGCGGTGATGGCTGATCCAGAACACGCCGGCGATGATGAAGCTGAGCACCAGCCCGGCGAGCCGGCCCGAATAGGTGTGCACGAGATCACCCCAACCCGGCATCTGGGCAAAGTTCGGTTTTGGCAAGTCATAGGCGAGAAGCGTCATCGCTACACCGAAGATGGTGTTGGAAAGCGACTCGAGGCGGCGCATCTCGAACAGGTCGGACTGGGGCTCGGTCATCGGATCGGAAGCACGCAAGCGGGTCAGGGATCGCGCGCTCTATAGCAGGTCTTGAGCGCCGTGGCCCGCCCTCTGCTGTGACGGCGCGCCGGCGCCGTCACGCTGGTTTCGCTGCGGCCTTGCTCCCGCGGGGGGTCGCGGGCGTCAGCGGCAGGCGTAGATGTGGCCGTCGAAACCGCGATAGCTGCGGGTGGCGGCATTGTAGCTGCGGAATTGCATGCAGGCCGGCATGCTGGCGGTGCGCAGCGGCCGGTCCTCGGCCTGCGGCCGCGCCGCGGCGGGCGCCCCGGTGTTGGCGGGCTTGGCCATCACGATCATCCGCTTGATCGCCGACATCGTCGACGGCTTGTTCGCGGCCTGTGGCGCCTCGGCCTGGCCTCCCTTCAAGGCCGGCTCCTTGACGGTGACGACCGCCGTCTTGGCCGTGAGGACCTTGGCGGATGCAGGCTTGCCCGCCACGTTCGCGGCGGCGGATCTGGCCGACACGGCGCCGATCGTGGTGGCGCCGGACGGCAGCCCCGCCGATCCGGCCTTCGAAGCCGCCTTCGACAAAGCGGGCTTGGTGACGCCCGGCTTTGTCAGGCCCGGTTTGGACAAGGCGGGCTTGATCGCCGCAGCGCTGGCAGGCGCGGCGGGATCTGCGGCAGCGGCGCCGTGGGCCTCCGGCTTGTCTGCGGCCGCGACGGGCTTCGGCCCGGCGGCCGGCACCGGAGCAGCCGCCTGGCTCGCGGGCTTGGCCTCGGGAGCGGCCGGCGCATCGGCGGTGGCTGAGGCGCCCGCCGACGGCTTTGCATCGGTCGAGGCCGTCCTGTCTTCGGCTGCCGCTTTGTCGTCAGCCGCGACCGGGCCATCCGTCGGCTTCTTGATCAGCTTCTTGCATTCGAGCGGAAACACCAGTTCGCCCGACGCGGTCAGACCGATCGGCTCGCAGCCGCCGAACGGTCCGCTGTCCTTCGTCACATCCCTTGCGGGCGCTGCCGCCGCAGCGGCACCCCCTGCCTCGGCTCCCAGCGCAAGCGGCGCCATGAGCGCAACCTGAAATAGAACAACACCGCACAACAAACCGGCTCGGCCGGCCGTCCGCCCCAATGTACGCATGACACGCTCGCTCGACGCACAAACTCCGGCGACGCCAACACGGCATTGAGGCAAGTCTGTGAAGCCGCACCGCACGGGCTGCCAAGCAATGTCGATTCAGTGGCATTGTGACTTGCCTGCACGATTGTTCGCGGCGTCCTGCATTGCGGTTGCAATCGTGGCGTGTCAGGGTCGCGGCGCGCGCTGACCGCCCTTGCAGGTGACGACAGCCGCCTGCACGCGTTTCGGACAGTCATCTTGAGTTCAACCGATTATCGTCCCGACATCGACTGCCTGCGCGCCTTCGCGGTCATGTCGGTGATCGCGTTCCACTACGACATCTCGCCGTTCCGCAGCGGCTATGTCGGCGTCGACGTGTTCTTCGTCATCTCCGGCTTCCTGATCACCCGGATCATTCGCGACGAAGCCCGCGCCGGCACGTTCTCTCTCGCGGCGTTCTATCGCCGCCGCGCGCGCCGGATCCTGCCGGCGGCCTTCGCGATGCTGTGCGCCACCCTGCTCGGCGCCAGCGTGATCCTGCTCCCGCAGGACACGGTGTCGGCGGCGCAGCAGGCGCTGGCCGTGCTCACCTTCTCCTCGAACATCCTGTTCTGGACGCAGCAGGGCTATTTCGACGCTGCGGCGATCACCAAGCCGCTGCTTCACACCTGGTCGCTCGGCGTCGAGGAGCAGTATTATCTGGTGTTTCCGGCCCTGGCGCTGGCCATCTTCGCGATGCGGCGCTGGCAGATGCTGGTGAGCCTCGTTGCAATCTGCGCGATCTCGTTTGCACTGTGCGTGGTGCAGACCAGGCTGCAGCCGGCGGCGGCATTCTACCTGCTGCCGGCGCGCGCCTGGCAGCTGGCCCTGGGCGCGCTGCTGGCGGTCGAGGCGATCCCCGTGCTGGGCAGCCAGCGGCTGCGGATCGGCGCGGCTGCGCTCGGATGGATCGCACTCGGCGCCGCCGTCAACGTGTTCTCGCCGCGCACACCCTATCCCGGCGTCGCCGCGCTGCTGCCCTGCCTCGGCACGTGCCTGGTGATCTGGGCGCAGCCCGCACCGAGCAGGACCGTGCTGATCCTGACCCGGCCGCTGGTCGCGGTCGGGCTGTGGTCCTACTCGCTCTATCTGTGGCACTGGCCGGTGGTCTCATTGGCCAGCGCGATCTGGGGCCCGCCAAGCTCGGCTACGGACAAGCTCGCGCTGCTCGGTGCCTGCACGACGCTGGCGCTGGCGAGCTACTACCTGATCGAGCAGCCGGCGCGCCGCGCCGAGTGGCCGGTCACGGCGCGCGCGCTCGCCGCGACCGGCACGACCGCCCTGGCGGCCAGCCTGGTCCTGATCGCGTGGGACGGCTTCCCGGCGCGCCTTTCGCCACTGGAGCAGATCGTTGCGGACTTCATCCGCTACGATCACAAGCTGCTCTACGAGGAAGGCTCGTGCTTCCTCAATCCGGGTCAGGAGCTGCAGGCGTTGCACGCCGACTGTCTCGCGAAAGGCACGCGCCCGAATGTCCTGGTGTGGGGCGACAGCCATGCGGCGCATCTGACATTCGGCCTGAAGCGCGCGCTGCCGCAGGTGACGCTGCTGCGCGCCACGATGGCGCAATGCGTTCCCTATGACGAGCCGGGCCAGTCGGCCGGCTGCGTCGCCTTCAATCGGCAACTGCCCCGCGTCGTGCGTGATGTCGGGCCGGACATCGTGATCCTCTCCGGCAACTGGACGCGCACTGCTTTGACGCCGGCCGGGCGCGCGAGCCTGCGAGCCACGATCGCGGCGATCACGGCCGCCGGCAGCAAGGTCGTCGTGGTCGGTCCCAGTCCGCAATTCGATCGCCCCGTGCCGCATCTGCTGGTCGCGGCCCGCCGGTTCGGCGTCTCGACCAGCGGCCACATGCTGAGCCTGTTCGGCGAGGTCGACGGGCAACTGAGAGCTCTGATCGCGGACCTGCCGCAGACGGACTATGTCTCGCTGCTCGCCCTGCTCTGCCCGGGCGGGGATTGCGTTCTGCAGACGTCTGCCGGCGAGCCCCTCGCCTGGGACGAAGGCCATTTCACCGCGCCGGGCTCGGCGCTCGCAGCCAACGGGATCGTCGCGGCGTCGCCGATCCTGGCCGCCACGCTCGCCCGCAGGAGCGAATGAGCGCAGCGCTGTCCGGCTAATCGTCGGCCAGGAACGTCGCGAAGATCGGCGCGGCACGCGCGCCCATGCGCTGCGCGCCGGCCACGGTGAAATGGCCGGCGTCCTGGAACAGCCAGACGCCGTCCTGGACCACCGGACAATCCTGGTCGCAATACACCTCCGAGGGGCGCAGCAAGGTCACCTTGGCCAACGGCCTGATCGCCTCGCCCAGCACCGCATCGATGGTGGCGTTGGCGGCGACTGCCTCGCTCTTCGGCACGGGATCGCAGGGCTTGGCGGGGGCGTGCCAGCGCGGGCCCGGTAGCATGCGCAGGGGATCGAAGGCGCAGTTCACGGGCCGCACCTGACCGCCGATCACCAGGAAATGACGGCCCGGCCGGTCGAGCAGGCGGATCGTGTCGGCCAGATGCTGCGCCACCTCGGCATTGCGCGCCCATGCCTGCGGCCCCTCGCCGAGATCAAGGTAATGCTGCCAGGCCTGCCCGATCACGACGAAGTCGGCTTGCGACTGACGGATGCGCGGCAGCTCGCTGTCGCGCAGCTCCGCGCACACCTGCGCGCGCGGTCCTTCCGCCATCAGGCCGGCAAGCGTGGGACAGCCGCTCATGGTCGAGACATGCCCGATCATGCCGCGCGCCTTCAGGGACTCGTCGAGCGCCGCGACATATTGCTGGACGTAGGAATCGCCGAGCAGCTCCACGCCCCGCGTGCCCGCGAGATCGCCGAAGGCGCAGAGGCGGCCGACGGCCCGGCCGCATTTGTTCAGGCCGAAGCCCTGCAGCTGGAACAGCGCGAGCTGCGCGTCGGGCAGCCGCGAGACGACGCCGTTGGCGCGGAACGTCACGTGGGTCAGGCCGGCTCCGACCACGACAACGGTCGCAAAACTGGCCAGCTGCGCCGCCCGGGGCCAGGGCAGCCGCCGCAGCGGCTGCTCGACCACGGCGAACATGACGGCGGCCAGCACCGCGATGAGCGCAAGCTGGGACAGCGATCCGGCTGCCGTCTGCGCGGCCTCGCCGAAAATGAAACGGGCGAAGAAGATCACCGGCCAATGGACGAGATAGAGCGAATAGGACACGAGACCGACGGCGCGCACCGGCCGCGCCATCACCAGCGACGTCGGCGCATTGGCGGCAATGATGATCGCGGCGGCGGCGCAGGGCAGCAGCGCCGCCACGCCCGCAGAGGCCTGATAGCGGCCGATGATCAGAAGGCTGCCGAGCAGGACGACATCGCCGCAGGCGGCCGCGATCGACCGCGTCCGCGGCAAGGCTGCGAGTCGGGCTTCGAGCGGAATCGCCAGGGCGCCAAGCGCGAACTCGAACACCCGGAACGGCGTCAGGAAGAACACGGCGTCGGCATCATGCGGCAGCCAGAGCATCGCCGCGGCGAGCGACACCAGCCCGAGCGCGGCGATGAGGCGGAACACGTGCCGGCCTGCGGCGGCCCACACCAGCAGCAGCGGCGCCAGCGCATAGAACTGCACCTCGAGCGACAGCGACCACAAATGCAGCAGCGGCAGCTGATCCGCCGTCGGCGCGAAATAGGCGCTGGCCTCGCGCCAGTACTGGATGTTCGAGATCGAGAGCAGTCCGTGCGTCGCCTCCTTGGCGAGTTGCCGCAGCGCCTCGGGCGACAGGAACAGCCAGCCGACCGCAAAGGTCAGCGCGATCGTCGTGACCAGCGCCGGCAGGATGCGCCGTGCGCGCCGCAGGTAGAATTCCGCGAACGAGAAGCGCCCGGCGGCGACGTCGCGCAGGATCTGCCCGGTGATCAAATAGCCGGAGATCACGAAGAAGACGTCGACGCCGGCGAAGCCCGCCTCGAAGCCCGGGATCCTCAGATGGAACAGGATGACGATGGTGACGGCGATCGCCCGGAGGGCGTCGATGTCAGCACGATGACTGCGTTCCAATGGCGTCCACCCCGCTTGGCCTTCGAGGCGAACGAGATGCGCAGACACCAATGGCAACAGCGGGAAACAGTCATGGCCGCATCAGACCCATCCGATGACGCCGATCCGGCAGCGGCGTGGCGGCCGCAACCAGAAAGCCGGCCGGAATCCGGCGCCCGTTCGGCGAAGGCTGGCGCCTGAGAGCGCAAGGCAGATCACAAGAATTCTGGAGACGATGTCGTCGACGCGGTTTCAAGGATGGTGGGGGAGGCAGGACTCGAACCTGCGAAGCCATGAGGCGGCTGATTTACAGTCAGCTCCCTTTGCCACTCGGGACACTCCCCCGCATCGATGGCCGTTGCAGGCCGGCCGCTGGAAACAGCGGTTGCGCGACCATCAGCGCCATGAAGACGGTAAGGCCGCGGGGCCCGGAGAGGGCTGCGCGCGGCCGGGGCCCTTATGATCGAACCGGGACCGTAAAGTCAACCAAGCGGCGACGAATTTTCCCCTCCCGGCGGTGCGAAATTGCCAGAATCCGCCGGCCGTGACAGAAGCTCGGGGCATGAGCGAACGCGACCGAAAGCCCCCGTTTCGCCGCCAAGGCGGCAAATTCCCCGGTAAACCGCGCGGTTTCGACCGGCCGCAGGCCTGGCGGGAGCGCGACGGGGGCGCGGAGGGTCCCGTCATCCTCTATGGCTGGCACACGGTGACCCTGGCGCTCGGCAATCCCAGGCGGCGGATTCGCAAGCTATACTTGACCGAGAACGCCGCGCGCCGCCTCGCCGACGAGCACATCGAGACGCGGGTGACGCCCGAGATCGTGCGCCCGAGCGAGATCGACCAGCGACTCGGTCCGGATGCGGTGCATCAGGGGCTGCTCGCCGAGGCCGATCCCCTGCCCTCGCCGGACATCGACACGCTCGACCCCGAGGGCATGATCCTGGTGCTCGACCAGATCACCGACCCGCACAATGTCGGCGCCATCCTGCGCTCGGCCGCGGCGTTCGACGTCAAGGCGATCGTCACCACGGCGCGTCACAGCCCGGAAGCCACCGGCGTGCTCGCCAAGTCGGCCTCGGGCGCGCTCGAGCTGGTGCCGATCATCACGGTGCAGAACCTCGCCCGCGCCCTCGCCCGCCTCAACGAGCGCGGCTTCCAGACCGTGGGGCTCGACAGCGCCGGCGACACCGACATCGCCGCGGTCGCGCTGCGCCAGCCGCTGGCGCTGGTGCTCGGCGCCGAGGGCAAGGGCCTGCGTCAGCTGACGCGCGAGACCTGCAGCGTGGTGGCGCGGCTCGACATGCCCGGCGCCATCAAGAGCCTCAACGTCTCCAACGCCGCCGTGCTCGCGCTCTATGTGGGGGCGAGCCGGCTGGGGCTGATGGGCGGCTGAGGCGACGTCCAGGCGCACGCGGACCGCGACGGCCCCAAAACAAAACGCCCGCGCGCAGACTGCGAGCGGGCGTTTGCGGATCGGCTCAGAGAGCCATCAGTAGTAGCGGCGCAGCACGCGCTGGCCGTGATAATAGGGCGAGGCGCCCCAGCGGTAGGCGCGGTGCGGCTGGGCGTAGACCACTTCCGGGACGACGCGCGTCGCCTCATAGGCGTGGTGGCGGTGGTGATAGCGATAGACCGGGATCGCCTGCTCCTCATAGGCGGGATACGGCGCGAACGCCCCAGGACCGCTGTAGGTCGGGCCCTGGTTGACGTAGTAGTACTGCCGGGTCGGCTCAGGCAGCCGCTCATAGGTGGCGCCGCAGCTGCCGCATCCCGCGTAGCCGTAGGTGTAGCCGGGATGATAGGTGTAGGCCGTCTGGTAGCTGTAGGTCGGCTGATAGGCGACGCTCGGCGCGCACGGGCTCGCATAGCCGCACGGCGCACAGGCGGTCGCTCCGCAAGCGGCGGCCGGCGCACTGCCCGCAGCGGCCAGGCCGACGATGGCAACAACTCCTGAAATCAGTCCACGCATAACTCTCTCCTGATGATCTGCTTTTTTGTTTGATGTCGTTGTCGATGGGTGGCCGCTACCGGCGATCATCCGGCGGCGGATTGGCATCGTCGCGCGGCATTCCGCCCTCCCGTGGCGCGAGGATCACGTTCGGCGGATACATCGGCACCGGCGGCTGCGGCGGCTGCATCTGCGACTGGGCGCCCCACGAGCGGGAATAGCTTTCGGCCGGCTTCGGCAGCTTGCGGTTGGCCGGCGGCTCGATCTCCATGCGGCCGTAGCCGGGCGTCGCGCCCAGGGTCGGATAGTAGTGACCGACATTGGGCTCGGGCTCGACCGGACGGCCGCCATAGATGGTGGGCTGCATGTAGTTGCCCTTGCCGAGGCTGGTCTGGCCTTCGACGATGGCGAAGGAGGCGTCGATGCCGTTGATGATGACGGGCACGCCCGGGCGCTGCGGGATGACGATCTCGAAGCCTTCGCTGGCGAGCGCGGCGGATGCCGTCCCGACCAGAATCGCGAGAGCTGTTGCACAACGCATGAATTCACGCCCCGGTTGCCGTCCTATCAATACCGCAACGCGCGCCCGGATGGGTTAAGCGCGCGGCTCAATCTGCCGGTAAGCCTAACGCATGAGGCCATTCGTCCGGGTTAAGGCGGTCAGCCCATTCAAGCGCGACGGTTAACAGCTGATCATCTTCCGCAGGCGTCGAAAAACATCGGCCCGGCCGCGGAACAGCGACGGCCGGATGCACTTAAGCTTCGGGGCGCAACGACGGAGTCAACCCATGATCAGATCTGCAATTCTCGGGGCTGCTGTTCTCGCGACCGCGCTCGCCGGCCCGGCGATGGCGCGCGACATGCACCACCGTCACCACATGGCCCGCCACGATGCCGCGATGATGCAGCAGCGCGCCGATGGCGGCTGGAGCAACAATGGCTGGAACAATGATTGGAATCGCAGCCGCACCGGCTTCTGGCCGGCCGACGTCGCGGCCGGCGCGGTCGGCGCCGCCGCGGGCGTCGCCGGCGCGGCGATCGGGACCGCCGGCGCCATCGCGACCGCGCCGTTCCGCACGGCCGATGCCTATGCCTACGATCCCGGCCCGTACCGCTACAGCCAGCCGACCTATGACCGCGGCGCGCTCGGCTATTACGGCGACTGGAACAGCTACGCGACCCGCAACGGCCTCGTCTGCCGCCCCGGCACCATGTTCAAGGGCAGCGATGGGCTGATGCACATCTGCCAATAATCCGGATCGCTGGTCCGGCTTGGCGCAGGGCGGCCTCACGGCCGCCCTTTTTGCCGTCGCGTCCCCCGGTCATCGTGAACAGTAGCCTCGGCCCATCAACTCTGATAGGAACACCGCGTTTCGGAGCCCGTCGCCCGTGACCGGAGGCGACCATCTCCGCCGCCACCCGAAGGCGCATTCGCCGGCTTAGCTCAGCGGTAGAGCAGCGGTTTTGTAAACCGAAGGTCGGGGGTTCAATCCCCTCAGCCGGCACCAGCCGCCATGATGCCGGGTGCGTGACGGTGCCCCGCGTTCTCGACTTGTCTCAATTCGCCTTTGTCCCGGTCACTCCCGGCTTCTCGGCGGCTGCGGCCGGCGTTCTGGCGCACTCCGGATCCGGCCCGTTGCCGCAACGAGGTCGCCCGGCTGCACCGTCGGGCAATAGGAACCATCTGCGCCACTGCGGATTGATGCCGCCGGCTTCGCGAAGGGCGGGACGAAACAGGCTCAGACTGTGGCAACAATGTTGCCACATCTCAACCAGGACTCGCGCTTATCCCCAGAAGTCACTGGTGTTCCAACTTGATTTCAGAGTGGGCATTTGTTGCAATTGCGACTCTCGGGGGGCGGTGGTCATGACGTGGAAGGAAGAGCGGGACGCGCTGATCGCGCAGACCATGGCCTTCGTGCAATCGGTCACCGGCAAGCCGGCCGATTTCGCTCAGTTCGAGTTCCCTCCCGTGACGGTCGTTACTCCCGTCGCGCCGCAGCCAGCGACCGCGATGCGGGGAGCCGCGGGTCCGAGCCTGACGGCGCCCGTTTCCGCGATCGAGCCGATCGCCGCCATCCGGGAGAGTGAGCGCGTTGCGGATGATGGGACTGCGCTTTCGGCCGATACGCCGCCGGCAGCCCAGCCGTTTGCCACGTCAGAGGCGCCCCTAACGCAGGCGGGATCAGCCCTGCCCAAGCGCTTCACCAGTATCGCCTCGCAACTCGATCTGCAGCGCGACATGCAGGCGGAGATTCGCGCCAGGGTCGCACGCTTCCGCGCGCACCAGGAACGCTTCAACCGCGAGCGTCAGCAATATCTCAGCGAGACGCTGGCCCGCCTGAAAGCCTCTGCCCGGGGCACGGTGCTCCCCGAAGATTGAGTGCGACCCCTGCTCCATCAGTCGATGAAAACGGCACGCCGGCTCACAGCCAGGCGCACAACAGCGCCACATTGGCAACGAAGGCGAGCAGCAACCCCAAAGCGAGTGTCAGCTGGATCCGCCCGCAAAAAATGTGGAGATCGGTTCCCATGACTTAACCATCTGGCGATTCTACCTCCGGAGTCCCACGGATTCTTTTTCCAAAAATTCAGGACTCGTTTACGACTCGCCCGAACCGAAAACGCCGCTTTCCGGCCGCGAACTCGCCGGGGTCTGGCTACAACCCCTGTTCATCCTCGGTTCATCCTTCGCTGCTCTGGAGCTGCTTGGAATGCCCTATGCCCTGTTCTGCAATGAGGCCAAGTTGAGCAAGGCCTATCCTACCGAGGCCGACGTGTGGCGTCTGGCGCGACAGAGCGGGCTGGTGGTGGATGTGATGATGAACGCGCGCCGCGCTGCTGGGCATCTGCAGCTCGACAACGACTATGAGATCCGTCCCTGCGCCGCCGAGCCGGAGGAAGACCCCTGGCAGAACCGCGCCGAGGCCGAGCAGGAGTTCAATATCCCGTTTGCATCCTGACGAGCGGCGAGGACGCACCCTCCCCGTCTGACAGTCTTGGATAGGACGGCGCTCCGGTGGCGGCGCGTTGCCCCCACGGTTTTGCCAAAAGCTGAATTGTCGCAATGAGATTGGCGGGACGTCGCAGCGGGCAGCCGGAGCTGCCCGCTGTAGCGTTGTCATGACGTCCGGAGCTACGGCGTTGCCGTCGCCAGCGAGGCGGTTTCGGCTGGAAGGGCGATGCAGGCGCGCTTGCGGCTGACGCCGCGGATCGCGCCGGTCACCTTCAGCACCTTCCCCGACGGGCACGATGCGGTTTGCACCAACGCGACCTCGTAAGGGGCCAGCATCAACGGTTCGGACTTCAGGACGGTTTGGGCGGAGCACGGCAAAGCGGCCGCCGAGAGCAACAGCACGGACAACAAGATACGCATGTGGGATGATCCATCAAACCGGCGAACTCATAATAACAACTCGTGGCTAAAGTTTCACGAAGGTTTGAAAAATTTTTTTGCACTGCGAGCGCCGTTCGAAACTGTCGCCGGCCACTGACTCGACACAGCAAAACGCCCGCGCCTGGGCGCGGGCGTGCAGCACAGCGTCATCCCTGAGGCGGCCGGCCCGCCGGCTGCCCTAATACTTGCTGGCGACCGGGCCGCCCCAGCCGAACCGATAGTTCACGCCCACCTTGACGGTGTGGTCGTCATTGTTGAACCGGCTGCCCACGACCGGAGCCGGACCACCCGTGAAAGTGGTGTTGCCGAAATTGTAATACTGATACTCGGCTTTGGCGGACCAGTTCGGCGCGAACATGTATTCGAGGCCGGCCCCCACGGTGTAGCCGTCCTTGGTGTTGCCGCTGGTGGTGAAGCCGGCCGGTACGCCGGCGACGTTCACGCCGAGGCCATTGCCGTCCCGCCAGGCGTAACCGCCCTTGGCGTAGAGCAGCGCCGGTCCCCAGGTGTAGCCGAGGCGACCGGTGACCGAGCCGAGCTGGTTGGCGCCCGTCGCGGAGACCACCGTTGCGCCGGGGAAGCCGAAATTGGTCGTGTTGCGATCCATCCAGCTGTACTGGGCCTCGATACCCAGCACCCAATTCGGCGCGAACTGGTAGTCGAAGCCGCCCTGCACACCGCCCAGGAAGCGGCCGTTGTTGCCCTCGAGGCTGTTGCCACCGGCAAACGCTCCGCCCAGATGGCCGCCGATGTAAAACCCCGTCCAATCATAGATGGCCTGGGGCGGCGTCATCGGGGGCGCCTTGGTGTAAGTGCGGGCGGGCATGTCGGCGGCGAACGCCGGGACAGCCAGAGCGGTCAGAGCCACTGCACTGAGGAAAACGCGTTTCATGGGACGTCCCTGTTCTTCATTTGCGACATCTATCGAACATCGTGGCCGCATTTGGGTTGCCCGGTGGCGGTGACGCAGCTGTGATTGCCTGAGCCGTGTCACCAGCGAGCAACAAAGGCCTTTTGTTCCATAGACTTCCCGAACATTTCGTGAAGCCGCGCGCCGTGCCCGACATTTGGTCGCAGTACGGCGGCGAAGCGTTCCGCCTCTCTCCGATTTGTGATCAGGACCTGGCCTCCGCAACCGCCTGCGACGTCGTGGCAGGGGTGCGGAATCACCGTGACTGTCCCGTCGCCCGGATCAGCGAAGCGATATCCGGGGTCACACGAACCGCACGGGAGAACCCGGATGTCGCTTCGCTCATCCGGGCAAGTTGATCACCGCGTCAGGGCGGCGAGTTCCGGGAAAGGCGCGTAGGTCGAGGCGGCGCAGAGCTCGGCGGCATCCTCGATCATGCGGTCGAACCGGCCGTCGACATAGATCGCCGCGCGCTCTCTGGCGGGACGGTAGCTGCCATCGGATTCGCGCGCGGCGAAGCGCAGGCAGGCGACGTAGCGCAGACGGCCGCCGACGGTCCGCTGCACCGGCTCGGCCATGACGCCGTCGCGCACTCCCACCGGATTGTTCAGGTAGGTCCTGAGATAGGCCAGGATCTCGCTGCGGTAGTTCGCCGGGAACGGCTGGTTCGCCTCGCCCCGATCGCCGGTGTAGGAGATCGCGCGGTTGTCCTCGCTGACGAACGCGGCCGGCCCGCCGCTGGCGCAGCCGGCCAGCAACAGCGCCAGCGTCACCGCCGGCCACCAACGTGATCTCCCCATCCCCAGCCCAACTCTGAAAGATATGTCCGCCGGCAGTTTCTAGCCCAAAGCGGATCCTCTGGGAAATCCGCCCCGCTCACATGGCCGCCAAACGATGTGCCGCCGGGAACGCCCGAGGCGTCCCGGCGGCCAACTTTCAATTGCGACGGCCGACCCGGCCGATCAGCCGCGGCGGATGGCCGGCGTGACGCGCTTGAGGCTGAGCTTCTTGTGGCCGCTCACCGAGGCGTGCTGAACCTTCACCTTGTCGTGATGGCGCAGGTGCGCGGTATGCCGATGCGAGTGGCGATGCAGCGAGGCGCGCGGCTTGGTGTTCGCCTTGCCGACGGTCGGCTTCATCTCGTTGCTCTTGTCGCCGACCTGAGCGCCGCCGGTCTTGCCTGCATCGGTCTTGCTCGCGTCGGTCTTGTTCAGGTCGCCCTTGGCGGTGCCCGTGGTGGTGCCGGTGATCTGCGTCGACTTCGCGGACGTATCGGTTTTTGCAGGACCAGCGGCGAACGCGGGCGCGGCAAGGATCGAGGCGGCGAGCAGCGCAACGGACATGGACTTCAGCATGGTCGTCTCCGTGATGTTGAAGATCTGGAGACACCATCCAGTGGCGGATGGGCTCGTGATCATGGAGCCGACCATAGGAAACCGGCACTGAACCGACCCTGAAGTAAAGCGAATGTTTCAGTTCATGCACATGAAGGGATAGTCATCGAGATGACTGGCCTGTCATCATCCGGCCAGTATAATGCACCGATCGCGGCGCAAAATCCGCGCAAAGGACCGGGAATATTTCGCAGCTGCGGAAGTTCTCTCCGCATGCAGTCACCACCTGTTGGATCGACAACTCGGGAGATACGAATGAAAAAGTCTGCGATCAGGATTGCCACGCTGGCACTGTGCGCGATGGCCGTGGCCTCCGGGCCGCTGCTTCTGTCGAAGGCTTACGCCGCGGGCAGCGAGACGCCGTCCGCACCGCCGCCGGACAAGAAGAAGAAGGACAAGAGCTCGAGCATCGAAGATCCGAAGTTCCTTGCGGCCTACCGCACCGCCTACACCTCGATCTATGATCGCGGCGACTACGCCACCGCGATTCAGCAGCTCAAGGCGCTCAACCGTGAGGACGTCGCCGACGTCGCCAACCTGATCGGCTACTCCTACCGCAAGCTCGGCAACTACCAGGCCTCCAAGCAGTATTACGAGCAGGCCCTGGCGGATGATCCGAACCACGTGCGCACCTGGCAGTACTACGGCCTGTGGCAGCTCGAGCAGGGCAACCGCGAGCAGGCCAAGTACCACCTCGACAAGGTGGCGCAGCTCGCCGGCACCAACAGCCCCGAGTATCGCTCGCTGGCCGACGCGCTGGAGAAGCAGCCGGGCACCGGCCTCGTCTACTGAGGACGCGATCGGACCTGATCCGATCTCGACAGTGGCGCAACCCGAAAGGGTTGCGCCATTTTCGTTGTCATAGTCGTAGCCCCGGCGAGTGCAGCGGCACCCGGGTTCTCCGAAACCGCGCGAGTGAGCCCGGCTATCGCTGCGCTCATCCGGGCTACGACAGCTCAGCCCCCGCCTTGTCCCGTGCTGGTGCTCCGGTCATGATGGCGCATCGGCGCATGACGGTTCGCGCCATCAACGGGAGGCGTCGTCGTGGAGCCCTGGCTTGGCGCAGCGATTGGTTACATCAAGGATTGGCTGGCGTTCCAGGTCGAGCTCTCCGGACAGCCCGGCTGCATCGTCGCGATCGCCCATCGCGGCGAGATCGTCCTGGAAGCGGCCTATGGCCACGCCAATCTCGACAGCGGCGAGAAGCTGACGCCGCGGCACCGCTTTCGCATCGCCTCGCACACCAAGGCGTTCACCGCCGCCGGCATCCGGCGCCTGCGCGAGCAGAAGCGGCTGAAGCTCGACGATGCGGTCGGCCAGTACGTCGATGACCTGCACCCCGACATCGCCGCCGCGACGCTGAGCCAGCTGCTGTCGCACACCGCAGGCCTGATCCGCGACGGCAAGGATTCCAGCCAGTTCACCGACGGCCGCTCCTATCTCACCAGGGACGAGCTGCTCGTCGAGCTGAAGCTGGCGCCGGTGATCGACCCCAACAGCCGCTTCAAATATTCCAACCACGGCTACGGCCTGCTCGGCCTGGTCATCGAGGCGATCACGGGAGAGCCCTACCCGACCTGGCTGCAGCGGGAGATCATGGCCCTCGCCGGCTTGCGCGAGAGCGCGCCGGACATGACGCTGCTCGCGAGAAACGCGCCGTTCGCGCGTGGCCATTCGCGCATCGTTCCGGTCGGCCGCCGCGTCGTGATTCCCGGCGACAATCCGACCCACGCCATCATGGCCGCCGCCGGCATCGTCGCGACCGCGGCGGACACCGCCCGCTTCTTCGCCCAGCTGGCGCCGAACGCGAAGAAGAGCCTGCTCTCGGTGGCGAGCCGCCGCGAGATGATCCGGCGGCAATGGCGCGTGCCGCAGGACATCGAGGAAGCCTATTACGGGCTCGCCCTGATGAGCGGCACCACCGCCGGCTTCGACTGGTTCGGCCACGGCGGCGGCTTCCAGGGCTACATCTCGCGCACCTCGGTGATCCCTGCGCGCGAGATCGCGATCACCGTGCTCACCAACGCCATCGACGGCTGGGCGCCGGCCTGGGCGAACGGCGTGAAGTTCATCCTGCAGGCCTTCGCCACCCATGGTGCGCCGACACGCAAGACCCGCGACTGGACCGGCCGCTGGTGGACGCTGTGGGGCACCTTCGATCTCGTCCCGGTCAGTGCGCAGGTCATGGTGGCCAATCCGGGCTTCATCAATCCGTTCATGGATGCGCCCCGCATCGAGGTGACCGGACGTGACACCGGCCGGATCGTGCAGGCCGCCGGCTATGCGAGCCATGGCGAGCCTGTCCGGCGTATCCGCGCCAAATCCGGCGTCAGCGAGATCTGGCTCGCGGGTGCCCGGCTGCGCCCGGAGCGCGTGGTCCGGGCGGAGATGGAGCGGAAATACCCGAAGGGCCGCCGGAGGAAGGACGCGTAGCCCCAGCATAAAGCCCGGGTGAGCGCAGCGACACCCGGGTTCTCCGAGACCGCGCGTATGAACCCGGATGTCGCTGCGCTCATCCGGGCTACAACTTATTTCATCAGCGCCTCGGCCTCGCCGCGGAACGCCTTTCGGACGTCGTCGCGCGAATAGAACATGTGTCCGCCCGGATAGACCACGAGCTTGACGCGCGGCGCCTGGGCGAAGGCCGGCAGCTGGTCGAGCACGATCTTCGAGCCGTAATACGGCGTCGCGAGATCGAACAGGCCGTGGCCGATCAGCAGCTTGAGCTTCGGATCGAGCGCGAGGATCTGCCGGATATCGCCGGTCGATTCCGGCGGGCTGATGCCGCGGCCGAAATCCCAGAACTGGTTCACCGCACCGCTCAGGAGCTCATAGGAGCCGTCGGGGCGCCAGTTGAGCTTGCGCGTCGTCAACTCGACCGCGGCTCCGGTCAGCGGCGCGGTCAGCACGTCGCCGGAGGGATCGGCGCTGCGCGAGCGGCTGGAATCGGGAAACGGATCGATGCCGAGCACCGAGGCGTCGTAGCGGCCGGTGACACGGCCGTTCTTGCGGTCGAACTCGCGGCGAAACTCCGAGACGTCGAAGCGGCCGGCGAGCCTGCGGCTGACGGCCTGGTCGATCCCGGTCAGCGCCGCGACCCGGTCGGCGAGCCGGTTGGTCGCCTCGGGATCGGCCTCGCCCTTGACGAGATCGAGCAGGAAGTCGCCGCTGGCATAGCGCTCGACATCGGCGAGATCGGCCCGCGTCACCGGGCCCTTCATCTGCCTCGCGACCGCGGCATAGCTCGGCAGGCTCGCCGCATATTGCAGCAGGCTCGAGCCGGAATAATCGCGGAAGTCCAACAGCGGTGACAGCAGGATCAGGCCGTTGACGCCGACGCCCTGGTCCTGCTGCAGGTTGCGCACGATCTTCGGCCCGCGGATGCCGCCATAGCTTTCCGCGGTGATGAATTTCGGCGAGGCCAGCCGGTCGTGCTTCTCCAGCCAGCGGCGCACCACCAGGGACAGCGAGCGGACGTCGCCGTCGACCGAGAAGAAGCGCTTGCGGACCTCATCGCCAGTCGCGACGAAGCGGCTGTAGCCGGTGCCGACGGGATCGACGAAGACGAGATCGGTGAAGTCGAGCCAGGTCTCGGCATTGGGCATCAGCTCCGGCTTCGACGACGGCGTCACGGTCGCCGCATCGATTCCGATCCGCCACGGCCCGGCATTGCCGAGCTGCAGATAGGCCGAGGAGGCACCCGGGCCGCCGTTGAAGAAGAAGGTGACCGGACGGCTGCCGCGCTCGGTGCCATTGAGCTGGTAGGAGGTGTAGGCGATGTCCGCCTGCGGCTCGCCCTTGTCGTCGAACAGGCGGATCGAGCCGGCCGTGGCCGCGAAGGTCAGCGTCCGCCCAGGGAGTTCGAGCGTCTGCGTGGTGGTGGAATCGGGCGGCAGCTTGTGCTGATCGGCGGCCGACGGGGAGGCTGGCGGACTGACGGCGCGCGTTCCGCCCGACCCGGGACGAGGGGCGGAGGCGGCTGTGCTCTCCTGCGCAGCCGGAGGCGCGTCCTGGGCACGCAGCGCAGGCCCGGCGATCAGGACGGTGAATGCCGCGGCCAGCAGGCCCCGCCGGAACACGGACGACGTCAAACCTGGCATCGACTCACTCCCTTGAAAGTCGCCTTGGACATCCCGCCGGCAACCCGCCACCTCTGCATCGCATGAAGCGTGGCTGAGAACCAAGCTCAACCAACGCTTCCGTGATCTGGGTCACACCAGACCAAGTGCCCGGCCCGCTCGGCTGTGCTATGCGCTCGAACCTCTCGCTCCCCTCCGACGTCACACTCACGGGGATCAGGGGCGCGCCGCCGGTTGCGATCACGGAGTTCAGCATGAAATTGCCGACGTTCATCGTCGCAGCCCTGATCGGGCTCGCGGCTCCCGCTTGGGCCGGGCCGCCGGCAGCCCTGGTCGAGGACGTCCAGGGCGAGGTCGCGGGCGCCGAGTTGATGGACTATGTCGCGCCGGGCCAGGTGATCAAGCTCGGTCCCGATGGCGCGGTCGTCATGAGCTATCTGAAATCCTGCCGCCGCGAGACGGTGAGCGGTGCCGGCAGCGTCACGGTCGGCCCCGCCGAGAGTACGGCCAATGGCGCCACGCTGAAGAGCGACATCGTCAATTGCGACGCCAGTCACGCGCAGGCGACCTCCCGCGAGACCAGCGAGGTGGCGGCGACCATCGTGCGCGGCCTTGGGCCGGACAGCGCCCCGGTGGCCGAGGCCGTCATCTACGGCGCCTCACCGATCGTCGAAGCCAAGGGACGCGGCAAGCTGATCGTGGAGAGGCTCGACCAGCCGGGCGAGCGCCAGGAGGTCGAACTGACGGGCCGGCAATACAAGGGCCGCTTCTACGACTTCGCCGGTACCAGCCATCCGCTGACGCCCGGCGGCATCTATGTCGCGAGCTTCGGGACCTCCCGCCTGGTGTTCAAGGTCGACGCGCAGGCCAAGGCCGGACCCGGACCTGCCATCGGGCGCTTGATCCGGCTGAACTGACGACGAAAGCTGGTGTCGGTGGCGATCGGACGCCGGACGCGCGATGCGCTAGCCGTCATGGCCATTGCGCTGGCCTGCGCGGGACTGTTCGTCTCGCCCGCCTTCGAGCGCGGCCGCGGCCTGTCGCTGGATGCGCTGACCTGGCTGCGCTTCGAGGCATTCGGTAATCAGCACGACGCCGCGACCAGCCCGGCTGTCGTCATCGCGATCGACGAGGAGAGCTACCAGGCGCCGCCATTCAAGGGCGCGCCGCTGCTGACCTGGACCGGCGAGATCGGACGGGTGCTGACCTCCGTGCTCGACGGCGGCGCCAAGGTGGTCGGCTTCGACATGGTGTTCCAGACTTCGATCGAGCAATCGGAAATTCCCCTCGGTGATACCACGCTCGGCGACAAGACCCGCGGCTTCGACCGCGATTTCCTGCGCGCGCTGGCGGCGGGCGCCGCCGGCGGCAAGGTCGTGCTGGGCGAGATCTTCGGCGAGCCGCCGATCCTGCCCGCGCCCGGTCAGCGCATCGCCGTGCGCCAGCAGCAGAACCTGCGTCCGCTCAACACCTATACCGACAGCGACGACGTCGTCCGCCGTCATCCGCTGACCTTGAGCGCGGACGGCAAGGCGGTGCCGAGCATGGCGCTCGAGCTCGCCGCGCGCGCCGCCGGCGTCGCGCCCGTGATCACGGCCGATGGCGTCACGCTCGGTGACTACAGGATACCGAGCAGCGTGCCCGGCACCATGACCCTCAACTTCGCCGGCGGCGCCCAGGACATCCCGACCTACTCCTTCGCCGATCTGCGCGCCTGCGCGATCAAGGGCGACAAGGACTATTTCCGCCGCGAGTTCGCCGGCAAGGTCGTGCTGATCGGCACCGTCGGCATCGAGGACCGCCGGCTCACCTCCAAGCGCTTCGCCACCCGCGCCGAGGGTGCGCGGCGGCCGCGCTGCGCATTGGAAGCGCGCAAGGTGACGGAGAGCTTCGCCCGCAGCACCATCGCCGGCGTCTACATCCACGCGACGGCGGTCAACAATCTGCTGCGGCAGGAGGCCGCGCGCGAGATGAGCCGGCCGGCCACCTTCGTCATCGCGTCCGTGCTCGCTTTGCTTGCTGCGCTGCTGGCGCGGCTGCTGCGGCCCGCCTCGGCCGCCGCGATCCTGGCGGTCCTGGCGCTGCTCTACACCGCGCTGGCCACCCTGCTGTTCGACCAGACCGAGGCGCTGCCGTTGACCGAGCCGCTGGCCGCCGGCGTGCTCGCGCTCGCGGCGACCACCGGCTATCGCTTCATGGTGACCGACAAGGACCGCCGGCTGCTGCAGAAGAGTTTTGCCTATTACCTCGCCCCGCGCGAGATCGACCGCATGCTGGCGTCGCGCCGGCTGCCGCAGCTCGGCGGCGAGACCCGCGAGGTCACCGTGTTCTTCTCCGACATCGAAGGCTTCTCGCGCATCGCCGAGCAGATGACGCCGGAGCAATTGATGGCGCTCACCAACGAATATCTCTCGGCGATGACCGATGTGATCGAGCGCCACGACGGCTATGTCGACAAATATATCGGCGACTCCGTCGTTGCGGTGTTCGGCGCCCCGCTCGACGATCCCGACCACGCCAAGAGCGCCGCGCATGCGGCACTCGACTGCAAGGCCAGGCTCGCCGAGCTGAACCGCACGTCGACCGCGTTCCAGGGCATCAAGGTGGCGCAGCGCATCGGCATCAACAGCGGCGCCGCGCTGGTCGGCAATTTCGGCTCGCAGCGCCGCTTCAACTACTCCGTCATGAGCGATGCGGTGAACGTGGCCTCGCGCCTCGAAGGCGCCAACAAGTTCTACGGCACCACGATCATCGCCTCGGAGAGCACGGTGACGCTGGCCGGGAACGACTTCGCCTGGCGCGAGCTCGACACCATCCGCGTCAAGGGCCGTGAGCAGTCGCTGAAGATCTACGAGCTGTACGAGGAAGCCGTGGCGACGGAGCCCGAGGACGACGCCGTGCTCGACGCCTATGCCACCGGCCTGGCGCATTGGCGCGCCGGCGAGTTGCCGCAGGCCGCGGCCTGCTTCGCGTCGGTCGCCGCGAGCGACCCGCCCAGCGCCCTGTTCGCCGCGCGCGTCGCCGCTGCCGTGCAGGGTGGTCCAACGGCCTGGGACCCCGTCCGTAGCCTGCAGGAAAAATGACGCGACAATGACGCTCCGTAGCCCGCATGAGCGTAGCGACATGCGGGGTCGTTTCAGGCGATCATGAGAACCCGGATGTCGCTTTGCTCACCCGGGCTACGAGGGACACTCTCTGCCGCGCCGCCCGCTCCTCCGCCCAGTTCCGGGCCATATCGGCCCTCATCCGGGCCGCAATGCCCCCTCATACCGGCGGCGATGGACAAGCACGGCCAAGGTCGGCTAGACGACACGGCGCCTTCAACCCGGTCGATCGACCCCAGCGAGCCCTGCCACTCATGACCACGTCCAAGCGATACGAGCGGATCGCCTTCGTCGCGAGTCCGAGTGCGGAGGCGCAGGCCGCGCTGACGCAGCTCTCCGCGCTCTATGGCAACTCCGATCCGGATCTCGCCGACGTCGTCGTCGCGCTCGGCGGCGACGGCCTGATGCTGCAGACGCTGCACGACCACATGCGCTCGGGCAAGCCGATCTACGGCATGCATCGCGGCACCGTCGGCTTCCTGATGAACGAGTTCTCGACCATCGACCTGCATGGCCGGCTGGAGGCGGCGCAGGAGTCGGTGATCCATCCGCTGTTGATGCGGGCGACCGACGCCAACGGCGTGGTCCACATCCATCACGCGATCAACGAGGTCTATCTGTTCCGCCAGACCGCGCAGACCGCGCGGCTGCGCATCCTGATCGACGAGCGCGAGCGCATGCCGGAGCTGATCGCCGACGGCGTACTGGTGGCGACGCCGGCGGGATCGACCGCCTATAATCTCTCGGTGCAGGGCCCGATCCTGCCGATCAATGCAGCGCTCTTGGCATTGACGCCGATCAGCGCGTTCCGCCCGCGGCGCTGGCGCGGCGCCCTGCTCCCGAACACCGCCTATGTCATCATCGAGGTGCTCGAAGGCGACAAGCGCCCGGTCGCGGCCGTCGCCGACCACGACGAGGTCCGCAACGTCCAGCGCGTCGAGGTGCTCTCCGACAAGACCATCTCGATGCGGATGCTGTTCGACGCCGGCCACAGCCTGGAAGAGCGGATCCTCTCCGAGCAGTTCGGCTACTGAGGCAGTCTCGGCCGGCGGGTAGGCCCTGCTCTCTCCGCTCGTCATTCCGGGGCGGCGCGCAGCGACGAGCCCGGAATCCATAACCACAGCCGTGACTCCTTTGGCGAACTCCCACCACGAGCGAGCCTCACACTGCGCTTCGTGGGTATGGATTCCGGGCTCGCGCGTTCCGCGCGCCCCGGAATGACGGCTGAGAGAGAAGCGCGTCATCCGCCACCACGCGCGAAACACCGCTTGCCGCAACGCTTTGTTAACCCGGCGGTCCGTATGGTTAATGCGCGTTGACCACCTTCATCGGTGATCCCTTCGGGCCGCCCAAAATGTATCGCATCGACTTCAACAAGCTGCGCTTTCTCGTCTGCGACGACAACCCGCATATGCGCCGCATCCTGCGCACGCTGTTGCACTCGTTCGGCGCGCGCGAGGTCAACGAGGCCGAGGACGGCGCGACCGCGCTCGAAATGTACACCCATTTCTCGCCCGACATCGTCATCACCGACTGGGCGATGCCGATCTTCGACGGGCTCGAGCTCGCGCAGATGATCCGCCAGCCGGAAGCCAAGGGCAACCCCTACGCGCCGATCATCATGCTGACGGGCCATTCGGAGAAGCGCCGCGTGACGGTGGCGCGCGACGCCGGCGTCACCGAGTTTCTCGCCAAGCCGATCTCGGCGAAGGGCCTCTACCAGCGCATCCTCAACGTCGTCGCCAATCCCCGGCCCTTCATCAAGACCAAGACCTATTTCGGTCCGGACCGGCGCCGCAACACCAACACCGCCTATATCGGCCCCGAGCGCCGGGTCGGCGGCGAGGCCGAGATCTTCCAGCAGCCGTCACTTCTGGATAAAGCGCGCTCCGCAGTTTGAGGGCGCGGCAGTGAGTCTCTGTTAACGCCGTCCGGGAATCGCTGCACAGCATGGCCACGCTGTCGGCTATCAATCGTCGGTCAGATCGCGTTGGTCGGCATCACCTTGAGGATATCGAGATGGCGAAAGACAAGGCTCCCGCGATCCAGGTCAAGAGCTACGCCTCGCACCACGTGATCACCCAGCCCAATCCGCTGAAGAAGGTGCTGCGCCGGGCCGACGAGAAGGATCTCGACGATCCGGTCGCGCGGGCCGAGGCTGCGCTCGCGGGACTGTCCGGCGAGTTCAAGTCGTGGATGGACACCGAGGCGGAACGGCTGTCGAAGGGCTATGCCAACGTGCTCAAGACCCGCTTCGACGACGACGCCTGCGAGGAGATGTTCCGCGCCGCCCATGACATCAAGGGCGATGCCGCGACGTTCGGCTATCCCGCAGCCGCCGAGGTCGCCGACAGCCTGTGCCGGATCATCGAGCACGCCCCGGATCTGGACAAGGTCCCGACCGAGCTGTTCGAGCATCACGTCAATGCCATCCAGGCGATCGTGCACGACCACACCAAGTATCACAGCCCGACCGTCGCCGCCGAGCTCAGCCGCCGCCTGCACCGCGTCGCGGATGACTATCTGATCCAGGTCAATCGCAATCGTCCCGAGCATCTCGAAGCGATCCTGGCCCCGAGCCTCGTGCCGAGCGATCAGCCGTAGAAAATGATGCCGTAGGGTGGGCAAAGCGCAGCGTGCCCACCATGGATCAGCACGCTCTCTCGCTCGTCATTCCGGGGCGC
>NZ_CAFJ01000748.1 GCF_000239795.1 Bradyrhizobium sp. STM 3809 | reverse complement strand
ATGGAGCGGAGCGGCTGTTGGTGAGCAAACGCGCGACGCTGGTGTCTCACGAGGTTCGATCGCCATGCCACCATGCTCAGCCCCCTGCTGATGAGTGCCGCTCGAGGCGGGACGCTGCCGCCTGCGGGCCGAGAGACCGTTGCCGACCTCCGACGCGTCCGAATTCCGTAGATCTACGGACCGGAATCTTTACCTCGCAGCCATCGACGACGTCTAGGAACGGCCGGGTCGGGACGTCTGGCCAACAGGCAACGAGGCAGGGCCATGAGCAATCAGCTGCTGGTGATCGAGGATGCGGAGGTGCATCTGTCGATTCTACGCAAGATCGCCGTTCAATGCGGCTATGAGGCAACTTGCGTGACGTCGGTCGAGGCGGCCGCGCGGCTCCTGCGCGAAAACAAATACGACTGCATCACGCTGGACCTGTCGCTCGGCGATCGCTGTGGCGCCGACGTCCTGCTGCTGCTCAACGAATTGAAATCACGCACGCCGGTGATCTTCATCAGCGGCGCCGAGGACGGCACCCGCGAGGAGCACGTCCGGCTCGCCACCGTGCTCGGCCTCGTCGTCTACCCGCAATTCCAGAAGCCGGTCGACCTGCCGGCGCTGCGCGAGACGCTGAAGCAGATCGCGACGCTCGCCGACTGCGAGCGGCTGGTCGCCGCGGTGAGGTAATCGGGCGCGTAGGGCGGATTAGCGCAGCGTAATCCGCCGTCGCTCGAGTGGCAGAGTGACATCGCATGATTGGCTCATGCGGTCCCGGCCTTGTTGCCAAGACAACCGGATCTCGTTTGCGGAGATGTGGCGGATTACGCTGCGCTAATCCGCCCTACGTTCTTCCTTCATCCTCTGCGCTGCGCCGCCTCCTGCAGGTCCGGCGCATTGACCGCGGGAATCGCGATGCGGCCCGGGCCCGTCTGCGACAGCGCCGCGGCGGCCTTGTCGTTGTCCATGATCTTGGCCATGACGGCCTGGCCCGCGCGTTCGAAGATGTCGCGGTTCTCGATGACGAATTTCTGCGAGCGGCGCAGGCCGTCGATGTAGCCGTTGATCTCCGGCACGACGTAGCGCGCCACCATGTCCCAGCTGCGCCGCGTATTTTCCGGATTGGCCCAGTCGTGCACGAAGCCGATGATGGCGCCGACGCCGCCGGACACCTGAATCAGGTTCTTGATCGTCTTGACGAGATCGTCGGGCGTGCCGATCGTCGAGGCCGCGCCCTCGACGAAGGCGGTCTTGTCGACGGCCTCGTCCGGCGAGGCGAACGGCTTCAGGCCGGGCCGCATCAGGGTGCCCACGGTATACTCATTGTGCCAGCGCATGAGGCCGGGTCCGGCCTCGCGGCGCGCCTGCTCGCGGGTCTCGGCGATGTGCCAGGACAAGAGCACGCGCCAGTTGGCGCGGCTCACCGTGGTGCCGTGCTTCTTCGCCGCGTCCTCGGCGAATTCCCATTGCTGCGGCAGCGCCATCAGGCCCTGCGTCGACATCGAGCCCAGCGAGATGATGCCGATGCCGTATTTGCCGGCGAGCGTCATGCCGGACGGAGAGATCTGGGACGCGACGACGAACGGCATCTCTTCCTGCAGCGGCAGGATCTGCAGCGCCGCGTCGTTCATGGTGAACCAGTCGCTCTTGGCGGTGACGCGCTCGCCGTTGAACAGGCGACGGATGATGGCGATCGCCTCGTCCTGACGGTCGCGCTGGGTCATCGGATCGATGCCGAGCGTGTGGGCGTCGGAGGCGAGCGCGCCGGGGCCGGAGCCGAAGATGGCACGGCCGCCGGTCATGTGATCGAGCTGCACCATGCGCTGCGCGACGTTGAACGGATGATGGTACGGCAATGAGATCACGCCGGTGCCGAGCCTGATGCGCTTGGTGCGCTCGCCGGCCGCCGCAAGAAACATTTCCGGCGAAGCGATCATCTCCCAACCGCTCGAATGGTGCTCGCCGCACCAGAACTCGTCATAGCCGAGTTCGTCGAGCTGCGACACGAGGTCGAGGTCGCGACGGAATTGCAGCATCGGATGCTCGCCGATCGGATGATGCGGAGCGAGGAATGCGCCGAACTTGAGCCGCGCCATTTGTTTTCTCCCGAATGGAATATCGTTGTTGCTTGGCGCTCAGGCTAGTTGGCCCCGCATGCGCGGGCAATCATCTTGCTGCACATTCGAGAGCGGTGCATGCCTGCCATTTGTTGTTTACTGATCGGCAATCCCTCCGCACACTTCGATGCGGGATCGCGATTCGCGAAGGGGCGATGACGGCGTCCGGCTTGTCGTCACAGCAAGGGCAGTTGCGTCGTCGGCCGTGCTCATCCTCTCCGCGATTTTGGTCGTGTGAGGTTCGCATTTCGGTGACGATCACGTGAAGCGCCGCGTCGGCGTGGCATTTTGATCGCAGCAAGACCGAAATTCGCAATCAAATTGCTGACGTCCGCGTTCACGCGGACTTTTTCTTTTGCGCTGCAGCAACCATCTGGGTGATGGTGGAGTTTGATCCGCGCTGGACTGAAGACCCGACTGCCGAAGACCCGACTGCCGAAGACGTGACTGCCAAGGAGCCGCATTTGTCCCTCGCTGAAAATGTTGAGTATTTGCGGCGGCTGCGGGAGCTGAACGGCATCACCGGCTTCGGCGATTTCCATCGTCAGGCGCGCCCGGCGCCGGAGTGCCCGCTGGTCGAGGTCGAAGGCTTCGGCGGCAATCCCGGCCGGCTGAAGATGTTCGCCTATGTGCCGGCGCAGCGCCAGCCACTGCTGCCGCTCGTCGTGGTGCTGCATGGCTGCGGCCAGGGCGCGGCGGAGTATGATCTCGGCGCCGGCTGGTCGACGCTCGCGAAGCACTTCGGTTTCGCGCTGCTGATGCCGGAGCAGCAGCGCATCAACAATCCGCAGCGCTGCTTCAACTGGTTTCAGTCCGAGGACATCACGCGCGACCAGGGCGAGGTGGCCTCGATCCGCGAGATGATCGCGCGCATGGTCGCCGACTGCGCCATCGATTCCGGGCGCATCTTCGTCACCGGCCTGTCGGCCGGCGGCGCCATGACCATGGCGATGCTGTCGGCGCATCCGGAGCTGTTCGCCGCCGGCGCGGTCATCGCCGGCCTGCCGTTCGGGACCGCGCGCAACATGCGCGACGCGATCCTGCAGATGCGGATGCCGCCGGCGCGGCCGGCCGGCGAGCTCGGCGACCTCGTGCGCCGC
Organism: Bradyrhizobium sp. STM 3809; assembly: GCF_000239795.1. GTDB lineage: Bacteria > Pseudomonadota > Alphaproteobacteria > Rhizobiales > Xanthobacteraceae > Bradyrhizobium. The sequence goes on along the minus strand of NZ_CAFJ01000748.1, from coordinate 37,748 downwards.
GCCTCCAACCATCGCGGCAAATGGCCGAAACTGTCGGTCTGGCACGGCACGGCCGACTACACCGTGCATCCGGACAATGCCGGCGAGATCGTCAAGCAATGGCTCGACCTGCATCATCTGCCGCTGGCGCCGATGGCCGCCAACGATGTCAACGGCTATCCGCACGAGCAGTGGTGGAACGCCGATGGCGAGACCATCGTGGAATCCTTCACCATCACCAACATGGCGCATGGCACGCCGATCGGCGTCGCCGCCAACGACAAGCGCTACGGCAAGGCGGGACCGTTCCTGCTCGAGGCCGGCATCTCCTCGTCCTATCTGATCGCGAAATTCTTCGGCGTGACCGACTGGATCCGCCAGCCGAAGCCCGCCGTGACCTCGCCGAGCACCAGGCTGATTCCCGAGGTGTCGCCGATCTCGGCGCTGCCGGTGGTCGCCAAGATCCTGCGGCGGCCGGCGGATGCGGCCGAGCCGTTGGAGGCCAAGGCTTCGCCAGAGGCAGTCAAAGCAGCCAAGCCGGCGCGCGCGAAGTCGAACCGCGCGGCGAGGCCGCCGAAGCGCAAGGTAGAGGCTTCCACCGCAGCACCAGGCGAGATCAAGGCGCTCAGCGCAACACCGGCGGACGCGCCGGCCGAGGTGAAGCCGGCCGTTGCCAAACCACCGGTGGCCAAGGCTGTCGACATGACGCCGGCCGATCCGCCGCCGGTCATCGCGGTGAAGGCGCCGCCGATTCCGCCCACGCCGCCTCCGCAGGCGAAGCCGCGCCGTGTCATCGACGTCGCCGCCGTGATCGACCGCGCGCTGAAGGCCGCCGGGCTGAAATAGATTGAGGTCGGCGGCGGATTGTTACATCCGGCGCGGTCACGACGAACAATCCTGCGAGTTGGTTTGCTCCGTCATGCCGGGGCTTGTCCCGCCTGCGCGGCCGAAGCCGCTTCGGCGCGGCGAAGGCCCGGGCATCCACGTCGTGCGTCGCCCTGGCTCGTGGATGGCCGGGTCAAGCCCGGCCATGACGACGTTGAGAGCGACGAGCCCAAACGGCAATTCTGAAAGCGTTCGCCCTGTCAGTCCAGCGAGGCACGAACAGGGCAGCGCCTGCTGGCTTCTGCGCGATCGACCTCAGGCCAGGCCGGTCAGGAACGGGTTGGTCATGCGCTCCTGGCCGAAGCTCGAGCCCGCGCCGTGGCCGCAGATGAAGCCGACGTCGTCGCCGAGCGGCAGCAGCTTGTCCTTGATCGAGCTGATCAAGGTCTCATGGCTGCCGCCGGGCAGGTCGGTGCGGCCGACCGAGCCGTTGAACAGGACGTCGCCGACATGCGCGAAGCGCATCGCCTTGTTGAAGAACACGACGCTGCCGGGCGAATGGCCAGGGCAATGCAGGATGTCGAACACGAGCTCGCCGATCTCGACAGTGTCGCCTTCCGCGAGCCAGCGGTCCGGCGTGACGTCGCGCACGCCCGTGATGCCGAAGCGCTTGCCACTCTCGACCACGTTGTCGAGCAGGAACTTGTCGGCGATGTGAGGGCCCTCGATCGGCACCTTCAGCTGATCGCGCAGATCGGCGGCGCCGCCGACGTGATCGATATGGCCATGGGTCAGCCAGATCTTCTCCACCGTGACCTTGGCCTGCGCGATCGCCGCCTGGATGTTCGGCACGTCGCCGCCGGGATCGATCACGATCGCCTTCTTCGTGGCCTCGCACCACAGGATGGTGCAGTTCTGCTCGAATGGCGTGACGGGCACGATCATCGCGCCGGCCTTCGCCTTGGTCTGGTTCTGTTCGCTCATGCCGCCAGCATGCCGATTTTTCGCAATGCGCCAAGCGAAAAACATCGGCTCGCGACGGCTTGACGAGCCGCGGCCCAGAGCCGCGTTGTGAACCTGCCGGCTGTTCCGGCGTTGGGCCGCACGGTTGCGAGCAGAAAGCGGTTCGAGATGGCGGAGCAGGGCGCCTGGTGGCGCGAGGGGATTTTCTACCAGATCTATCCGCGCTCGTTCCAGGACAGCGACGGCGACGGGGTCGGTGATCTCACCGGCATCATCCATCGGCTGCCCTATCTGATGACGCTCGGCGTCGACGCGATCTGGCTGTCGCCGATCTTCACCTCGCCGATGGCCGATTTCGGCTACGATATCGCCGACTACACCGGCATCGCCCCCCTGTTCGGCACGATGGAGGATTTCGACGCGCTGGTGAAGGCCGCGCATGAGGGCGGGCTGAAGCTGATCCTCGACCTCGTGCCGAACCACACCTCCGATCAGCATCCCTGGTTTCTGCAGGCCCGCAGCGCGCGCGGCGATCCGCATCGCGACTGGTACATCTGGCGCGATCCGGCTCCCGACGGCGGTCCGCCGAACAACTGGCTGTCGGAGTTCGGCGGCAGCGCCTGGCAGTTCGACAAGGCGACCGGGCAGTACTACTACCACGCCTTCCTGGCGCAGCAGCCGGATCTCAATTGGCGCAATCCGGCGGTCCGCGCGGCGATCTACAATGTGATGCGGTTCTGGCTGCGCAAGGGCGTCGACGGCTTTCGGGTCGACGTGATCTGGCACCTGATCAAGGACGCCGATTTTCGCGACAACCCCGCCAATCCCGACTATCACGGCGGCCGGCCGCCGCATGAGCAGATCATCTCGCGCTATTCCGCCGACCAGCCGGAGGTGCATGAGGTGGTCGCGGAAATGCGCGCCGTCGTCGACGAGTTCGACGATCGCGTGCTGATCGGCGAGATCTATCTGCCGCTCGAGCGGCTGATGACCTATTACGGCAAGGATCTCGGCGGCGCGCATCTGCCGTTCAATTTCGCGCTGCTGTCGGCGCCGTGGCATGCGCGCGAGATCGAGGTCATCATCGCCGATTACGAGGCGGCGCTGCCGGCCGGCGCCTGGCCGAACTGGGTGCTCGGCAATCACGACCGGCCGCGGGTGGCGAGCCGCGTCGGCGCCGAACAGGCGCGGGTCGCGGCGATGCTGCTCCTGACCCTGCGCGGCACGCCGACGCTGTATTACGGCGACGAGATCGGCATGCATCAGGTCGCGATCGGCCCGGAGCAGGTGCGCGATCCGTTCGAAAAGAACGTGCCCGGCATCGGCGTCGGCCGCGACGGCTGCCGCACCCCGATGCAATGGAGCGCGCTGCCAGGCGCCGGCTTCACGCAAGCCTCGCCATGGCTGCCGGTCGCCGACGATTTCACGCATGAGAACGTCGTCAATCTGACCGCCGACCGGCGCTCGATCCTCAACCTCTACCGCGCGCTGATCCGCCTGCGCAGGCAGCACCGCGTGCTGGTCACCGGCGTGTACAGGCCGGTCGCAGCCCAGGGCGATCTGCTGCTCTACCGCCGCGAGGGCTGTGGCGAGGTGCTGACCGTCGCGCTCAATCTCGGCGACGAGCCGGTCTCGATCGCGGCCGACGGCAACGGCCTCGACGGCGCCATCCTGCTGTCCACCTGGCTCGACCGCGACCGCGAGCGGATCGACGGCACGCTGGATCTGCGCGGCAACGAGGGCGTGGTGATCGGGCGGAGGGCGTAGTTGCCGGTCGTGGCTGCCCCTGGTTGTTGTGCGACGGCGGCGCCCCACATTCGATGTCGTCCCGGGCTTGACCCGGGACCCATAACCACAGGGGAACATTTGAGGCAGGATGGCAACTCCGAGTCGTCGCCACACGACAGCCGGTGGCTATGGGTCCCGGGTCGAGCCTGGGACGACACCGAGGTTGTCGAGGCGGTGTGGCCAACTCATCGTCCGCCTGGACAGGCAAGGCCTCACCGCTTTCGCCCCTTCCTCGTCCGCTTCGCCGGGCTCTGCGTCTCGATGTCGCTCCGGCGCAGCAGATAGTCCAGGCCGCCGACGCGGTACCAGCGGTAGCCGTAGGGCTCGAGCACCAAAGTGTGGCGGCCGCGGTCGTCGGCGTGGCTGTGATCCTCCGACAGCAGGTTGATCAGCAGCTTGCCCGTGTCGTCGGGCAGCCCGGCGTCGAAGTTGATCTCGCGCGGCTTCTCATCGAGATTGTGCACGAACAGCACCGAATTGTTGCGCCAGTCGTAGCGCATGATCAGCACCGCCGGGTCCTTCGTCGCAATGACGGCGAAGTCGCCCCAGCCGACCTCCGGCACCTCCTTGCGCATGCGGATGATGCGCTCGGTCCAGTTCAGCATCGCGTTGGGATCGCGGCGCTGCCTGGCGGCGTTGACGTGCTCGTAGCCATAGGGGCCGTGATCGATGACCGGCGAAACGGATGTCGCGCTCTTGGTGAAGCCGCCATGCGGCTCGGCCGACCATTGCATCGGCGTGCGCGCGCAGTTGCGCTCGGGCAGGCTGAGGTCGTCGCCCATCGCGAGCTCGTCGCCGTAGCGGATCACCGGCGTGCCGGGCAAGGTGAACATCAGGCTGTAGGCCAGCTCGATCCGCCGCCGGTCGCCGCCGAGCATCGGCGCGAGCCGGCGGCGGATGCCGCGATCGTAGAGCTGCATGCTCTTGTCCGGCCCGAACGCCGCGAACACCGCGTCGCGCTGCGGCTTGGTGAGCCGCCCGAGGTCGAGCTCGTCGTGATTGCGCAGGAACAGGCCCCATTGCGCCGCGGCCGGACGCGGCTTGGTCGCCTGCAACGCCTTCGCCAGCGGCCTGACGTCGGAGGCGGCAAGCGCGTAGAACAGATGCTGGTTGACGTGGAAGTTGAACATCATGTGCATGCGGTCGCCGTCGTCGCCGAAATACTCCATATCGCTGTCCGGCAGCACGTTGGCCTCGGCGAGGATGATCGCCTCGCCCTGCCGCCATTGCAGGAATTCCCTGAACGTGCGCAGCATCTCGTACTGCTCGACCGGCTTCTTCACGTCGGCGCCCTTGGCCGCGATCACGAACGGCACCGCGTCCATGCGGAAGCCGGAGACGCCGAGCTGGATCCAGAACCCCATGATCTTGAGGATCTCGGCCTGCACCTCCGGGTTCGAGGTGTTGAGGTCGGGCTGGAAATCGTAGAAACGGTGGAAGTAGTAGGCGCCGGCCTGCTTGTCGCGCGTCCAGGTCGTCTTCTGCACGCCGGGAAACACCATGCCCTTGTCGGCATTGGCCGGCTTCCTGTCGGACCAGACATACCAGTCGCGGTAGCGCGAGTCCTTGGCGCTGCGGGCGTCGAGAAACCACGGATGCTGGTCGGAGGTGTGGTTGACGACGAGATCGATGATCACCCGTATGCCGCGCTGCTTGCAGCCATGGGTGAACTGAACGAAGTCGCCGAGCGTGCCGTAGCGCGGGTCGACGCCGTAATAGTCGGCGACGTCGTAGCCGTCGTCGCGCTGCGGCGAGGGCTGGAACGGCATCAGCCAGATCGCGGTGATGCCGAGGCCGTGCAGATAGTCGAGCCGCCGCGTCAGCCCCTTGAAATCGCCGATGCCGTCGCCGTCGGCATCCATGTAGGTGCCGACCGACAGGCAGTAGAACACGGCGTTCTTGTACCAGAGGTCATCGATCATGGACGGCGCCCCGTTGCGCCGCCCCGCTGGCGGCCGCTTGTTAAGCGAAAGCCACGCCGCGGGGTTCCGGTTCCGCGCTCAAGGCCGGGCTTTGGTGGCGTCCAGAATCGGCTATGCTCGCGAAATGGATACATCCGCTGCCCGGATCAGCCTCGTGCCCGTCGACCGCCGCCAGTCGGAGACGGCGCTCGCGATCGCGCGCGGCACCTCGCGCCTGCTACGCTCGCTCGGTTTTGCCACGATCAGTGAATTGCCGCTGCCGTCCGGACGCCGTGCCGATCTGGTGGCGCTGAACGAGCGCGGCGAGATCTGGATCGTCGAGATCAAGTCGTCGCTCGAGGATCTGCGCGCCGATCACAAATGGGAGGACTACCGCGCCCATTGCGACCGGCTGTTCTTCGCCTTCACGCAGGACCTGCCCTGCGAGCTGTTTCCGCAGAGCACCGGCCTGATCGTGGCCGATGCCTATGGCGCCCATCTGCATTGCGAGGCGCCCGAGCACAAGCTGCCGGCGCCGACGCGCAAGCTGATGACGGTCCGCTTCGCGCTCGCCGCCGCCCAGCGCATGAACCGCCTGGTCGACCCGCAAGGCCACGCCGACGGCTGACGCGGCCGAAGCTGCGCATCGACCGACCTTGCCGAGGGGCGGATCCGGGTCCCGGTACCTGCTCGACAGCCCTCGCCGATCACTTCGTCGTGTGACCGGGGTCTAACTGTTGCCGTAGGGCGACTCCGTTCGCGAAACCGGGCCGATGTCCCTGTCTCCGCCCGACAATTGCCCCGCATAGGGCGCACCATGTCGCAACATTTTAAGGCTTGAGCGGTATTCCAGCCCAGGGGTGCAGGCAAGGACGGCAGATGCGACGGGTGGTCTTGGCATTGACACTGCTCTTCGCGACTCACGTCCGCGCGGAGGAGATGGCGTTCTACGTCCTGGGCGTGGGTGCCGACTCCTGCGAGAAGTTCATCTCCGCCGCCGAGGAGCAGCCGCCCGGCACCTACAAGGCGATCGGCAATCCCGATGGTCCCTATGTCAACGCCATTTCGAAATACCAGCAGTGGATGATGGGCTACGTCTCGGCCGTGAACGCGGCGCGCGGCGACGAGGGGATGCAGATCAAGCTCGACCTCACCGAGATGGACAGCTGGATGCGCAACTGGTGCAGCCGCAACCAGCGGCGCACGGTATTCCATGCGCTGCAGGCGTTCGTGAAGTCGCATTGAGGACTGACGTAGCCGTCTTCGAAGGCGGTCGTTGTCGCTCCGGATCCCCGCAACATCAGAGCTTGCGGCCGAGCTGCTTCTCGACCTGGGTCCGCTCCCACTCGGCATTCAGGAAGGGCAAGCGATCGAATGCCTTCAATCCGTGCAGGGCGAGTCCCAGCCCCCAGGCTGCGGCGACCCAGATCACCCAGAGATAGCGCGGCGATGTGGCGAGGTTCATCACCGTCAGCACCGTAATCACGCCGGCATATTGGACAAGGTGGAGATAGAACCCCTTGATCCTGCGGACGCGGGCGAGCGCCAGGGCTTCGTCGGCGCTGACGCCGGGCTGGGTGGTCATGGGGGCGGCGGTGATATTGGCTGTGGTCATGTCGGGCTCCCTCAGGGTTGAGAGGTCGACCTCGAATGCCGCCCCCAGGGCCTTCAGGGTTTCGAGACTGGGGGCTGCGCCCCGCTCGAGCCGCTGAATGGTCCGGGTGCTCAGGCCACTGATCTCCGCCAACTGCTCTTGCGACCAGCCACGTTGCAGCCTGAGCTTCTGGATCAGCATGGACGACCTCGCGTTGAAAGCGAGCCAAACCTAGCCAATGGGACCCGTTTGACCACGACAGCGGCCCGACAGCAGCCTGCCAGGCACCCGCCAATGGCCGTCACCGGGGCGACATCCATCATGTCGGCATGGACAGGGCTTGTCCATGCCGCGCTCAGAGAGAGGAGAACAGAGTGGGGCGCGCTACTTCGGCGCGCGCTTGGCCAGGATGCGCTGCAGGGTGCGGCGGTGCATGTTGAGGCGGCGCGCGGTCTCGGAGACGTTGCGGTTGCACATCTCGTAGATGCGCTGGATGTGCTCCCAGCGCACGCGGTCGGCCGACATCGGGTTTGACGGCAGCTCGGACTTCTCGCTGGTGGTCGACAGCAGCGCCGCGACGACGTCGTCGGCGTCGGCCGGCTTGGCCAGATAGTCCACCGCGCCCATCTTCACCGCCGTCACGGCGGTGGCGATGTTGCCGTAACCGGTGAGCACGATGGCGCGCGCCTCGGGCCGCTTGCGCTTCAGCGCCGAGACGACGTCGAGGCCGTTGCCGTCGCCCAGCCGCAGGTCGACCACGGCGAAAGCGGGTGCGGACTTGCCGATCTGCGAGATGCCCTCGGCGACGCTATCGCAGGACGTCACGGTAAAACCGCGGCTCTCCATCGCGCGCGACAGCCGCTCCAGGAACGGCTTGTCGTCCTCGACGATCAGAAGAGTGCGGTCCGGGTGGTTCGTCAGTTCGGCGATGGCGCCCACGGTCATATCCTTGAGAAGAAGGCTCGATGTTGCGAGACGATCTGTCATGGGTGTCATATGGCCCTTGCATGGCTGGCTGCCAAGATCGCGCGACGCCGCAGTCTGCGGCGTGACGCCGCGCCATTGACCACCCTCTCTGTATACCAGCGCGCCGCGCCATCACTCCGCGGCGTCGTCCACGCCGTCGTCGCTCGCCTCGAAACGCCGCCTTGGCCATACGATCTGAACCACGGCGCCATGGTCAGGGAAGGTGCGGTTGGTAAACGAGACCTTGGCGCCGGTGCGCTCCAGCAGCGTGCGGGCGATGAACACGCCCAAGCCCAGGCCGCCGCCCTGTTGACCGCCCTGGCCGTCCTCGCCGCTGCGCCGGCGCGACAGATACGGCTCGCCGATGCGCTTCAGGATGTCAGGCGCGAAGCCGGGCCCGTCGTCGGAGATCACGAGCTCGACCGTGTCGTTGTTCCACCAGGCGTTCACCTCGACGGCATTGCGCGCGAAGTCGACCGCGTTCTCCAGGATGTTGCCGACGCCGTAGAGGATCGCCGGATTGCGCGTGCCGACCGGCTCCTTGGCCGCGGCCACTGCGACCCGCACCTTGATGTCGACGCCGAAATCGCGGTGCGGCGCCACCGTCTCCTCGATCAAGGTCGACAGCTTCATCCGGTCGAACATCGAGCCGGTCGACGACAGCTGGGTGATCTTGCCGAGAATGTCGCGGCAGCGCTGCGCCTGCTCGCGCAGGGTCTTGATGTCGGACGTGACCTGGCTGTTGTCCTGCAGCGCCCGCTCGAGCTCGCGCGAGATCAGCACGATGGTCGCCAAGGGCGTGCCGAGCTCGTGGGCCGCGGCGGCGGCGAGCCCGTCGAGCTGGGTGAGATGCTGCTCGCGCGCCAGCACCAGCTCGGTCGCCGCCAGCGCGTTGGACAGCTTGCGCGCCTCCTCGGTGACCTGGAAGGCGTAGAGGCTGGTGACGCCGATCGCCAGCGCGATCGAAAGCCAGACGCCGAACAGATAGATCGGCGGGAAGATCAGCGGCTCCTCGCCCTCCCAGGGCAGCGGCAGGTGCATGAAGAACAGCGCGGTGGCGCAGGCCACGGCGAGCAGGCCCAGCATGATCGTCATGCGCACGGGCAGCGCCGTCGCCGAGATCAGCACCGGGGCCAGGAACATGTAGGAGAACGGGTTCTCCAGCCCGCCGGTGAGATAGAGCAGCACCGTGAGCTCGATGATGTTGAGCGCGAGCAGGCCGCCGGCATGCGCCGGCTCCAGCAGCTGCATCGGATTGAAGGCGATCTGCAGGCCGAGATTGAGCAGCGCCGATACGCTGATCACCGCGAGGCACGGCACGACCGGCAGGTCGAACTCCAAGCCCTGCACCACGATGAAGATCGCGCTGAGCTGTCCCAGCGCCGCCAGCCAGCGCAGCCGCAGGATGGTGTCGAGCCGGACACGCTGGCGCGGATGGCGATAATCCATGTCGGGCGTGTCGATGATCAGGGCGTCGGTCATGGGATCGGAACTTAATGCCGTCGGGGCGTGGCGACAAATCGGCCGGCTCGTTGGTGGCCTGTTGCGGTTTGCGGCGCAATGCCCCAATGAACTCTCGCCATGACACAAGATGACGCAGCGCCGACCCCGTCGTCGGCTTCCCGTTCGGCTTCGCCAGCGATCGCGGTGTCGCGGCTGACGAAGATCTACAAGACGGCGACGGCCGTCGACAGCATCTCCTTCGCGATTCCCCGCGGCAGCATCACCGGGCTGCTCGGCGGCAACGGGGCCGGCAAGACCACCACGATCGCGATGATCATGGGCCTCGTGCAGCCGACCTCCGGCGCGGTCGAGGTGCTCGGTCACACCATGCCGGACGAGGCCGCCGCCGTGCTCGGGCGGATGAATTTCGAAAGCCCCTATGTCGACATGCCGATGCGGCTCACGGTGCGGCAGAACCTCACCATCTTCGGCCGGCTCTATGCGGTGGACCGTCTCAAGGAGCGGATCGCCGAGCTCGCTGACCAGCTCGACCTGACCGATTTCATCGACCGCGCCAGCGGCAAGCTCTCGGCCGGGCAGAAGACGCGCGTCGCGCTGGCCAAGGCGCTGATCAACGACCCCGAGCTGCTGCTGCTCGACGAGCCCACCGCCTCGCTCGACCCCGACACCGCCGACTGGGTGCGCGGCCATCTCGAGCGCTATCGCAAGCGCCGCGGCGCCACCATCCTGCTCGCCTCGCACAACATGCTGGAGGTCGAGCGCCTGTGCGACCGCGTCATCATCATGAAGCGCGGCCGGATCGAGGACGATGACAGCCCCGACAGCATCATGGCGCGCTACAACCGCTCGACGCTCGAGGACGTGTTCCTCGACGTCGCCCGCGGCCGCGACCGGGAGGCCGCGCAATGAACGATCTCAGCTTGCGCATCGCCCCGCATCGCATCGGCGCGATGGTCCTGCGCTACTGGTATCTCTTGCTGTCGTCCTGGCCGCGGCTGCTGGAGCTGATGTACTGGCCGACCCTGCAGATCATCACCTGGGGCTTCCTGCAGACCTATATCACCGCCAATGCCGGGTTCTTCGCCCGCGCCGGCGGCACGCTGATCGGCGCCGTGATCCTGTGGGACATCCTGTTCCGCGGCCAGCTCGGCTTCTCGATCTCGTTCCTGGAGGAGATGTGGGCGCGCAACATCGGCAATCTGATGATGAGCCCGCTCACGCCGATCGAATTCCTGCTTTCGCTGATGACCATGAGCCTGGTGCGGCTGGCGATCGGCATCATCCCGATGACCCTGATCGCGGTGTGGTTCTTCGATTTCAACTTCTACAGCCTCGGCCTGCCGCTGGTCGCGTTCTTCTGCAATCTCATCTTCACGTCCTGGGCGGTCGGCATCTTCGTGTCGGGCCTGGTGCTGCGCAACGGGCTCGGCGCCGAGAGCATCGTCTGGACCCTGATGTTCGCGCTGATGCCGCTCGCCTGCGTCTACTATCCGGTGCAGGTGCTGCCGCACTGGCTGCAGCTGGTCGCCTGGGCGCTGCCGCCGACTTACGTGTTCGAGGGCATGCGGGCGCTGCTGACCGATCATGTCTTCCGATCCGACCTGATGCTGACCGCGCTCGGGCTCAATGCCGCCCTGCTGCTGGCGTCGTTTGCGGCATTCATTGCCCTGTTACGCAGCGCACGCCGCGCCGGCTCGCTGCTGTCGTCAGGTGAATAATTGCGTTTTCCCGTGGATTTTCGGGCTCATTTCGCTGCTTTGAGGCACCATCTCGTAACACACCGCATTGACGCTTAATTACGCATTCGGCAGTATGCTGCGTTGCAGAGAGGGTTGAACGAGAATGCCGATAGGTGAGTTTGGCGGTGCACCGCCCCTGGCGTCGGAAGGAAGTCCGATCCTGACGACGCCGATGTACTGGATGTACGAAATGGCGCATGCCTCGCTCAATCCGGCGCGCGCTGTCACCGATGCCACCAAGATCCTGTTTCAGAACCCGCTCAATCCCTGGGCGCACACCGAGATGGGCAAGTCGATCGCGGCGGCCTGCGAGCTGTTCGAGCGCACCACGCGCCGCTATGGCAAGCCCGAATGGGGGCTCGACGAGACCGAGGTCAACGGCATCCGGACTGCGGTCGAGGTCCGCTCGATCTGGGAAAAGCCGTTCTGCCGCCTGCTGTATTTCGATCGCAAGCTGACCCGTCCGCTGCGCACGCCGCAGCCGCGGCTGTTGATCGTGGCGCCGATGTCCGGCCACTACGCCACCCTGTTGCGTGGCACGGTCGAAGCGTTCCTGCCGACTCACGAGGTCTATATTACCGATTGGGCCGACGCGCGGATGGTGCCGCTGGCCGAGGGCCGCTTCGATCTCGACGACTACATCGACTACGTCATCGAGATGCTGCGCTTCCTCGGCACCAACATGCATGTGATGGCGGTGTGCCAGCCGGCGGTGCCGGTGCTGGCCGCGGTGTCGGTGATGGAAGCCGAGCGCGACCCGTTCGCGCCGCTCTCGATGACGCTGATGGGCGGACCGATCGACACGCGGCGCAATCCGACCGGCGTGAACAACCTCGCCCAGGAGCGCGGCATCGACTGGTTCCGCAACCACGTCATCACCAAGGTGCCGTTCCCGCATCCCGGCGTGATGCGCGACGTCTATCCGGGCTTCCTGCAGCTCAACGGGTTCATCAGCATGAACCTCGACCGCCATGTCGACGCCCACAAGGCGCTGTTCGCCAACCTGGTGAAGGGCGACGGCGACCAGGTCGACAAGCATCGCGACTTCTACGACGAGTATCTCGCCGTCATGGACCTGGCTGCGGAATATTATTTGCAGACAGTGGAGACGGTGTTCATCCGCCACGCGCTGCCGAAGGGCGAGATGACCCATCGCGGGGTGCTGGTCGATCCGTCGAAGGTGACGCGCGTCGCGTTGATGACGGTGGAAGGCGAGAAGGACGACATCTCCGGTCTGGGTCAGACCGAAGCGACGCATGGCTTGTGCTCATCGATCCCGGATCATCGCCGGGTTCACTACGTGCAACCTGGTGTCGGCCATTACGGCGTGTTCAACGGCTCGCGATTCAAGTCGGAGATCGTGCCGCGCATCAACGACTTCATGTTGTCGGCAGCCGATCCGAAGTCGCTGCTCGCGATTGCTGCTGAATAGCGTCGAGGGAGGGGTTCTGCGCAGTCGAATCCGGCTTCGCGTTAACTCTTTGAAGAGGCTTCGAAAACTTGAATTCCGGAGTGACTCAAGCAGTGAATGTGGCGTCGCTGCTTGAGCGACGCTTTTGAATCTAAACTCACTTCATGAGCGGTCGTGAAGGCCCAATCTCTGGGGTGCGGAACCCTCCGAGCCCCTGTATGTTGGGCAAATGATTTGTTTTTGCGCCGAGCGCTTTCCCTGGCGGCGGATATGGCAAAATCCGGGCGAGTTCTTACCCCCCGGACTGACAGAAATGGCCACTCGCGCGCTACTCTATCGGCGGCCCGCCGAACCTTCGCGTCTTCTCGTCAAGCATGGCTCGCAAATCTACTCGATTAGATTGCGGCGTCACCGTCGTGCGCGACGTTATACCCTGAGAATTCATCCGTCGGATCGCGAAGCGATCCTCACGATGCCTCCGCGCGGCACGATCATCGAAGCGAAGGACTTCGCGCAGCGTCATGGCGCGTGGATTGCAGCCCGTCTCGGCCGTCTGCCGAAGGCCGCGCCCTTCCTGCCCGGCACCTTGGTGCCGTTGCGGGGCGTGCCGCACAAGATCGTGCATCGCGCCGGCGAGCGCGGCACGGTGTGGACCGAGACCCGCGACAGCGGCGAGAAGATTCTCTGCGTGGCCGGCGGCATCGAGCACACCGAGCGCCGCGTGCTCGACTTCCTCAAGCGCGAGGCGCGCCGCGACCTGCAGAAGGCGTCCGATGCCTATGCCGAGCAGCTCGGCGTCAAGGTCAAGCGGCTGTCGATCCGCGACCAGTCGAGCCGCTGGGGCTCGTGCACCTCGGCCGGCTCGCTGTCGTTCTCCTGGCGCCTGATCCTCGCGCCGCCCTTCGTGCTCGACTATCTCGCGGCGCATGAGGTCGCGCATCTGATCGAGATGAACCACTCGCCGCGGTTCTGGAAGGTCTGCGGCAAGATCTGCGGCTCGGTCGAGCGCGCCAAGAAGTGGCTCGACACCTGCGGCAACGACCTGCACCGCTACGGCGTCGAGGACTGAGACACTTAAACGATCGGCGATCGCATACGACAATGGCCCGGCCTGTTCGCCGGGCCATTTTGTTTTTGCGGGCCGAAGCCCCGGGTTCCGCCATCCGAGCAGAAGCCACCGATCAGCTATCGAATTCTTAAGCTTTCTCGCCGGCAGCCAGGGGAGTCTGCTCATTTCAGCGGCGCCTTAACGCCGCTGTAACGACGACCTCGCCAAATTCGGGTTCGATCAACCCTCCAAGGTGACGTCCCAGCAGCAGCCGGGCCGTTCGCTGCAACCCAAGCGCTGAACGTTGCTCTCGAAACGTGCAGCGCGCTTCGAATCGAACGATGCTTGCAAGCGAGTTCCCACCGGCCGCGTCTGCGCCACTGCTCTCGGCCGCGATCGATCGCGCCACCGAGGCGTTCCTCTTTCTCGACGGCGATGGCCGTGTCCATCACGCCAACCAGGCCGCTGCAACATTGTTGCAGCGTGATCTCGCCGGCCTGATCGGTGCGGATCTCGTCGATCTCGGGCTGCCTGCCGGCGTGCTGCCGGCGCCGATGGGCGACGCGGCGAGCGACCAGGCGGAGTTCGCCTGCGAGTTCACGCTCCGTCATGCCGGCGGCCCCCGCAGCCGCGTTCAGGTCAATCTGTATCCACTCCCCGACGGGCTGACGCCGGTGCGCTCGCTGCTGCTGATGCGCGACGTCACCTCCGAGGTCCAGCTGCGCGAGCGCAACGCGCTGATGACCTCGGTCGCCGACCGCAGCAACCGCGGCGTCGTGGTGGCGGATCACAACCTGAACATCCTCTACACCAACGCCGCCTTCACCAGCATCTACGGCTACAGCGCCGAGGAGGCGCTGGGACAGCAGGTGGAAAAGCTGCTGGTCGGTCCGTGCACCGACCCCGCGATGGTCGAGCGGTTGAAGCAGTGCATCATCGACGCCCAGGGGGTCGAGGAAGATCTGCTGATCTATGACAAGGCCGGCCGCGAGATCTGGACCACGGCGCATGTCAAGGCGCACCGCAACCGCCAGGGCAAGGTCAAATACCTGGTCGGCCTGCTCAGCGATATCAGAGAGACCAAGCAGTTGCGCTCGCTGCAGCAGCTGATCATGTCCTCGCTGGCGTCCGACGTGTCGATCACGACCATCGCCGATCAGTTGTGCCGCCGGGTCGAAGAACTGGCGCCGGACGTGGTCTGCTCGATCCTGCACGTCGACTCGGACGGCAAGATTCATCCGCTCGGCGGACCCAGCCTGCCGCCGGCCTATTCCGCCGGCCTCGACGGCGTCGCGATCGGGCCCGACGTCGGCTCCTGCGGAACCGCGGCCTATCTGTGCGAGCCGGTGCTGGCACGCGACCTCGACACCGATCCGCGCTGGCAGCCTTACAAGTCCGGACCGCTTGAGGCTGGCCTGCGTGCCTGCTGGTCGACCCCGATCAAGGGCAAGGACGGCCGCGTCATCGGCACCTTCGCGTTCTACTTCCGCGAATGCCGCGGGCCCAGCCCCTGGCATGAACAGATCGTGTCGGCGTGCGTTCAGCTCGGCTCGCTCGCGATCGAGCGCCAGGAGGTCCGCTCCACGATCTCGCAGGTCGCCTATCACGACATGCTGACGGGGTTGCCGAACCGCGCCCGCATTCCGTCGATGATCGCCGAGGCGATCAAGGCCTGCCCGGAAGGCAGCCATCTCGCGGTCGCCTTCCTGGACGCCGACAATTTCAAGGACGTCAACGATACGCTGGGCCACGCCGCCGGCGACGAGTTCCTGGTCGCCTTCGCCAACCGCCTGCGGGCGCAGATCCGTCCGGGCGATATGCTCGGCCGGCTCGGCGGCGACGAATTCGTGATCGTGCTGCAGAACCGCGATGCGCTCGAGGCCTCGCTGGCCGCGGCACGGATCACCGCGGCGCTGGCGATGCCGCTGACGATCGGCAAGCGCCAGGTGCCGATGTCCGCGAGCATGGGGCTCAGCCTCTATCCGGACAATGCCACCGACATCGAGACCCTGATTAAGCAGGCGGACGGGGCGATGTACAAGGCCAAGCGCGCCGGCCGCGCCACCTATCGCTTCTTCAGCGCCGACATCGACAAGCTCGCCGAGGAGCGGCTGATGCACTCGACCGCGCTGCGCGAGGCGATCGCCAGCGAGGCGCTGACGCTGCACTACCAGCCCCAGATCTGCACCAGGAACGGCGCCATTCACGGCGTCGAGGCGCTGGCGCGCTGGCACGATCCGGTGCTCGGCGACGTGTCGCCCGCCAAGTTCATCCCGCTCGCCGAGGAATGCGGCCTGATCGAGCAGATCGGCGTGTGGTCGATCAAGACGGCCTGCCAGCAGATGGCGTCGTGGCGCCGCGCCGGCCTCGACATCCCCTGCATCTCGGTGAACCTGTCGCCGATCAACTTCCAGAACGTCAACCTGGCCGCTGTGGTGGCGCAGATCCTGGCCGCCAACGATCTGCCGGCGAAGATGCTGATGCTGGAGATCACCGAGGGCGTGATCCTCAACGAGCGCGCCACCGTGATCGCCACCATGAGCGAGCTGCGCAACATGGGCGTCGGCCTGTCGCTGGACGATTTCGGCACCGGCTATTCCAGCCTCAGCCGGCTGGCGCAGCTGCCGATCCACGAGCTCAAGATCGATCGTGGCTTCATGCGCAATATCGAGAACGACCAAGGCACGCGGGCGATCGTGACCGCGGTGGTCCGCGTCGGCCAGAGCCTCGACGTCAAGGTGGTCGCCGAGGGTGTCGAGACCGAGCCGCAGCGCAGGCTGCTCGCCGAGCTCGGCTGCGATGCGATGCAGGGCTTCCTGTTCGCGCGTCCGATGGCCGCCGGCGCCTTCAGCCGCTGGCTGCTGGATTACAGCGCGTACCGCGCGAGCCTGATGCTGCGTCAGGTCGGCCGTGCGCTGGCGCAGGCGGCGGGGACGCCTGCCGCCGGGACGACGCCGCGACCGGCTGCGGCGGCGGGCTGACCGGCCCGGGCCTTCACTCTCCGTGTTGCGGATGCAGGCCGGTTCGTCACCTGATGATGAGCGGCCTTTTTCCCGCCTCCACCGTCATTCCGGGGCAATCGTCAACGCGCGTCAGCGCGTTGGCGATTGAGCCCGGAATCCCGAGCTTGTTGGAAAACAACGCCAGGCAATTTCGAGATTCCGCGTTCAAGGCCTGCGGCCTTGCCCCGGAATGACGGTCGGCGTGGCGTGCTCAGCTCGCTCAACTGCTCACCTCAGCTCAGGTCCGACCCGGCTCAGCGCTGGCCGCCGAACAGGCGGTCCACCAGCCAGCCGTCGAGCCCGGCGGCCGGCTCCGGCCGCGTATTGCCGCGGCCCGGACTCGGCGCCGCCGAGCGCGCGGAATAGGCTGCATTGGGGGCAGGGGCCGTCGGCGCGGAAATCTGCGAGGCGATCTGCGCCAGCGTCGGCACCAGCCCCGCTCCCTGCGCGTTCGGCAGCGCCGCGACCGGCACGCCCTGATGCGCCGCGCGCATGAAGCGGGTCCAGACCTCGACCGGCAGGCCGCCGCCGGTGGCCTTCCGGGTCGGCGAGTTGTCGTCATTGCCGAGCCAGACGCCGGTGACGAGATGGGAGGTGTAGCCGATGAACCAGGCGTCGCGGAAATCCTGGCTGGTGCCGGTCTTGCCGGCGGCGACCCAGCCGGGGATCTCGGCCTTCTTGGCGGTGCCCGAGATCAGCGTCTCCTGCATCATCTGGTTCATCATCGCGACGTTGCGCGGCTCGATCACCTGCGCCGGCTGCTCGGCCTGGCGCATGTAGAGCAGCTTGCCGTCGAGCGTCTTGATCCGCGTCACCACATGCGGCGACACGGCGAGGCCGCCATTGGAGAACGGCGCGTAGGCGCCGACCAGCTCGATCATCGATACTTCCGAGGTTCCCAGCGCGATCGACGGGTTGGGATCGAGCTTGGAGGCGATGCCGAGGCGATGCGCGGTGCGCACGACGTTCTTAGGGCCGACCTCGAGGCCGACGCGCACGGCGACCGTGTTGAGTGACATCGCCAGCGCCTGGGTCAGCGTGACCGGGCCGAAATACTCCTTGGTGTAGTTCTCCGGCCGCCAGCCCTTCAGATCGAGCGGCGCGTCCTGGCGGACCGTCTCCGGCGTCAGCCCCTGCTCGATTGCCGTGAGATAGACGAACGGCTTGAACGCCGAGCCGGGCTGGCGCTTGGCGGTGACCGCGCGGTTGAACTGGCTGTCGGCATAGTTGCGGCCGCCGACCATGGCGCGCACGGCACCGTCCGGCGTCATCGCCACCAGCGCGCCCTGGCTGACATTGAACTTCACGCTCTTGGCCGCGAGCTCGTCGATCACGGCGGCCTCCGCCACGCTCTGCAGCTTCGGATCGATCGTGGTCTCGACCACGATCGAGTCCTCGACCTGGCCGACGAGATCGTCGAGCACCTCGCCGATCCAGTCGGCGACGTAGTTGACGGTGCCGGCGCCGGCCGGCTTCACCGCCACGCTGGGGTGCGCGATCTGGGCCTGCGCCTGGGCGTCGGTGATGAACTTGGCGTCGGCCATCGCCGCGAGCACGGTCTGCGCACGCTTGGCCGCGCCTTCCGGATTGCGGTTCGGCGCCAGCCGCGACGGCGATTTGACGAGGCCGGCGAGCATCGCGGCCTCGGCGACCGTGACCTGCCGCGCCGACTTGCCGAAATAGCGCTGCGCCGCTGCCTCGACGCCGTACGCGCCGGAGCCGAAATAGACGCGGTTGAGATACAGTTCGAGGATCTCGCGCTTGGAATATTTGCGCTCCAGCCACAGCGCCAGCTCCGCCTCCTGCAGCTTGCGGGCGAGCGTGCGCTCCTGGGTCAGGAACAGGTTCTTGGCGAGCTGCTGCGTCAGGGTCGAGCCGCCCTGTGACACGCCGCGATGCAGGATGTTGGCGACCAGTGCACGCGCGATGCCAACGGGATCGATGCCGAAATGCTGATAGAAGCGGCGGTCCTCGATGGCGATGAACGCCTTCGGCAGATAGGGCGGCAGATCCTTCAGCGCGACATTGGCGCCGGCCATCTCGCCGCGCTGTGCCAGCATGCTGCCGTCATAGCCGACGATCTCGATGGTCGGAGGGCGCTTCGGGATCTCCAGCGACTGGATCGGCGGCAGATGCGCGCCGGCCCAGATCACGACGCCGACCAGCGCGATCACGCCCCACAGGCCGCAGACGACAGCCCAATAGGCGAGGCGGCCGATCGACATCCCCCAGCGCGACTTGGCTCGGGCAGGCTTGGCTTTTGGTGGGGTGGGTTTCGGCTGGTTGGCCTTGGGCTCGCGCGCCGGCACATCGTCCTCGTCGTCCGGCTCGACCGGCTTCTTCTTGGTTGATTTCTTCGGCGCGTCCTCGCCGGCCGGAATGCGGTCCTTGGGATCGAGGCGCAGGTCGGCCATCGCCGCCGCAAGGCCGAATCGCGGCTCCTTGCGTCCGCCGCCGCCCTGTTTCCGTCCCCGCGCCATACGCAACCCGAGCCCTGCCGTCCGACCACGGTAATGAGTGGAGTTTAAGGGGCAGTTAGGAAAAGCTTAACGCGCGATTAGGAGTTCCGCGCCGTCAACGCCGCGTTATGGTTAAGCCAAGGTCAACAACGAGAAGCGAGGAAGCCGATGGGCTATATCGATCCCACCAAGGAGGTGTTCGCGCAGTTCCGCGACAATGACCGGCCGGGTCCGATCCACATGCTGAACCTGGTGCGGCTGCGCAAGGAAGCGGCCTATCCCGACGGCCCCAAGGTCAGCGGCGCGGAAGCCTATGCCGCCTATGGCCGCGAGAGCGGCCCGGTGTTCGAACGCCTCGGCGGCCGCATCGTCTGGCAGGGCCGCTTCGAGCTGATGCTGATCGGCCCACAGGAGGAGCGCTGGGACCACTGCTTCATCGCGGAGTATCCGAGCGTGCACGCCTTCGTCGAGATGATCCGTGATCCCGTCTATCGCGAGGCCGTGAAGCACCGCCAGGCGGCGGTGGAGGATTCGCGCCTGATCCGCCACGCGGTGTTGCCGGTGGGGAAGAACTTTGGCGAGGTGCCGGAGTGATCCTCGTCGACATGAGGTGACGAGCCGCTTCGGTACCAACGGCCGTCTCATCGACCGGCCGTGCAGCCACCGATCATCAAAGGTGTCGTCCCGGACAAGACCGCTGACGCAACGCGTCAGCGGGCGCAGATCCGGGACCCATACCGCGGGATGCATCTTGGGGCAGGCGGCATGTTGAACGGTCGTGCCCCAAACGATGCCCGGGGTTATGGGTCCCTGCGTTCGCAGGGACGACACCGGTTGTGGGGCGGCATCGGGGCAGATGGAAGCAGCAAGGGGACAGTTGCCGGCTCACGCCGGCGTCGTAATGCGCGCTTGCCCAACACATAAGTTTGTGCTTATGTATTGTCATGATCGAGAGCGACATCTTCAAAGCCCTGGCCGATCCGACGCGCTACGTGATCTTCGAGAAGCTGGCGGCGGGCCGGATGAACGCCAGCGCGCTGCGCGAGGGGCTGACGATCAGCCAGCCGGCGATGTCGCAGCACCTCGCGGTGCTGCGCAATGCCGGGCTGGTGCGCGAGGAACGGCAGGGCCGCTTCGTCAACTACGAGGTCGATCCCGATGGCCTGGCGCGGATCGCGCGCTGGCTGGCGAAGTACCGAGCCTACTGGCCGTCGCGCGTCGATGCGTTGAAAACCCTGCTGAAGGACATGGACCAATGACCGATCAAATGGCGGATCAGCAGGGCGAGGAACTGGTGCTCGACTACGACCTCGATGCGTCGCCGGAGAAGGTCTGGCGCGCCCTGAGCATCCCGGCGCTGCGCGACAATTGGCTGCCTGCGGGCGACCTCGCCGACGCCGCGCCGATCTCCTCGACCCCAGGCGAAGAGGTCCGCTACCGCATGCGCGACGACGAGCCGCCTTTCCTCGAAAGCATCGTGACGTTCCAGGTCATGCCCAGGGACGACGGTGGCACGCGGCTCCGGATCATCCACGGACTGCCCGCGACGATGCTGCTGCTACGGTTGCCGCCGGCGGCGAACAGCAACGCGCGCGGCCTGATGCGCGCGGTCTGACGCTTCACTCCATCGCCAACTCACTGAACGGGAGCTCGCGCATGCGCGACACGATGCAACTCGTCCCCATGGTCATCGAGCAGTCCAGCCGGGGAGAACGCTCCTTCGACATCTATTCGCGGCTGCTGCGCGAGCGGATCGTGTTCCTCAACGGCGAGGTCAACGACACCGTGTCCGCGCTGGTCTGCGCGCAGCTCTTGTTTCTCGAGGCGGAGAACCCGAAGCGGCCGATCCATCTCTACATCAACTCGCCCGGCGGCGTGATCACCAGCGGGCTCGCGATGTACGACACGATGCAGTTCGTCAAGGCGCCGGTGCACACGCTGTGCATGGGAACGGCGCGATCGATGGGCTCGTTCCTGCTGATGGCCGGCGAGCCCGGCGAGCGGACGGCGCTGCCCAATGCCAGCCTCCACGTCCATCAGCCGCTCGGCGGCTTTCAGGGCCAGGCGTCAGATATTCTGATCCATGCCAGGGAGATGGAGCAGACCAAGCGGCGGGTGATACGGCTCTATGCCGAACATTGCGGCCGCAGCTACGAGGACGTCGAGCGCACGCTCGATCGCGATCACTTCATGACGGCGGACGAGGCGCAGGACTGGGGGCTGATCGACCGGGTGGTGAAGCAGCGGGATCTGGGCAGCGTCGGCAGCGAGTGATCGGTTGCCGACCACCGCATGCGATCATCGGAGTTCTGCGCGCGCCCATCTCCACGTCGTCATGGCCGGGCTTGTCCCGGCCATCCACGTCGCTCGGCATGCTGAGAAGGGCGTGGATGCCCGGGTCAAGCCCGGGCATGACGGCGGTGGATAGGGAGGCGTCCGGACTCACCCCGCCGCTCCCGTGTCCTCGATGATCGGGCCGAACAGTTCCCAGCGCTCGCCGTTGAAGCGCATCATCTGCATCTGCTTGTTGATGCGGAAGTCGGTCGGCGAGGTGTTGATGGAGAGGCCGGGCAAAGCAAGGCTCGGCACGAAGCCCTTGATGTTGGCCGCTTGCCGCATCACGTTTTCTCGCGTCAAATCGTCGCCGCACTGGCGCAGGATCTGCACCAGCAGTTCCGCGGTCGAGTAGCCGTAGGTGTTGACCGTGTTGAGCTTGTCGCCTTCCGGATAATACTTGTCCATGAACTCGAAATAGGCCTTCACGCCCGGATCGTCCTTCCACTGCGGATCGGCCGGGTCCTTGCCGTAGTTGGTGCTGATGATGTCCTTGGAGATGTCGAGGCCGGCCGGCTTCAAGGTCGCCGACACCGGGCTGGCGTTGATGTCGAGGATGTGCACCGGCTTCCAGGCGAGGTCGGCGAGCTTCTTGATTGCCTGCGCGGCGAATTTCGGCGTCGAGGCGTTGTAGAGCAGGTCGGCGCCGGAGGATTTCAGCTTCACGATCTGCGAATCGACCGTCGGGTCGGACAGTTCGTAGGACGCCTCCGAGACGATCATCGAATCCGCCTTGGCACCAAGACCGCTACGCAGGCCGGCGATGTAGTCGCGGCCGAGGTCGTCGTTCTGGTAGAGGATGCCGATCTTGGCGTTGGGGTGGTTGGCGAGGATGTACTTCGCGTAGATCCGCCCTTCCGACTGGTAGTTCGGATTGTAGGCGATGGTCCACGGGAAATTCTGCGGGTCGGTGAAGCGCGACGCGCCGGTCGAGGCCAAGAGCTGCGGCACCTTCTTGCCGTTGAGATATTTCTGCACGGCGGCGTTCGAGGGCGTGCCGATGATCTGGAAGGTGAACAGCACCTCGTCGCCTTCGACCAGCTTGCGCACCTGCTCCACCGCCTTGGGCGGCGAGTAGGCGTCGTCATACTGGATCAGATTGAGCTTGCGGCCATTGATGCCGCCCTTCTCGTTGATCATGCGCAGATAGGCCGCCTGGGTCTTGCCGATGCCGGCATAGGCGGAAGCCGGGCCCGAGAATGGCACGGTCTGGCCGATCTTGATCTCGGTATCGGTGGCGCCGGTGTCGTATTTCTTCTGGGCGTAGGCGGATGTTGCAGGCAGCGCGACGGTCAGCGACGCAGCAAGCGCGATTGCCCACGCCTTGAAGCCGACGAGACCGAACAGTGACGTTCTCATGCGAGTCCTCCCTTCGGTGATGTCTGTCGATGGTTCTTCTTGGTTGTTTTGTCGCCATCGCTGCACGCGAGTGTGGAGGAAGCAAGTCGACAAGGCAACGCTTGTTGGAGCGACGAACGGGCGCAATCGGTGCCGCAATGCAAAAGGGCTGCGCGATCGCGCAGCCCTTTACCTTCGACGTGGAGACCGTCATTCCGGGGCGCTGCGCAGCAGCGAACCCGGAATCTCGAGGCTCCGGGTTCGTCGCTTCGCGACCCCGGAGCGACCGTCAGCCGAACTAACCCGCCGGGCCCTTGTCCTCCAGGATCGGGCCGAATAGCTCCCAGCGTTCGCCGTTGAACTTCATCATCTGCAGCTGCTTGTTGACGCGATAGTCGGTCGGCGAGGTGTTGATCTTCATGCCCGGCAGCGACAGGTCGCCGACGACGTCCTTGAGCGAGGTCGCCTGCTTCATGACGTTCTCGCGCGTGAGATTGTCGCCGCACATCTTCAAGATGGTCACGAGCAGCTCGGCATTGCCGTAGCCATAGGTGTTGAAGTTCGAGTTCTTGTCGCCGTCCGGATAGTACTTGGCCATGAACTCGAAATAGCGCTTCATGCCCGGATCGTCCTTCCACTGCGGATCGAGCGGGTCCTTGCCGTAATTGACCGAGATCACGCCCTTGGACGCTTCCAGTCCTGCCGGCTGCAGCACGGCGCCCACCGACGTGGCATTGATGTCGACGATGTGCACCGGGTGCCAGTCGAGCTCGTGCAGCTTCTTGATCGCCTGCGCGGCCTGCTTCGGCGTCGCCGCCGAGAACAGCAGGTCGGCGCCGGCCGACTTGATCTTGAGCAGCTGGGAATCGATCGTCGGATCGGAGACTTCGTAGGAGGCTTCGGCCACGATCATCGAGGCCTTGTCGCCGAGGCCGGCCTTGATGCCGTTGAGATAGTCCTTGCCGAGGTCGTCGTTCTGATAGAGCACGCCGATCTTGGCGTTGGGGTGCTCCTTCAGAATGTACTGGCCGTAGATGCGGCCTTCGGTGAAGTAGTTGGGATTGTACCCCATGGTCCAGGGGAAGTTCTTCGGATCGGTGAACTTGGTCGCGCCGGTGGCCGCGAACAGCTGCGGGACCTTCTTGGCGTTGAGGTATTTCTGGACGGCTGCGTTGGACGGCGTGCCGATGATCTGGAACGTCAGCAGCACCTCGTCGTCCTCGACCAGCTTGCGCACCTGTTCCACGGCCTTGGGCGGCGAATAGGCGTCGTCATATTGGATCAGCTTGATCTTGCGGCCGTTGATGCCGCCCTGCTCGTTGATCATGTTGAAATAGGCGGCCTGGGTCTTGCCGATCGAGGCATAGGCCGAGGCGGGACCCGAGAACGGCACGGTCTGGCCGATCTTGATCTCGGTGTCGGACGCGCCGGGATCGTACTTCTTCTGGGCCTGAACTGACGTGATGGAGAGGGTGGCGGCCACTGCGGCTGCGCCGGCAAGACGGAAAATTCCCTGTCGCATGGGGTCTCTCGTTCCTCCTGATGTTTTATGCGGCTGGTCTGCCCGGGTGGGGTGCCATCGCTGCGCACAGTGTGGAGGAACGGGGTGGCCGGCGCAAGGCGAGGGGAGCACGGGTGCGGTGGTTCCGGCGGTATCGCTCCGACAGGCCCAGCTGGTTCAACACGTTCGGTGTCGTCCCGGACAAGCCCGGCAACGCGCCAGCGTTGTCGGGCGCCGATCCGGGATCCATAGCCACAGGCCGGTGTATGGCGAGGGCTCGGAGTAACGATCGTGCCTCAAACGCCGCCCGGGGTGATGGGTCCCGGCTCAAGGCCGGGACGACACTGGCTGTGGAGATGCGGCCCGGCCTCAGCCCGCCAGCCAGACCAGCACCAGGCCGATCGTGGCGGGCACGCTCTGGATGAACAGGATCTTGCGGCTGGCGGTGGCGGCGCCGTAGAGGCCGGCGACGAGGACGCAGAGCAGGAAGAAGATCTTGATCTGGAAGGCGAAGGCCGGCGTCGGGTGCGCGAGGCCCCAGAACAGGCCGGCGGCGAGGAAGCCGTTGTAGAGGCCCTGATTGGCGCCGAGCACCTTGGTCGCTTCGGCGCGCTCCAGCGTGTTGTTGAAGGCCCGCAAGCCCGCCGGCTTGGTCCAGAGAAACATCTCGAGCACGAGAATGTAGACGTGCAGCAGGCCGATCAGGCCGACGACGATGTTTGCGATCAATCCCATGTTCGGCTCCCCCAAGCCATTCGAGACCGGCGGCGTTGCCGATCTCCTCGATCGTATCGGTGCCGAGCGGCCGCAGCGTCGCTCGGACAACCGCGTCCTTTAGGCCGCCGGCTGCGCCGCCGCGTCGTCGCTCGCCAGCAGGTGCAGCAGTGCGCTCTTGATCGCGGCCTGCCGGGTCGGCGCATTGATCTGGGCGCCCAACAGGTCGGTCACGTAGAACACGTCGCGGGCGCGCTCGCCGAACGTTGCCACATGCGCGGAGGCGATGTTGAGGTTCAGCTTGGAGATCGCCGTGGTCAGCTCGTAGAGCAGGCCGGGACGGTCGAGGCCGGAGACCTCGATGACGGTGTAGAGCTCCGACCATTGATTGTTGATGCTGACCTCGGGCTCGACCGAGAACGCCTTGTGCTGCTTGCCGCGCGTCGTCCGCCGCGCCACCGCGTCCGGCAGCCGCAGTTTGCCTTCCAGCACCTGCTCGATGGTCTCGCCGATCCGCGTCGCGCGCCGGCCCTCGTCCTCGTCGCGCTCATATTCCCTTGAGATCGCGATCGTGTCGAGCGCGCGGCCGTCGGTGGTGGTGTAGATCTGGGCGTCGACGATGTTGGCGCCGGCCGAGGCGCAGGCGCCGGCGATGATCGAGAGCAGCCAGGGATGGTCCATGGCGAAGATCGTCAGCTCGGTGACGCCGCGCGCCGGATCGAAGCCGACATTGATCGCGAGCTTGTGGCCGGCCTCCTCGCTCGACCGCACGAATCGGGCGTGGCGGATCTTGCGCGGCAGCTCGACCTTGAGCCAGTAGGCCGGATAGTGCCGGCCGATATAGGTCTCGAGCTCATCCACGGACCAGTCGGTGAAGGCGTTTCGGAACTCGGCCTGCGCGGCGGTGATGCGCTTGGCGCGGTTGACCTCGGAGAAGCCGCCGGTCAGCACCGGCTCGGTCTCGTAGTACAGCGTGCGCAAGAGCTGCGCCTTCCAGCCGTTCCAGACGCCCGGGCCGACGCCGCGGATGTCGGCGGTGGTCAGGATGGTCAGGAGCTTCATCTGCTCGACCGACTGCACGACGGCGGCGAACTTCTCGATGGTGCGGCGGTCCGACAGGTCGCGCGACTGCGCCACCGTCGACATCGTCAGATGCTCCTCGATCAGCCAGGCGACCAGCTCCGTGTCGGCATTGTTGAAGCCGAGCCGCGGGCACAGCCGCCGCGCGATCTTTGCGCCCGCGACGGAGTGATCCTCCGGCCTGCCCTTGGCGACGTCGTGCAGCAGCACCGTGATGTAGATGACGGCGCGGTGTTCGGGCCGGATCTTGCGCATCAGGTCGGAGGCCAGCGTGAACTCGTCGTTGCCGCCGCGCTCGATCTCCTGCAGGAAGCCGATGCAGCGGATCAGGTGCTCGTCGACCGTGTAGTGATGATACATGTTGAACTGCATCATCGAGACGATGCGGCCGAAGGCGCTGATGAAGTGGCCGAGCACGCCGGTCTCGTTCATCCGCCGCAGCACGGTCTCGGCGTCGTTGGAGGTCAGGATCTCCATGAACAGCCGGTTGGCCTCGGGATCGTCGCGCAGCTCGGTGTTGATCAGGTTGAGCGAGCGCGTCACCGCGCGCATCGCATCCGGATGAAAGGCGAGGTTGTTCTTCTGCGCGAGACGGAAGATGCGGATCAGATTGACCGGATCGTGCTTGAAGACGTCAGGCGCGGCGAGGTTGATGCGGTTGTTGTCGACGATGAAGTCGTCGCTCTCCGGCACCCGCCGCCAGGTCGAGCCGGTGGTCAGGCGCGAGATCATCCGGCTCAGCACCGGCGCCGGCTTGGCCTGCTGATCCTCCAGCTTGGCGCAGAGGATGGCGGTGAGGTTGCCGACCTGCTTGGCGACCAGGAAGTAGTGCTTCATGAAGCGCTCGACGTCCTGCATGCCCGGGTGGCTGGTGTAGCCGAGCCGGACCGCGATCTCCCGCTGCAGGTCGAACGACAGCCGCTCCTCGGGCCGGCCGCTGACGAAATGCAGGTTGCAGCGCACCGACCACAGGAAGTCCGAGCAGCGCCGGAAGGTGCGGTACTCGTGCGCGTCGAACACGCCGCGCTCGACCAGCTCGGCGGTCTCGCGCACCCGGTAGACATATTTGGCGATCCAGAACAGCGTGTGCAGGTCGCGCAGCCCGCCCTTGCCGTCCTTGACGTTGGGCTCGACCAGGTAGCGCGACTGGCCGCCGCGGCGATGCCGCTCCTCGCGCTCGGCGAGCTTGGCGGCGACGAACTCGGCCGCCGTGCCCTGCACGACCTCGCTGTCGAAGCGGTGCACCAGCTCGTCATAGAGCGGGCGGTCGCCGGCGAGATAGCGCGTCTCCAGGATCGCGGTGCGGATGGTCATGTCGCCGCGCGCCTGGCGGATCGATTCATCCACCGAGCGGGTGGCGTGGCCGACCTTCAGCCCCATGTCCCACAGCGAGTACAGGATGGCCTCGGCGACCTGCTCGCCCCAGGCGGTCTGCTTGTAGGGCAGGATGAACAGGAGATCGATGTCCGACTCCGGCGCCATCAGCCCGCGGCCATAGCCGCCGGTCGCCACGACCGCCATCCGCTCGGCGCCGCTCGGCACATCCGAGCGGTAGAGGTGCTCGGTGGCAGCCGCGTAGAGAATGCGGATGATCTCGTCCTGCACGAAGCAGAGCCGCTCGGCGCAGCGCCGGCCATGGCGGTCCTTGAGAAGCTGTGCCTGGGCCGCAGCCCGGGCCTTCACCAGCTCGGCTTTCAGGAATTGCACCACCGCGGCGCGGAACATGTCCTCGCGGCCGGAGTGCTGCTTGGCCAGCGTATCGACAGCCGCCGCGATGCCGGCGCTGTCGAAATCGGCTGAGGTGAAGGCTTCGGAATCTGTGGCGACGCTGTCCATGGATGCAACCGGATATCGAACAAGGCCCGTGCTGTCACGAAACTTCCAATGCAGCAATCGATCCATGCTGTGACTGGCTCGGGACGGATGATGATCGTGCTGGCAGGTCGCTGCGAAAGGAAAAACAATTCTCGTTGAGCCCTGGCATAACGCCTTGAAACAACAACGATGTTTTCTTGAACCAGGAGGATTGACGATGGGTGGATGGACGAGGCGCGGATTTGCGGCGGCGGCTGCCGTGGTTCTACTGGGATGCGGCGCTGCAACAGCGGCGGAGCCGGTGAAGGAGATCCGCATCGATTGGGCGACCTACAATCCGGTGTCGCTGGTCCTGAAGCAGAAGGGGCTGTTGGAAAAGGAGTTCGCCAAGGACGGCATCAGCATCACCTGGGTGCAGTCGGCCGGCTCCAACAAGGCGCTCGAGTTCCTCAATGCCGGCTCGCTGGATTTCGGCTCGACCGCCGGCTCCGCCGCGCTGGTCGCCAGGATCAACGGCAACCCGATCAAGTCGATCTACGTCTATTCGCGCCCCGAATGGACCGCGCTGGTGACGGGCAAGGACTCCAAGATCGCCTCGGTGGCCGATCTCAAGGGCAAGCGCGTCGCCGTCACGCGCGGGACCGATCCGCACATCTTCCTGGTGCGCGCGCTGCTCGGCGCAGGCCTCACCGACAAGGACATCACCCCGGTGCTGCTGCAGCATGCCGACGGCAAGGCGGCGCTGATCCGCGGCGACGTCGACGCCTGGGCCGGGCTCGACCCGATGATGGCGCAGGCCGAGGTCGAGGAGGGCGCCAAGCTGTTCTACCGCAAGGCCGACGCCAACACCTGGGGCATCCTCAACGTGCGCGAGCAGTTCCTGAAGGACAATCCCGAGATCGTCCGCCGCGTGCTGGCGACGTATGAGGTCGCGCGCAAGGACGCGCTGGCCAATTACGACGACCTGAAGAAGACCTTCATCGCCGTCACCAAGCTGCCCGAGACCGTCGTCGACAAGCAGCTCAAGGAGCGCACCGAGCTGACCCACAGCCGCATCGGCGCCCCGCAGCGGGAGTCGATCCTCGCAGCGGGCCTGGCGCTGCAGCAGGCGGGCGTGGTGGATGCAAAGGTCGACGTGAAGGCGACGCTGGACGCCCTGATCGACGACCAGGTGCCGCTGCCGACGAACTAGGGCTGCCAGCCGCCGCGGCCGTCACCGCTGCGGCAAATAAAACACCGGTGTCGTCCCGGACAAGCCCGCCGACGCGCCAGCGTTGGCTGGCGCAGATCCGGGACCCATACTCCGTGCAGTCTGTTGTCGAACACGCTGGAGCGGCATCTCGCTTCAACACACCCGCCGCGGAGTATGGGTCCCGGCGCCGAGGCCGGGACGACACCGAATGTGTGGCGCCGCCGTCGGCTCAAACCCTGACAGGCGCGCCCTCATCTCCGCAAATGACATCGCGCTGTCACCCCGCCTTGCATTCCCACGCGAGACGCTGTTCTCACTATGGCCATGACCGTCGAATTGCAGGCCCCCGTCGCGGCGGCCCCACAGCAAAACGCCAGCCCCCCGCGGCTCGCCCGCCTGACACGGCCCCTGCTCGGCCTGCTGCTGCCGTTGTCGCTGGCGCTGGCCTGGGAGCTCGCGGTCCGGGCCGGCTGGTCGAACGGCCGGTTGGTGCCGCCGCCGTCAAAGGTCTTCACCACCATCGCCGAGCTCGCCCGCTCCGGCGAGCTGACCCGCCACATCGCCGCGACGCTGTCGCGCGTCGGCATCGGCTTCGGCCTGGGCGTCGCCGCCGGCACGCTCCTGGGCGGCATCTGCGGCTATTGGAGCTTCGCCCGCCGGCTGGTCGATCCGACGATCCAGGCGCTGCGCGCGATCCCGTCGATCGCCTGGGTGCCGCTGTTCATCCTCTGGCTCGGCATCTTCGAGACCTCGAAGGTGGCGCTGATCGCGGTCGGCGTGTTCTTTCCGGTCTATCTCGGCCTGACCGGCGCGATCCTGTCGGTCGATCGCAAGATCGTCGAGGTCGGCCGCGTCTTCCGGCTGTCCGGGCCCGCGATGATCCGCCGCATCCTGCTGCCAGCCGTGCTGCCGGCCTATGTCGTGGCGCTGCGCGTCGGCCTGGGCCTCGGCTGGATGTTCGTCGTCGCCGCCGAGTTCATGGGCGCCTCCGAAGGCCTCGGCTATCTCCTGATCGACGGCCAGCAGCTCGGCAAGCCGGCGCAGATCGTCGCCGCGATCGTGATCTTCGCCATCATCGGCAAGGCCACCGACTGGCTGCTGGAGATCGCCACCGCGCCGCTGCTGCGCTGGCAGGACAGTTTTGCGCGCCAGAGCGGAGCCGCCTGATGCTGCAGCTCGCCTCCGTCACCAAGGTCTATCCCAACGGCGTCCACGCGCTGGAGCGGTTCTCGTCCGAGATCCAGCTCGGCGAGATCATCGCCATCATCGGCGGCTCCGGCTGCGGCA
This sequence comes from Bradyrhizobium sp. STM 3809, assembly GCF_000239795.1. Lineage (GTDB taxonomy): Bacteria > Pseudomonadota > Alphaproteobacteria > Rhizobiales > Xanthobacteraceae > Bradyrhizobium. Next base: position 7,348 of record NZ_CAFJ01000748.1, on the reverse strand, counting down.
AGTCGACGCTTCTCCGCGCCATCGCCGGGCTCGACCGCGCCAGCGCCGGCACCGTGACGCTGGACGGCGAGGCGATCACGGCGCCGCATGCCAAGGTCGGCATCATCTTCCAGGAGCCGCGGCTGCTGCCCTGGCTCAGCGTCGCCGACAATATCGGATTCGGCCTGTCGGAGCTGCCGGCCGCCGAGCGGCGCGAGCGCGTGGCGCGCGCGCTCGACCGTGTCGGCCTGGCCGACAAGGCCAAGGTCTGGCCGCGCGAATTGTCCGGCGGCCAGGCGCAGCGCGTGGCGATCGCGCGCGCGCTGGTGGCGCAGCCGGAGGTGCTGCTGCTCGACGAGCCGTTCTCGGCGCTCGATGCCTTCACGCGAAAAGACCTGCAGGACCATCTGCTCGATCTCTGGGCCGACGCGCGCCCGACGCTGGTGCTGGTCACCCACGATGTCGAGGAGGCGGTGGTACTGGCGGACCGCGTGCTGGTGATGCGGCCGCATCCCGGCCGACTGTTCGAGGAGATCACCATCAATTTGTCGCGGCCGCGCGACCGCAATGCGCCGCTGTTCGAGCAGTTCAAGCGCCACGTGCTGACGGCGCTCGACCGCTCGCTCGACCGGACGGTGCCGGATACGCAGGGCAGGCGTGAGCCCGGCGGCGGCCTGTGGTGGTGACATCTTAGCGATCGCCCGGTACATCTGTTTCGAAATGAATCCGGGAGAGAACGACAATGGATGCTGCCGAGCTGCGCGCCATGCAGGCGCCGATCAAGGAACGCTACAAGGCTGACCCGTCCGCTGCGGTGATCACGCTCAAGGCCAAGGGCGAGGTCGGCGGCGAAGGCCTGACCTGCAAGCTCGAGACCGGCCGCGCCATGGCGGTCGCCGGCCTGCATCCCGCCACCGGCGGCTCCGGCCTCGAGCTCTGCTCCGGCGACATGCTGCTGGAAGCCCTGGTCGCCTGCGCCGGCGTCACGCTGAAATCGGTCGCGACCGCGGTCGAGGTGCCGCTCAGGAGCGGCCTGGTGCTGGCCGAAGGCGATCTCGATTTCCGCGGCACGCTCGGCGTCGACAAGGAGGCCCCGGTCGGCTTCCAGGAAATCCGCCTGCGCTTCGAGGTCGACACGGATGCGCCACAGGACAAGCTCGATCTCCTGCTCAAGCTCACCGAGCGCTATTGCGTGGTCTATCAGACCATCAAGAATGGGCCGAAGGTGTCGGTCAGTCTGAAGCGGGTGGCGGCGTAGCCACGAACATCGGTGTCGTCCCCGCGAAAGCGGGGACCCATAACCACCGTCGGTGATGGCTGGCCCCGCTGGTCACTCCGATCTCCTCTGACCCATGACTGCCTGTGGTTATGGGTCCCGGATCGGCGCTCCCCACGGCGATGCTTGCGCATCGCCGTGCTCCGCTTGTCCGGGACGACGGCTGAACATGTCCCTCGACCCGTCCTTCCTGCTCGTCCTCGGCTTGCGCATGGCGATCGCCGCATCGTTCGTGGTGTCGGCGTCGATGATCGCCGAGCGCACCGGACCGGTGATCGGCGCGCTGGTTGCGACCCTGCCGATCTCGGCCGGGCCGACCTACGTCTTCCTGGCGCTCGATCACGACGCCGCCTTCATCGCGCAAGGCGCGCTCACCAGCCTGCCGATCAACGCCGCGACCATCTTCCTCAGCCTCGCTTATGCCGTGCTCGCGCAGCGCCACAGCGTGCTTGTCGCCAGCGCCACCGCGGTCGCGGTGTGGCTCGGTCTCGCGTCGCTCATCAAGAGCGTACAGTGGACGCTTCTGATGGGCATCGCCGCCAACATCGTCACCTTCGCGATCTGCCTGCCGCTGTTGCGGCGCTATCGCCATGCGACGATGCCGCTGATCACGCGACGCTGGTACGACGTTCCCTTGCGGGCCTCGCTGGTCGCCACGCTCGTCGCCACCGTGACGTCCGTCTCCGGCTGGGCCGGCCCCAGCGTGTCCGGGATCCTCGCGCTGTTTCCGATCGTCTTCACCTCGATGATGCTGATCCTGCAGCCGCGCATCGGCGGCCCCGCCACCGCCGCGGTCATGGCCAACGGCGCCTGGGGCCTGATCGGCTTCTCGCTGGCCGTCGTCGTGCTGCATCTCGGCAGCCTGCATCTCGGCGCCGCCTACGGTCTCGGCGGTGCGCTGGCCACCTGCGTCGGCTGGAATCTCGGCCTGTGGGCGCTCGGCCGGCGCCGGACGGCCTGACGCCGGCCGCATCAGCTCTGGTTGTATTTCCCCGGCCTTGAACCTTCGCGAGGGCGCCCGCGACAACGCAACTGATAGGTGGGTCATCGGTCGAACGCAGCAGGAGGTGCAATATGCCGACCGCAAATGGGACTGCCAATGGTCAGCCGAAATGGATCGCGAACGGGTTGAAGGACATCGGCTTCCACGAGACCGGCAACAATCGCGGCATCCAGAAGTTCATCGACCAGGCGCATTGCGGCGCGGAGGGCGATCCGTGGTGCGCGATCTGGACCAACGCCAAGCTGGAGCAGAGCGGCGTCCCCGGCACGCGCAGCGCCTCGTCGCAATCCTTCCGCACCAGCAAGAATTTCGTCAAGCTCGACAAGCCCGCGCTCGGCGCGATCGCGGTCTACACCCGCGGAAAGCCGAACTCCGGCCTCGGCCATGTCGGCTTCTACATGGGCGAGACCCGCACCCAGGTGCTGACGCTCGGCGGCAATGAGAGCGACGCCGTCCGCGAGCAGTTCGAGCCGAAGACCCGGCTGGTCGGCTACTTCTGGCCGAAATCGGTCGACCTGCCGAAGCTCGGCTCCATCAAGGTCGCGTCCGAGGACGGCCACCCCGTCGGCTCGAACGATTGAGCGAGATCGCGTAGGGTGGGCAAAGCGCAGCGTGCCCACCGACTCCATCACGTGCTGCAGATGGTGGGCACGACGCTTCGCGTCTTTGCCCACCCTACGACTCTCTCCTCCGTCATTGCGAGCGCAGTGTTCAGCCCGGGGACATGGCTGACGGGTGTTCGGGGACATGGTTGACACCTCAAAATCGGCTCGATTCGTCAAGCAAAGGGGCGAGCGATGCCGTGGCGAGAGGTGTCTGTCATGGACCAGCGACGAGAGTTTGTGATGCTTGCCAAGCAGGAGGGAGCCAACCGGCGGCAGCTGTGCCGGCAGTTCGGCATCAGCCCTCAGACCGGCTACAAGTGGATCGAACGGTCTGATGCCGGCGATACGACGCTGGCGGACCGGTCGCGGCGGCCTCATAGAAGTCCGGAGCGCACCGCGGCTGTGACGGAGCAGCAGATTGTCGCGTTGCGCGATGCTCACCCGGCCTGGGGCGCGCGCAAGCTCGCACGCCGTCTCGAGCGCGATGGACAAGCTATCCCGGCGGTCTCCACCGTGCACAGCATCCTGCGCCGTTACGGCCGCGTGGTCGAGCCTGCGGGCACGCCCGGGCAGCCCTATACGCGGTTCGAGAAGGATGCGCCCAATCAGCTTTGGCAGATGGACTTCAAGGGGCACAGTGCGCTGGAGAACGGCGTGTCCTGTCATCCGCTGACCGCACTCGACGATCACTCGCGCTTTTCCTTGTGCCTGGCGGCATGCGACAACGAGCGCGGCTCTACGGTCAAAGGACATCTGGAGACGACGTTCCGCCGCTATGGATTGCCGGATGCGATGTTCGTCGACAATGGTGGCCCCTGGGGCTTCACGCTCGAAGACCCCTGGACCGCGTTGACGGTCTGGCTGCTGAAGCTCGGCATTCGAACGATCCACAGCCGGCCCTACCATCCCCAGAGCCGCGGCAAGAACGAACGCTTCCACCGCAGCCTGAAGGCCGAGGTCTTTGCCTTCAAGCGTTACAGGGACCTTCTCGATGTGCAGCGGGCGCTCGACGAATGGCGAGCCGTCTACAATCTCGACCGGCCGCACGAGGCCTTGAACTTCGATGTGCCGGCGAGCCGCTATCGACCTAGCCAGCGGACCATGCCGGACCGCCTGCCGATCGTCGAATACGACGAGGGTGAGATCGTCCGCTCTGTATCGAGCACGAAGGCCTACGTCAGCTTCGAGGGGCGGCTCTGGAAAGTCCCGCAAGCCTTTCGCGGTGAGCGGCTCGCCATCCGGCCGCTCAGCGCCGACGGAAAGTTCGGAATTTTCTTTGCCGCGCATCAGATCGCAGCGATCGATCTGCGCGACCCGGAAAGTGTCAACTATGTCCCCGAACAGGTGTAAGCTATGTCTCCGGACTGAACAGCAGCGAAGCAATCCAGGGGCTCGGGTGGGACCCTGGATTGCTTCGGCGCAAGAGTGCCCCGGAATGACAGCGACTATTTGGCCGGCAGCTTCGCCTTCAGCCGATACAGCGCATCCAGCGCTTCGCGCGGCGTCATCTCGTCCGGGTGCAGGTCCTTCACCGCGGCGATCAGCTCCTCCGCTTCCTTCGACATCGTCGGCTCCACCGTCGCGCGCGACGGCACGGCGAATAGCGGGAGGTCATCGACCAGCGCGCGGGCGTTCTGGCCGCGGTCGGCGGCCTCCAGTTTCGCCAAGACCGATTTGGCGCGGCTGATCACGGCCGGCGGCAGGCCGGCGAGCTTGGCCACCTGGATGCCGTAGGAGCGGTCGGCCGACCCGGGCAGCACCTCGTGCAGGAACACCACGTCGCCCTGCCATTCCTTGACGCGCACCGTGGCGTTGAACAGCCGCGGCAGCTTGGCGGCGAGTGCGGTCAGCTCGTGATAATGCGTGGCGAACAGCGTGCGGCAGCGGTTGCTCTCATGCAGATGCTCGATCGCGGCCCAGGCGATGGAGAGGCCGTCGAACGTCGCTGTGCCGCGCCCGATCTCGTCGAGGATCACCAGCGCGCGCTCGCCGGCCTGGTTGAGGATCGCTGCAGTCTCGACCATCTCGACCATGAAGGTCGAGCGCCCGCGCGCGAGGTCGTCGGCGGCGCCGACGCGCGAGAACAGCCGGTCGACGATGCCGATGCGGGCGCGGCTCGCCGGCACGAACGAGCCGATCTGAGCGAGCAGGGCAATGAGCGCGTTCTGGCGCAGGAAAGTCGATTTGCCCGCCATGTTCGGGCCGGTGAGCAGCCAGAGCTGGCCGCTCTTGTGTCCCGGCGTCGGCGACAGGTCGCAGGAATTGGCGATGAACGGCTGGCCCTCGCGCTTCAGCGACTGTTCCACCACCGGATGGCGACCGCCTTCGATGGCGAAGCCGAGCGAGCCGTCGACCTCGGGGCGGACGTAGTTGTCGTCGACCGCGAGCTTGGCCAATGCGGTCGCGACATCGAGCATGGCGAAGCCATGCGCCGCGGCGCGCAGATCGTCGCCGATCGCGAGCGCCTGCGCGCACAGACGGTCGAAGATCTCAAGTTCGAGATTGAGCGCGCGCTCGCCGGCATTGGCGATCTTCGCCTCGATCTCGCCGAGCTCGGACGTGGTGAAGCGCACCTGTCCCGCCAGCGTCTGGCGATGGATGAAGGTTGCGTTCAATGGCGCCGACATCAGCTTGTCGCCGTGCTGCGCGGTGACCTCGACGAAATAGCCGAGCACATTGTTGTGCCGGATCTTCAGCGCCTTCACGCCGGTCTGGTCGGCGTAGCGCGCCTGCATCGAGGCGACGACGAGCCGCGAGGCGTCGCGCAGATTGCGCGTCTCGTCGAGCGTCGCATCATAGCCCGACCGGACGAAGCCGCCGTCGCGCTTGATCAACGGCAGCTGCTCGTCGAGCGCGCGGGCGAATTCGTCCGCCAGCGCGCGCGCCGGCCGCGCCAGCGCAGACATGATTGCCGCGACCTCCTGCGGCGGCTGGTCGAGCACCGAGAGCCGCGCCAGCGCCTGGTCGGCGGCGAGGATGCCGTCGCGCAAGGCCGCGAGATCGCGCGGGCCGCCGCGCCCGACCGACAGCCGCGCCATCGCGCGGGTCATGTCCGGCGCGCCGCGCAGGATGGCGCGGATGTCCTCGCGCGCGGCGCTGTCGGCGACGAACACGGTGACCGCGTCGAGCCTGCGTCCGATCTGCGCGGGCTCCGTCAGTGGCGCCGCGAGGCGCTGCGCCAGCAGCCGCGAGCCGGCCGAGGTGACCGTGCAGTCGATGGCGTCGAGCAGCGAGCCGCGGCGCTCGCCGGTGAGCGTGCGCGTCAGTTCGAGATTGGCGCGGGTCGCCGGATCGATGGCCATGGTGCTGCCGGTCGCCTCGCGCGCCGGCGGCGCCAGCGGCGGGCGCTGGCCGACCTGGGTGCGCTCGACATAGGTAACGCAGGCGGCGGCCGCGGTCGCCTCCAGCCGCGACAGCACCGCGAGGCCGTCCATGGTCGCGACCGCGAAGTAATCGCACAGCCGCCGCTCGGCGGTGGCGCCATCGAAGACGTCGCGCGTCAGCGGCGTCACCGCGGCGAGCTCGCGCAGCACCGGTTCGAACGTCTCGTCCGAATACAGCGCGTCGGAGACGATCACCTCGTTCGGATTGATGCGCGCGAGCGTCGCCGTCAGCTCGGCGAAGGCGCATTCGGTGACGATGAAGTCCGAGGTCGAGATGTCGATCCAGGCGAGTCCGAGCCGGTCGCCGCCGGACGACCCGCGGCTGCGCGCGATCGACAGCAGATAGTTGTTGGCGCGCGCGTCGAGCAGATTGTCTTCGGTCAGCGTGCCCGGCGTCACCACGCGCACGACGCCGCGCTTGACCACGCTCTTGTTGCCGCGCGCCCGCGCCGCCGCCGGATCCTCCATCTGCTCGCAGACGGCGACGCGGATGCCCTGCGCGATCAGCCGGTGCAGATAGTCCTCGGAGCGCTCCACCGGCACGCCGCACATCGGGATGTCCTGGCCCTGATGCTTGCCGCGCTTGGTCAGGACGATACCGAGCGCCTTGGAGGCGACCTCGGCGTCCTCGAAGAACAGCTCGTAGAAATCGCCCATCCGGTAGAACAGCATCAGGCCGGGATGCGCGGCCTTGATGTCGAGATACTGCTCCATCATCGGCGTGAGCTTGGCCGGCGCCTCGGCAGGCGCGGCCGAGGACAACGATTCTTGCGGAACCGGGGCGGAGATGGGCTGCTGGATCGTCATGGCGCGGAAACTAGCCAATTTGCCCGGACGGTCCTACCGCTTTGCGGAGCCTGTCCCGGTTTTCCACGATGGCAATTTTGGCCCCGCGCCCGTGCTGGAGCGAAAGCGCCGGAGAGGACCACCGGTGTCATTCCGGGGCGTGCGCAGCACGAACCCGGAATCCATCGTGGGGCATCACGCGTGGCCCAATGGATTCCGGGCTCGCCGCGCTGCGCGCGCCGCCCCGGAATGACGGCAGGGGGTGGAGACGCAGTGTGCCCTCCTAGTTGCAGTTCTGGCGGTGGCGGCGGTGTAA
>NZ_CAFJ01000749.1 GCF_000239795.1 Bradyrhizobium sp. STM 3809 | reverse complement strand
CCGGTCCTCATCAGCATCTGCAGCAGGCGGAGTGGCGCGCCATCGAGCAGGGACTTCCATTAGTTCGATCAGCGAACACCGGAATCTCAGCCGTGATCGACCCTGTCGGCCGCATCGTCGCGCAACTATCTCTCGGCACCGAAGGCGTGCTCGACGCCATGCTGCCTATTGCGTTGCAGCCCACGATCTATGCGAGATTTGGCGACATTCCTGCCGCAATCCTGTTAGTGCTCGCCCTGAGCACGGCCGTTCGCAGACGTGTTGCTCAAAAGCTTCCCTGACGACAGCAAGATTCTGTTTCTTTCCGGGGGCGTAAGATTTTTTTTGACATCCAAAACCCCAAGTGTTGACAGATAGCTGCTGCAATTCGCATTCTCGCGCGGCAGCATGATCCGCTCAGTTCGCTGCTCGACCGTCCATCGTTAGTACGACATGCGAGCAGAAATTGACGGTGTGAGCGCCTGAGGCATACTGCGACCGCCTCGTTCCGAGGCCCTGATTCTAAGGAGTTGAGAGATGTCGACGAAAGCGCCCAACCCTGTTGACAAGCATGTCGGCAGCCGGGTGCGGATGCGCCGTATCATGTTGGGCATGAGCCAGGAAAAACTTGGTGAGGCTCTCGGTCTCACGTTCCAGCAGATACAGAAGTACGAAAAAGGCACCAATCGAGTCGGCGCCAGCCGGATCCAGCAGATCTCCGAAGTCCTGCAGGTCCCTGTCTCGTTCCTGTTCGAAGGCGTCCCCAGCGGCGGGACCAATGGTGAAGCTTTCGGCGAGGGCGCCTCTCCGGCCTATGTATCTGATTTTCTGGCAACCTCCG
>NZ_CAFJ01000750.1 GCF_000239795.1 Bradyrhizobium sp. STM 3809 | reverse complement strand
TCTGGCGGCCGACGTTGCTAACGGGAGCAGACAAGAGCGCGATACCGCGCTCGAGATGATCTCCAGTGAGCTGAGGGCGCCATGGCAACGAGACGAGGGCCGCAGATCGTCGAAACTCCCACCGAAGCGCGACAGGGCGAGCCCGGTCCGTCGGTTCTGGCCATGCTGGCCATCTCCACCGGACTGGCGTTGCTGGTGCTAGGCCTCGTGTGGTTCGTTTTCTTCCACACCTGAAGGCCGTCGAGACGTAGGTCGCCCCGCGACGACGTCGCGGCGTCCTTGCGTCGGCCGGCACTCATCGCCTCGTCACCCATGAAGCCCGGCCACCCCAGTGGCCGGGCTTTTCCTCGTGGCGTGCCAGAGCTTATATCTGCCCCAATTCTGTCGGCCCTTGCCGGCTGTCCTGGCCGAGATGACCAAAAAGTAACCTGTCGGCCGGGTTCCGTTCATGCGCGGTTCACGGCCTTCCGGTTCATCTTGAGGGCAGAAATCGTGCAGTTCAGCTTTGGAGGCAAGCGTGCGTCTGCTCGTTGTCGAGGACGATCCGGATCTCAACCGCCAGCTTACGACGGCGCTGAGCGACGCCGGCTACGTCGTGGACCGTGCGTTCGATGGTGAAGAGGGGCACTACCTGGGCGACAGCGAGCCCTACGACGCGGTCGTGCTCGACATCGGCCTGCCCAAGATGGACGGCATCTCGGTGCTCGAGGCGTGGCGGCGCAATGGCCGGGCCATGCCGGTGCTGATCCTGACCGCGCGGGATCGCTGGAGCGACAAGGTGCAGGGGTTCGACGCCGGCGCCGACGACTACGTCGCCAAGCCGTTCCATCTGGAGGAGGTGCTGGCGCGCATCCGTGCGCTGCTGCGCCGCTCGGCGGGTCACGCCCAGAGCGAGTTGACCTGCGGCCCGGTCACCCTCGATACCCGGACGGGTAAGGTCAGCGTGTCGGGCAATCCCGTCAAGATGACGTCACATGAGTATCGCCTGCTGTCCTATCTGATGCACCATTCGGGCCGCGTCGTCTCGCGCAGCGAGCTGGTGGAGCATCTCTACGACCAGGACTTCGACCGCGACTCGAACACCATCGAAGTGTTCGTGGGCCGTATCCGCAAGAAGCTCGACTGCGACGTGATCCAGACCGTGCGCGGTCTCGGCTACCTGCTCACCCCGCCGCCGACCGCCGGCGCCTGATCCGTCCCGGCGCCCCCACCATTCGAGGTGGCCGGGCGCCGGCCGTTTCGCTAATTTGCGGCCATGCGCCAGAGTTCACTTGCCACCCGGTTGTTCCTGTCCGCGACCGCGTGGCTCGTGGTCATTCTCGCCATCACCGGCATCGTGCTGTCCTCGGTCTATCGCAACGCGACCGAGCGGGCCTTCGACCGCCGGCTCAATCTCTACCTGCGGACGCTGATCGCCGAGGTCGCCACCCCCGACGACCCGCCGGACCGGCAATTCCAGTCGCTCGGCGAGCCCTTGTTCGAGCTGCCGCTGTCCGGCTGGTACTGGCAGATCACCCGCACCGACACCGAGAAGCCGGAGGTGCGGGCCTCGCGCTCGCTCTGGGACAAGAAGCTGCCCAAGCTGGAGGAGCAGGGGATCGATCTCACGGCTGCCGGTATCAGGATCGGCTATGTCGAGGGACCGGAGAATCAGGACCTGCGCATGGTCGAGCGTCCCGTCGATCTCGGCTCCGACGGCAAATTCCTGGTCAGCGTCGCCGGCGACGCCTCCGAGATCTTCGACGAGACCCGCAGCTTCGATTACTATCTCGGCGGTACCTTCACCGCGCTCGGCATCGTGCTGCTGCTGACCACCATCTTCCAGGTGCGCTACGGCCTGGCGCCGCTTAAGCGCATCTCCGAATCGATCGCCGACATCCGCTCCGGCCGGGCCGAGCGGCTGGAGGGCGAATTCCCGGTCGAGATCGCGCCGCTGGCGCGCGAGACCAATGCGCTGATCGACGCCAATCGCGAGATCGTCGAGCGCGCGCGCACGCATGTCGGCAATCTCGCCCACGCCATCAAGACGCCGCTGTCGGTGATCGTCAACGAGGCGACCACGCACGCCGCCGATCCGTTCGCCGCCAAGGTGATGGAGCAGGCCGACGTGATGCGTGACCAGGTCGCCCACCATCTGGAGCGGGCGCGGATCGCGGCCCGCGTCAGCATCGTGTCGACCGTCACCGAGGTCGCACCGGCGATCGAGGCGCTGCGCCGCACCATGGAGAAGATCTACCGCCAGCGCAGCATCGTGGTCGAGGCGACGGCCGATCCGGCGGCGCGGTTTCGCGGCGAGCGCCAGGATCTCGAGGAGATGGTCGGCAATCTGGTCGACAATGCCTGCAAATGGGCGGCCTCGCGCGTGTCTGTCGAGGTCGCCGTCGAGCCGCCGGCCCAGGCGGGCGCGACCTCGACCCTGCGCATCGTCGTCGACGACGACGGCCGCGGCCTGTCGGCGGCGGAGCGCGCCCAGGTGCTGCGGCGCGGTCAGAGGCTGGACGAGTCCAAACCGGGATCCGGCCTCGGGCTGTCGATCGTCACCGATCTGGCCGCGCTCTATGGCGGCCGCCTGACGCTGGGGGATGCGCCGATCGGGGGTCTCAGGGCCGAACTGCGGCTGCCCGGCGTTTGACGGGGCGGCGAAATGCGCGATCCTAAAGGTGTTCTTAACATCGCGGACGGTAAGGTCGGTGCAGGGGTGCGCGATGTGCGCTCTCGCCGTGGAAATTTGCACGCCGGCGCATGGGTCAGACAGCTCACGAGCGATTGAGGGAGTATCTCGGGCAGCTGCCGCCGAACGCGCAGTCGCTTCTGATGCGCGAATTCGAGCGTGCGATCGAGCGCGGCCAGGACGTGGCCGTGGCGACCCTCGTGCTCGAGCAGTTGCGCAAGGTGGTGCGCCCCGCAGCCCCGGCTGCTCCCGCTGCGCCGGCCCCCGCAGCCGAACCGGTTCGCCCACCGCCCGCCATCGAGGTCGCCCGGGCTCCGGCCCGTGAGGACCGCCGTCAGAGCGGCGACGGGCCGCGCCGGCTGTTCCGGCCGCTCGAGCCGTTCCTCACCGATTCCACCGGTCCGCTGCGCCCCGGGCAGATCCGCCGCGCCTCGCTGCTCGCCGTCTGGCAATGGCTCGGCCGCGAGGGCGCGCCGGAGCGCTATGCCGAGTTCGAGGCCGCGATGTCCACGGCCAGCGACGGCTCGCGCGAGGTCGAGATGGCCGCGCGCAAGCTGCAGCTGGCTGCTGCCGAAGCCCTCATGAAGCTGGTCGGCCCCAACGCCACCGGCGATCGCCAGCGCGCGCTCGCCCGCATCGGCGCGCCGAGCGTGATCGAGGACCTGCTGCCGATCGCGCTCGTGCTGCAGAACCGCGAGGCGCTCGACGGTCTCAATGGCCGGTTGCCCGGCATCATCCGCGTGCTCGGCGATTCCCAGATCGCCTCCGTCTCGGACGCCATCAACGTGCCGTCGCTGCAGACGCCCCTGATGCTGCCGTTCGCGCTGTCGCTGGTGATGCAGCGGCTCGCCTCGCCGTGGCAGATCATCCGCCTGGCCATCAAGATCGCCGCCTCCGACGACGAGATCCGGGTCGCCGCGACCCCGTTCGGCATCGCCGTGACCATCGCGCTCAACGACCTCGCCAACCTCGCCTCGCTGCTGCGCGCCGACATCCGGCGCGGGCACTTCGCCAATCTCGGCGACACGCTGAAGAGCCTGCATGACGGCGTCCGCGGCCTGCGCACCGAGCTCGACCTGCGCTCGGAATCGACCTGGGGCAAGCAGCTCACGGCGATCCGCGCCGACATCTCCAATGCGCTGCAATCTGAGATTGATAGCGTGCCGGGCAGGGCCCGCCGCATCCTGCGCCAGCGCGCCGACAAGGACATTCCGGCCGGCGCCGGCGTCGACGCCGGAGAGGTCGAGGAGGTCGCGGCCCTGATCGAGTTCGTCGCGGTGTGCCGCAACTATGCCAGCGAACTCGCGATCAACGAGGTCACGCTGCGGACCTATACCGACCTGCAGCAATATGTCGAGAAGGCCACCGAGGCGCTGGTGCAGTCGCTGCGCTCGGGCGATGCGCGGGCGCGCGCCTATCGGCAGTCGCAGGTCTCCGCCGCGATTCGTTTCTGCCACGTTCTGTTCGGCAATGATTATGCCCAGTTGATGAGTAGGTCTGCCGAGAACGCCCTGAACGGTGAGCGAAAATCATCGCGCGCCGGCTAGTACTTTCTGGCTATAGTCTGACTATTTCGTAGACGCAATTTTAGGTTGACCGCGTGCTGCGGCCCCGCATAGGTTCCCGCCGTCGAGTTCCATACGTTTTCAATCAAGACCATGATTTCAACCATCAACTTCGTCGAGGTCGAGAATCGCGTCGTCAGCGCGACCTATCGCAACCTCATGATCAAGGCCAAGGTCGTGCTCGTCGACAAGACGAGCGGGACGCAATTGCCCGATCCCGTCACCACCATCGCGTCGCCGGTCCCGGTCGGCTCGCTGCGGATCCGCCTCAACGACCGGGTCCGGCCGGGGACCTATTTCCTGGTGGCGCTCAACGGGCACGGCAGCTACCTGGCCAAGAGCGCCGAGTTCGAGGTCCCGTAATTACGTAATCCTCCTGAGTTTTTCGCGGTGGGCGACTGCGGTACCAGGGCGGCAATTGTGAATTGCCGCCGGGAACGGTGCTGGGTAAAAGCGCGCCTGGGCGCCTGCCGGTGGGCGCTGAACGGAACTCTGTCCGATGACGCTCTGCCCGATGACGCGTTGGCTCCGATGACGTTGTGGTTCGTGTTCGCCGTGATGACGGCCGCGGCGATCTTCGCCGTGCTGCTGCCGCTCGGCCTCGGCGCGCGCTCCGCCTCGGATGGCCGCGAGGCCGTGGTCTACAAGGACCAGCTGGCGGAGATCGAGCGCGACGTCGAGACCGGGCTGATCGGCAAGGTCGAGGCGGAGGCCGCGCGGGTCGAGATCGGCCGCCGGCTGCTCGCCGCGGCGGATCAGGAGGGTGAGGCCCCCGCGAAGCCGAGCGTCGGCCTGCGCCGCGTGGCGGCCGTGCTGGCGCTGATTGGCGTGCCGGTCGTGGCGCTCGCGGTGTATCTTCCGCTCGGTTCGCCGCAAGTGCCGGACTTTCCGCTCGCCGCCCGCGCGACGCCGGCCGACGGCTCCCAGCCGCTGGAGAACCTGGTCTCGCAGGTCGAGCAGCACCTGCAGAAGAACCCGACCGACGGCCGCGGCTGGACGGTGCTTGCCCCGGTGCTGGCGCGGCTCGGCCGCACCGATGACGCGATCCGCGCCTATCGCAACATGATCACCTATGCCGGCGACGGCGCCGCCAAGCGCGCCGATCTCGGCGAGGTGATCGCGGCCGCCGCGGGCGGCGTGGTCACCGCCGAGGCCAAGGCCGAGTTCGAGCGCGGCCATGCGCTCGACGCCGACGAGCCCAAATCCAACTATTATCTCGGGCTCGCCGCCGAGCAGGACGGCCGCAAGGACGATGCCGCCAGCATCTGGCGCGCGATGCTGAGCAAGGGCCCGGCGGACGCGCCGTGGCGGCCGCTGGTGTCGGCCGCGCTGGCGCGGGTCGGCGGCGGCGAGGCGCCGCCGCTGCCGAACGAGGCGATGGCGGCCGCAAAAAGCATGAGCGACAATGACCGCGAGACGATGATCCGCGGCATGGTCGACCGGCTCGCGGCGCGGCTGAAGCAGAATGGCGACGACGTCGAGGGCTGGCTGCGGCTGGTGCGCGCTTATGTCGTGATGGGTGATCTCGACAAGGCCCGATCAGCGTTATCCGATGCGCGGCAGGCCGTGAAGGATGCCGAGCGGTTGCGCCAGCTCAACGAGGGCGTGAAGACGTTCGGGCTGGATGGATGAGGAGCGGCGCATCCGCCGCCAACGGGATTTTGGGATGACACGCAAGCAGAGGCGTTTGACGATCATCGGCGGGGCGCTGTTCGTGCTCGCGGTCGCGGCCGGGCTGGTGCTGAACGCGCTGCGCGACTCCATCGTGTTCTTCTCGACGCCGACCATGGTCGCGGAGAAGCACGTCGCGCCGGGCAAGCGCTTCCGCCTGGGCGGCCTGGTGCAGCCGGGCTCGCTGAAGCGCGGCGACGATCTCGCCGTCACCTTCGAGGTGGCCGACGGCGGCGCCAAGCTGCCGGTCGCCTACAAGGGCATCCTGCCGGACCTGTTCCGCGAGGGGCAGGGCGTCGTCGCCGAGGGCGCGCTCGACGCGTCCGGCGTGTTCAAGGCCGACACCGTGCTCGCCAAGCATGACGAGACCTACATGCCGAAGGAAGTCGCCGACGCGCTGAAGAAGCAGGGCCATTGGAAGGACGATTACGGCAAGCCGCAAGGCGCGGCCAAACCGGGCCCGGTGTCGATGCGTGAGGGGGCGGAGAAGACGGCCGCAGGAGCGACGCAGTGATTGCAGAGAGCGGACATTATGCCCTGGTGCTGGCGCTCGCGCTGGCGCTGATCCAGTCCACGGTGCCGATGCTCGGCGCGGCGCAACGCGACGTCGCGCTGATGAACGTCGGCCGCTCGGCGGCGCTGGCGCAATTGCTGTTCGCCGGCCTGTCCTTCATCGCGCTGATCACCCTGCACGTGACCTCGGACTTCTCCGTCGCCAACGTGTTCGAGAACTCGCACTCGATGAAGCCGCTGCTCTACAAGATCACCGGCGTCTGGGGCAACCATGAAGGCTCGATGCTGCTGTGGGTGTCGATCCTGGCGCTGTTCGGCGCCATGGTCGCGGCCTTCGGCAACAATCTGCCGCTGTCCTTGCGCGCCCGCGTGCTGTCGGTGCAGGCCTGGGTCGCCACCGCGTTCTATCTGTTCATCCTGACCACCTCGAATCCGTTTGCCCGTCTGGCCAATCCGCCGATCGAGGGCCGCGACCTCAATCCGGTGCTGCAGGACATCGGCCTCGCGGTGCATCCGCCGATGCTCTATCTCGGCTATGTCGGCTTCTCGATCTCGTTCTCCTTCGCGATCGCTGCCCTGATCGAGGGCCGCATCGATGCGGCCTGGGCGCGCTGGGTGCGGCCGTGGACCCTGATGGCCTGGATCTTCCTGACGCTCGGCATCGCCATGGGGTCGTACTGGGCCTATTACGAGCTCGGGTGGGGCGGCTGGTGGTTCTGGGACCCCGTGGAGAATGCCTCGCTGATGCCCTGGCTCGCCGGCACCGCGCTGCTGCACTCCGCGCTGGTGATGGAGAAGCGCAACGCGCTCAAGGTCTGGACCATCCTCTTATCGATCCTGACCTTCTCGCTGTCCCTGCTCGGT
Organism: Bradyrhizobium sp. STM 3809; assembly: GCF_000239795.1. Taxonomy (GTDB): domain Bacteria; phylum Pseudomonadota; class Alphaproteobacteria; order Rhizobiales; family Xanthobacteraceae; genus Bradyrhizobium. The sequence continues at coordinate 1,702 of NZ_CAFJ01000750.1, read as the reverse complement.
ACCTTCCTGGTGCGCTCCGGCGTCATCACCTCGGTGCATGCCTTCGCCAGCGATCCCACGCGCGGCGTCTTCATCCTCGGCATCCTCGTGCTGTTCATCGGCGGCAGCCTCACGCTGTTCGCCGGCCGCGCCACGTCGCTGAAGCAGGGCGGGCTGTTCGCGCCGATCTCGCGCGAGGGCGCGCTGGTGCTGAACAATCTCTTGCTCACCGTGTCCTGCGCCACCGTGCTGTTCGGCACGCTTTATCCGGTCATCATGGAAGCGCTCGACTTCAAGCTCTCGGTCGGTGCGCCGTTCTACAACATCACCTTCGGCCCCTTGTTCGCGATCCTGCTGCTGATGGTGCCGTTCGGCCCGATGCTGGCGTGGAAGCGCGGCGACCTCGTCGCTGCGACACAGCGGCTGCTCGCCGCCGGAATCGTCTCGCTGGTGGCCATCGCCATCGCCTGGGCCTGGGCGCGCGGCGGCAGCGCGCTGGCGCCGCTCGGCATCGGCCTCGGCGTGTTCGTCATCGTCGGTGCCATCGTCGATCTGGTCGAGCGCAGCGGCGTCGCGCGCGTGCCGTTCAAGACGGCGCTGCACCGGACGCGCGGCCTGCCGCGCTCGGTGTGGGGCACGGCGTTCGCCCATGCCGGCCTCGGCGTGGCGCTGCTCGGCATCGTCTGCGAGACCACCTGGAACAGCGAGCTGATCTCGACCTTGCGGCCGGGCGACGTGCGCAACCTCGCCGGCTACCAGATCAAGTTCGACGGCATGAGCCAGCGCCAGGGCCCGAACTTCACCGAGGTCGTCAGCACCTTCGTCATCAGCGAGGACGGCAAGCAGCTCGCGGTCATGACGCCGAGCAAGCGCAGCTTTGCCACGCGCGGCATGTCGACCACGGAGGCCGCGCTGCTGACCCGCGGCGTCAGCCAGCTCTACGTCTCGCTCGGCGACACCACCGCCGATGGCGGACTTGCGGTGCGCATCTATCACAAGCCGCTGGTGCTGCTGATCTGGTTCGGCCCGGTGCTGATGGCGTTCGGCGGGCTGCTGTCGCTGTCCGACCGCCGTCTGCGCGTCGGCGCGCCGCGGCCGGCGCGTGCGGCGCGCGCGCTGCAGCCGGCGGAGTAGGGCGGATGCGACGCATTGCCAGTCTCCTCGCGCTCGCGCTGCTGCTCCTCGGCGCGCCCTTGGCGCATGCGGTGCAGCCCGACGAGATCATGTCGGACGCCGCCAAGGAGCAGCGCGCCCGCGCGCTGTCGCGCGAGCTGCGCTGCATGGTCTGCCAGAACCAGTCGATCGACGATTCCGACGCGCCGCTGGCGCGCGACCTCCGCCTCCTGGTGCGCGAGCGCCTCGCGGCAGGTGACAGCGACAATCAGGTGCTGGATTTCCTGGTCGCGCGCTACGGCCAGTTCGTGCTGCTCAAGCCACGCTTCGAGCGCCAGACCCTGCTGCTCTGGCTGCTGCCCCCGCTGCTGCTGCTCGGCGGCGGCGTCGCACTCTGGCTCCAGGTCCGCCGCCGCGGCCAGCGCGGCACTGAGGCGACGCCGAAGCTGACGTCGGAGGAGGAGGCGCGCATCGCCGCGCTGCTGGCCGAGCAGCAGCCGCCGGCGACGTGATTGCGCGCTACTTCGGGTTGCCGCGCCGCGCCAGACGCGGAGCCTTACCCTCATGGTGAGGAGGCGCGCAGCGCCGTCTCGAACCATGAGGCCACGGA
>NZ_CAFJ01000751.1 GCF_000239795.1 Bradyrhizobium sp. STM 3809 | reverse complement strand
TTCGGCCGCGAGGTCCAGTTCGTGCAGGCGCCGATCTCGGGCACGGTCCATCTGTTCGGTGCTGACTACTCCGCCTACCGGCTGGTGATGATCGCCGCGGCCATCATCGTCGGCTTGCTGTTCACCGCTCTTCTCAACGGCACGCGGCTTGGCCTGTCGACCAAGGCCGTGATCATGAACGAGATGCTGGCGCAGGGCCTCGGCGTCGATTCCTCGCGCGTCCGGCTGATCACCTTCGCGCTCGGGAGCGGTCTCGCCGCACTCTCCGGCGCGCTGATCACGCCGTTATCGAGTGTCGATCCGAACATGGGCGTCCCCTGGCTGATCGGCGCCTTCATGCTGGTGATGGTCTCCGGCGGCTCGCTGCTGGCGCTTGCCGGCTCCTGCGCTGCGCTTGGCACCTTGCAGGTTCTCGTCTCCACTTTCGTCAATCCAATCCTCGGCGGTCTCACGATCGCGATCTGCGCGGCCATCGTGCTGCGGATCCGGCCGGAGGGTTTTGCCCGTGCCTGATGCGCGTCCCCTCGCCTCTCCCGCGACATCGGCAACGAGCCGCGCGATACCGCGCCTGATCGTTCCGGCGTTGCTGGTGGCGCTCGCCGCCGCCGTGATCGTCGTCGCGCCGCTGCTGCTCGACACCTATCTCGTGAACATCCTGGTGCGCGCCTGCTTCGTCGCGATCGCGGCGATCACGGTCGACATCATGTGGGGCTATTGCGGCACGCTGACCTTCGGCCAGTCCGCCTTCTTCGGTATCGGCGCCTATGCGCTCGCGATCATGTTCACCGAATATGGCTTCGGCACGTGGCAGATCTTCGCGGCGATCGGCGCCGCGGTGGCCGCCGCTGCGGCCGTTGCCGCCTTCACCGGCTGGCTGTCGTTCTACCCCGGCTCGACGCCGCTCTACGCCTCGGTGATCTCGCTGGTGGTGCCGATCGTGCTGGTGCAGATCCTCTACTCCGGCGGAACGTTCACCGGCTCCTCCAGCGGCTTGGTCGGCTTCGAGAGCTTCGACCTGGAGATCGAGACCTGGCTGCGTCTCGCCGGACTCGGGCTGCTCGCCACCGCCGTGCTGGCGCTCGTGCTGATGCGCAGCGACACCGGGCGGCTGCTGGCGGCGCTGCGCGACAACGATGCGCGCTGCACCTATCTCGGCATCGACACCTCGCGCCTTCGCATCATCGTCCTGGTGCTCTGCGCGATCATCTCCGCCTTGGCCGGCTTCTTCTATGCCGGCTTCGGCGCAGTCGCAGCCCCCGAAAACGCCAGCTTCACCTTCGGCACCAACCTCGTCATCATGGTCGCGCTCGGCGGCCGCGGCACGATCATCGGTCCGGTGATCGGCGCGCTGTGCATCGAGGTGGCGAGCGCCTATCTGGCCAACAGCCTGCCCTATGTGTGGGAGCTGATCGTCGGGCTGGCGCTGATCGCAGTGATCCTCATTTTCCCCGATGGCCTGCTCGGCGCGGTCATGCGGCTCCTCAAGCGCGGTGGCGCGGGGCCAAGGGCTAGGACGATGCTTCGGCCTGCCGACGCAGCCAAGACGGTCAGCAATCCCGATGCCGTCGCCATCGAGGTGCGCGCGCTCGGCAAGCATTACGGCAGTCTCGCGGTGCTGGACGGCGTGGCGTTCACGGCGTATCGGGGCGAGTTGCTCAGCCTGGTGGGTCCCAACGGCGCCGGCAAGACTACCTTGATCCGCTGCCTCTCGGACGGACGCGAGCGCTCGACCGGCGACGTCGCGATCGCCGGCCACGACATTGCACGGCTGCCACCCGACCGCGTCGTACGTTTCGGCCTGGGACGCAAGTTCCAGACGGCCTCGGTATTCGAGACACTGACGGTCGCGGAATGTTTGCGCGTCGCGCGGACACACGCCGATCCGCCCGCCCTCACCGCCCGCTCCGCAACCCTGGCGCTGCCGCCCGCAGCCATGTCGGTCGTCGAACGATCCGGGCTGAGCGAGCGGCTGGATGAGGAGGCGCGCAATCTCAGCCACGGCCTGAAGCAGGCGCTCGAGCTTGCGATGGTGCTGTCGCTGGAGCCCGACGTGCTGCTGCTCGACGAGCCCACCGCCGGCCTGACACGCGCCGAGCGGCAGGGCTTCGCCGACATCCTGACGGCGCTCGCCCGCCGCGACCGGCTCTGCATTCTCCTGGTCGAGCACGATCTCGATTTCGTCCGCGAGATCTCCTCGCGCATCATCGTGCTGCACCAGGGCCGGCTCGCGCTCGACGGCTCGGTCGACGAGGTCGTCAACAGCGAGCTGGTGCGCGAAATCTATACTGGCCAGCACGTGTCGCATGCGGAGGTGCCGGCATGAGCACGGCGCTGGAGGTCAAAGAACTCGCGAGCGGCTACGGCTCGTCGGAGGTGATCAGCAATGTCGGCTTTGCGCTGGCGAAGGCGGAGACGCTGGCCATCGTCGGCAAGAACGGCATGGGGAAGACCTCGCTGCTCAAGGCCATCCTCGGTTTCCTGCCGGCGTGGCGCGGCAGCATCAGGCTCGCGGGCAAGGATGTGACGCGGGTGGCGCCGCATCTGAAGCGGAAGATGGGGCTGGTCTATGTGCCGCAGGAACATGCGCTGTTCCAGGACCTGTCGGTGCGCGACAATCTCCGGCTTGGGCTGTTGTCGGACAAGGACATCGATGCGCTGTTCGAGCAGGTCGGCGGCTGGTTTCCGGTGCTGACGAAACGGCTCGGCCAGCGCGCGGGAACACTGTCGGGCGGCGAGCAGAAGATGCTGATCGTGGCGCGGGCGCTGATGGCCAAGCCCGACGTGCTGCTGCTCGACGAGGTCACCGAAGGTCTGCAGCCCTCCGTCGTCGATCGTCTTTCGGAGGTGCTGGTGCGCGTCCGCCGCGAGATCGGCACCTCGATGATCGTGGTCGAGCAGCATCTGCCGTTCGCGCTCGGCATCAGCGACCGCTACCTCGTGTTCAAGCGCGGCGAGATCGTCGATGCCGCGACGGTCGATAGAGATGCAGCCGCGCGGATCGACGAGCACATGCGGATCTAGCGGGCCCTTCGGCGGGAGAACAGCGAGATCAGGACCGGCAGCGTGATCAGGATGACGACGGGCGCCAGCATCATGCCAGTCACCACGACGATCGCGAGCGGCTTCTGCACCTGCGAGCCGATGCCGGTCGACACCGCGGCCGGCATCAGGCCGATGCCGGCGACGACGCAGGTCATCAGCACCGGGCGCAGCTGCAATTCACCGGTGCGGATGACCGCCTCGATGCGCTCGACGCCCTCGTCGATCAGCTGGTTGAACTGCGACAGGATGATGATGCCGTCCATCACGGCGATGCCGAACAGAGCGATGAAGCCGATCGCCGCCGACACGCTGAACGGAATGCCTGACAGCACCAGGCCGACGACGCCGCCGAAGATCGCCATCGGGATCACGCTCATGGCGAGCAGGGTGTCGGCCATCGAACCGAAATTGAACCACAAGAGCACGCCGATCAACGCGAGGCTGATCGGCACCACGATCGACAGCCGCTTGATCGCGTCCTGCAGATTGCCGAACTCGCCGACCCATTCCAGATGCGAGCCGGGCGGCAACTGCACCTGCTCGGCGACCTTCTGCTGCGCCTCCTGGATGGCGCTGCCGAGGTCGCGCTCGCGCACCGAGAACTTGATCGGGAGATAGCGCTCCTGCTGCTCGCGATAGATATAGGCCGCGCCCGACACCAGCTTGATGGTCGCGACCTCGCTGAGCGGAATCTGGGTGATGCCGTTCGGCCCCTGCGCACCGATGCGCAGATTCTCGATCGCCTCGGCGCTCTTGCGATATTCCGGCGCGAGGCGGACGATGATCGGGAAATGCCGGTCGGAGCCCGGTTCATAAAGGTCGCCCGCGGTATCGCCGCCGATCGCGACCTTGATGGTCGCGTTGATGTCGCCGGGCGCCAGCCCGTAGCGCGCGGCCTTGGCGCGGTCGATGTCGATCTGCACCGTCGGCTGGCCGAGCGAGGTGAACACCGCAAGGTCGGTCACGCCCTGGACGGTCGACAGCACCTGCTTGATCTTGTTCGCCGTGTCGGTCAGCGCCTGCAGGTCGTTGCCATAGAGCTTGATCGAGTTCTCGCCCTTCACGCCGGAAACGGCTTCCGAGACGTTGTCCTGCAGATATTGCGAGAAGTTGAACTCCACGCCCGGGAAGCGGTCGTCGAGCTGCTTCAGCAGTTCGGCCGTGAGCTGGTCCTTGTCCTTGGTGCCCGGCCAGTCCTTGACGGGTTTCAGCGGCGCGAAGAACTCGGCATTGAAGAAGCCGGCCGCGTCCGTGCCGTCGTCGGGACGGCCATGCTGCGAGACCACCGCCTCGACCTCGGGACGCGCGCGGATCATCTTGCGCATCTCGTTGACGTAGGCGTTGCCCTCCTGCAGCGAGATCGTCGGCGGCAGTGTGGCGCGGATCCAGAGGTTGCCTTCTTCCAGCTTCGGCAGGAATTCGAGGCCGAGCAGCCGGCCGACCACGACGGTCAGCAGCACGAGAGCGATCGCGCCGGTCATCACCAGCTTGCGGTTGCCGACCGCCCAGCGCAGCACCGGCGCGTAGATCGCGTGCAAGATCCGCATCAGCCGCGTCTCGGTCTCCTCGACATGCGCCGGCAGGATGATGGCGCTCAACGCCGGCGTCACGGTGAAGGTCGCGAGCAGGCCGCCGGCCAGCGCGTAGGCGTAGGTGCGCGCCATCGGCCCGAAGATGTTGCCTTCGACGCCGCTCAGGGTGAACAGCGGCAGGAAGGCCGCGATGATGATGGCGGCAGCGAAGAAGATCGAGCGCGACACGTCGGCGGCAGCCGACAGAATGGCGTGGCTCTTCATCCCCATCATCGTGTCGGGCGAGATGTGGCTCGACTCGGCTTCCGACAACGGCGTGGTCTGCGTCAGGCGTCGGAAGATCGCCTCCACCATGATGACGGTGGCGTCGACGATCAGGCCGAAATCGATCGCGCCGACCGACAGCAGGTTGGCGGATTCGCCCCGCAGCACCAGGATGATCACGGCGAAGAACAGCGCGAACGGAATGGTGGCGCCGACGATCAGCGCGCTGCGGAGATCGCCGAGAAAGATCCATTGCAACAGCACGATCAGGCCGATGCCGACCACCATGTTGTGCAGCACGGTGTGCGTCGTGGTCTCGATCAGGTCCTTGCGGTCGTAGATGCGCTCGATGCGCACGCCCGGCGGCAGAATCGTCGAATTGTTGATCTGGTCGACCAGCTGCTCGACGCGCGCGATGGTCGGCGAGCTCTGCTCGCCGCGGCGCATCAGCACGATGCCCTGGACGATGTCGTCATTGTTGTTGAGCCCGGCGATGCCGAGCCGCGGCTTCTCCGCCACCGTGACGTTGGCGACGTCCTTCACCAGCACCGGATTGCCGCCGCTCTGCGACACCATGGTGTTGGCGAGGTCATCCATCGAGCGGATCAGGCCGACGCCGCGCACGACAGCCGACTGCGTGCCGATCTCGACCGTGTTGCCGCCGACATTGATGTTGGAGTTGCCGACCGCCTGCAACAGCTGCGGCAAGGTCAGGCCGTTGGCGACCAGCTTGTTGAAGTCGACCTGGATCTCGTAGGTCTTGGTCTTGCCGCCCCAGCCGGTGACGTCGATCACGCCGGGCACGGAGCGGAAGCGCCGCTGCAGCACCCAGTCCTGCAAGGTTTTGAGGTCGAGCACGCTATAGCCGGGCGGACCGCGCAGCCGGTAGCGATAGATCTCGCCGACGGCGCTGAGCGGCGAGATCTGAGGGGTGACGTTGCCGGGCAACGGCGACAGCTGCGACAGCCGGTTCAGCACCTGCTGCAGGGCTTCATCATACGTATAGTCGAACGAGAACTGCAGCTTGACGTCGGACAGGCCGTACAGCGAGATCGTCCTGATGGTGCGCAGGTTCTTGATGCCGGCGACCTGGGTCTCGATCGGGATCGTGATGTAGCGCTCGATCTCCTCGGCCGAGAGCCCCGGGCTCTGCGTCACGATGTCGACCATCGGCGGGGTCGGATCCGGGTAGGCCTCGATGTTGAGCTGGCGGAACGCGATCAGGCCGCCGATGAGGACGGCGACGAACATTCCGACCATGAGGAAGCGCCGCTGGACGGCGATGGCGACGAGACGATCCATTCAGGTCGGAGCTTTCGGCACGGCAGGCAGGAGGACCACGTTCAGCTGCCGGAGGCAGCCCGATCGATGAACAGGCTGCCCTTGGTCACGACCTGCTCGCCGGCGCTGAGGTTGCTTTCGACCGCGACCTGATCGCCATTGATGAGACCAGTCTTGATCTTGCGCAGCTCGATCGACTTGTCGGGACGCGCGACCCAGACGCGGACCTGGCTACCTTCGTAGATCAACGCCTGCCGCGGCACGGCCACGGCGGGCTGCTCGCCCGGCGAATAGATCGTGACATTGGCGAACATCTCGGGCTTCAGCAGGCCGTCCTTGTTGTCGATCGTGGCGCGGACCAGGAGCCTCCGGGTGGCGGGATCGATCGAGGCGGCGACGTAGTTGATGCTGGCCTTCAACGGTCGGCCCGGCAGGGCGAGCACGTTGACCAGGATCTCCTCCCCGATGTTCACCAGCGCGGCGTCGCTCTCGCGGACGAAGGCCGTCAGCCACACGGTGGAGAGGTCGCCGATCACGAATACCGGGTCGCTGGCTCCGGAGTTCACGTACTGCCCCGGGCCGACCTTACGCTGCACGACGGTGCCGCCGATCGGCGCATAGATCGTGATCTCGCGGTCGATCACGCCCTTGTTCTGGAAATCGCTGATCGCGGCGTCGGTGAAGCCGAGAATGCGCAGCTTGTTGCGCGCGGCCTCCAGCGCGGTTTGTGACGACCGCATGTCGTTCTGGGCCTGGACGGACGTCGCCTCGGCCTGCTGGAAATCCTTGAGCGGGATCGCCCGGCCTTCGAACAGGTCCTTGGCCCGCTTGTACTGGATGTCGGCGAGGTCGAGTGCGGACTTCGCCTTGTTCATGGAGGTGATGGCCGCGATGAAATCGTTCTGGGCCTGCACGGTATCGGCGGCCTCGATCACGAACAGCGGCTGGCCTTGGCGGACGGTTTCGCCCGGACGGGCCAGGAGCTTGGTCACCCGGCCGGCATAGGGCGAGAACACCGGCGTCGAGCGGTCCTCGTCGACGGCGACCTTGCCCTCGGTAATGTGCTCGGCGCGGAATATTTTTTCGCAGACCGGCTCGATCGTCAGGGTCGCCCATTCGGCGGCCGACGGCGTGAAGGTGGTGCCGTTGCTCTTCGACTGGCTGGAGAACTCGATGTTGTCCTTGGCCGGCGCAGAGCCCGACTGGGTGTAGCCATAGGCGCCCGCTCCGGCGATTGCCAGGACGGCCAAGCCGATCATCAGCCGCTTGCTGGTGATCGTCCGCGGGTGAGGGTTCGTGTCAGACGCCATGGCTCGTTCGATCCGTCGACGATTCCTGCAGTGGCGGCTCGTCGTTGCGCTAATAGTGCGGAACTGGAGCTTTAAACAACCTAAAAATCGCCCAACTGCCCTCTGTCTTGCTTTAAAAATTTGAAAGTTCAACGACAGCCGTTCAGGTTGCATTCAGTTCGTTCCGGGCAAACGCAACTTCCTTCGCGATGCACCACGATGTCAGGTTGGTGTAAGGATCGCCGGGACGATGTCGTGGTCCCACAAGCCAACCTTCGCGGGTATGTCCCTACTCCGCGGATCAGTTTCGGTCCGGACTTCCGTGCGGAGATGGCCTCCATCCCGGGCGTCCGGCGGTTGACAAATCTCCCAGCGAGACGGGCAGCCGCACACGGCAACGGGAGCACCGTCCCGCGGCGCCGAGGCGCCCGAGTTGTGCTGACCGGTGTCCCCCTCCGATGAGAAGGGCGCAGGGAAGGCCAGGCGCCGACTGACGCCTGCGGCCCGCCTGCGAAAAAGAATGCAGGCGGCAGGTACCACAGGTGCAGCCGAGATCACCCGGCCTTCCCTGCGCGACGGTTTTCACGCTTATGGCGTGCTCTCCCCGGTGTCCGGCTCGTTAGCCACCGTCGCCAGCGGGATCACCACCCGCGGGTTTGACGCCAGCATCGGGGCGCCAGGACCACACGCTTTCACGTCCGCGCCACGCCGTTCGTCCACGCAGCCAGGCTACGTTGCGGCATGACCACAGCC
>NZ_CAFJ01000752.1 GCF_000239795.1 Bradyrhizobium sp. STM 3809 | reverse complement strand
CTCTTCACGAACTTGAACGGACCCGAGCCGATCTGCTCCGGGATCTGCTGGCCCTGCGGCGTCTCGGCGAGCCGCTTCGGCATCATGAACGGGACGTAGGACGACGGCTTGGCGATCGACTCCAGCACCAGGCCGTAGGGCTCCTTCAGCTTGAGCACGATGGTCTTGGCATCCGGCGCCTCCAGGCTCGCCGTGAAGTCCATCAGCTTCTGGCCCATGCCGTCGTTGCGTCCCCAGCGCTTCAGCGAGGCGACGCAGTCCTCGGCCGTGACCGGTGTGCCGTCGTGCCACTTCAGGCCGTCGCGCAAAGTGAACGTGTAGGTCAGCTTGTCGTCGGAGACCTTCCAGTCCGCCATCTGCGGCTGGACCTTGAAATTTGAATCGGTCGCCAGCAGCGTGTCGTAGACCATGTAGCCGTGGTCGCGGGTGATGTAGGCGGTGGTGAAGCCGGGGTCGATGACGCGCAGATCGGAGTGCATCACGGCGGCGATGGTCTTCTTGCCGGCAGCGAGCACATCGGGCGCGAGCGCAGGCGCCAGCAGGACGGCGGACGCAACAAGCCATGACGCGAGCGCGGAGCGGGCCCGGCGCGAATGAGGTGACATGCGATCTCTCTTGACGTGACGGGGTGAACGACGGCCTCGGGATTGACCGAGACACGGCGACCGCTGGACGTCGCTCTTCGTTGTCAAGGGCCGCCGCCCAGCGCTCATTCCGCGAACGAAGAGTTGCAACAGTTCTCGCGCCCGTCAATCGGCTTTGACGTCGCCGTTCGTCGCTGCCGTGCATCCTATTACCAGCCGCGCTCCCGTAGGGTGGGCAAAGGCGCGGCGGTGCTATTTGTAGGAGCAGAACGGGAGAGGCGCCGTGCCCACCATCTCTTCACCGCCACCATCTCCTCACTGAATGTTCTGCCCGGCGGTGGGCACGCCGCCGCCTTGCGGCGGCCGCTTTGCCCACCCTACGGAACGTTACCGCATTGCCAAAAGAAAAAGCGGCGGAGTTGCCTCCGCCGCTTCGGTCCTTCGCGGTCGCCCGCGACCTACTCGCTCTTGTCGATGTTCCAGAACACCGGCGTCGCCGGGCCGTCGAGCACGCCGGTCAGCGACTTGCGCCAGCCGCTCGGCAGCAGATACTGCCCGAGCGGGATGTACAGCACCTTCTCGTAGTTCAGCTTCTGGATCTCGGTCGCGATCTTCTTCTGCTCCTCGGGCGAGGACGAGCGCGCATAGGCGTCGCGCAGTTTCTCGACCTCGGCATCCTCGGCCCAGCCGAACCAGCCGCCCTTGGTGCCGCGGCCGCCGATCGACACGTTCGCCACGGGATTGGCGACGTCGGCACCGACCCAGTTGGTGAAGAACATGTTCCAGCCGCCTTCCTTGATCGGCTTCTGGCTGGCGCGCCGCGTCACCACGGTCTGCCAGTCCGTCGCCTGCAGGTCGACCTTGAAGCCAGCCTCGCGCAGCAGCTGCGCCGCGACCACCGGCTGCGCCTTCAAAGTGGTGACGTCGCCCGGCGCCATGATCGCGATCGGCGTGCCGTCATAGCCGGATTCGGCGAGCGCCTTCTTGGCCTCCGCCATGCCGTTGCCCTTGATCAACGTCTCGGCGCCGATGTCGGTCTCGAGCGGCGTGCCGCACACGAACACCGCACCGCAGATCTTCTGATACTTGGGATTGCCGACCAGCGCGTCGAGCACGTCCTTCTGATTCAGCGCCAGGAACGCCGCGCGGCGCACCTTCACATTGTCGAACGGCGGATGCAGGAAGTTCATGCGGCCGAGCGTCTGGTAGCCGAACTTGTTCAGCACGTCGATCTTGAGATCCGGATTG
>NZ_CAFJ01000753.1 GCF_000239795.1 Bradyrhizobium sp. STM 3809 | reverse complement strand
TATGGTGCCGTTCGGCATCAGCATGGCGGCGACCGTGCGCGTCGGCCACGCCGCCGGGCGCAATGATGCGCATGGCGTGCGCCGCGCCGGGCTGATGGCCATGCTGCTCGGGCTCGGCCTCGCGGTACTTTTCACGCTCGGCATCATCGCCGCGCGGTTCGCGATCGTGCAGCTGTTTCTCGGCAGTGGCGTAGCCGATGCGGCGGCGACCGTCGCGCTGGCCGCCACGCTGCTGCTGGTCGGCACGACCTTCTTCATCACCGACGCGCTGCAGACCATCACCGTCGGCGCGCTGCGCGGCATCAAGGATACCCGCATTCCGCTGCTGCTCGCCGTGCTCGGCTATTGGCTGATCGGCTTTCCCTTGTCCTACGTGCTCGGCCTCCACACACCGCTCAGCGCCACCGGGATCTGGATCGGGCTGTCGATCGGCACCGGCATCTACGCGGCGATGCTGGTGCTGCGCTTCCTCAGGCTGTCGCGATGAGCTCAGGCGCCCGCCGTATCGGACGTCTCCTCGGACTCAGGCCGATGCGGCCTGGCGGTCGAGGCTCCGGCCCATTCGGCGACGACGCGCTCGAGGTCGATCAGGTTCTGCCGCATCTGGTCGAGCGAGAAGCCGAGCGCGAAGAAGCGCTCGGCCGCATCCCCCGGCAGGCCGCGCGTCAGTCCGTCGCTGCGCACGGACGCGACCGCCTCGGCATAGGCTTTTACGGCGACATGCACCGGCCAGATCGCCGGCGGGCCGGACCCGTTGCGGATCGCAGCGGCGGAGCCGCGCAGGTAGCCGGCGATGGCGTCGCTGACGCGGGTGACCGGCCCCGACAGCCGCGCCTGCAGTTCGGACGGCAGCGGCACCACGCTGGCGCGGCCGATCATCACGACGTCGTGGCGCAGCCGCAGGATGGTCCGCAACATCGGCCCGGTGTCGGCGCCGGAGGAGAGCCGCGCCGAGCGCTCGCGCTCCGCCTCGGCGCCGGTGGCATTCAACTCGGTGAGCGCCGCGCCGATGCCGTCCTGGATCCGATGCAGCGCGTCGTTGTCCCGGCCACGCGACAAGCCGGCCAGCAGTTCGGTGAAAGCGGCGGCAATCAGCTCCAGCAGCCGCCCCGCGGCGCTGCGCATCTGCGCATGGGCCCGCGACGGCAGCACGAGGAAGGACACCGCAAGGCCGGTGAGCGCGCCGACAGCAACCTCGAACACGCGGTCGATGGCGGAGCCCAGCGGGTCGAGGTGGCCCATCGTCGGTACCAGCAGCACGATGACCGCAGTCACCGTCGCCGCATTGAGGCTCGGATTGATCGCGGCGACGAAGGCGAGCGGCGTCACCGCCAGAATCAGCATGCCGAGCAGCTGCAGCTCGCCGGAATGCGGAATGAACACGGTGATGGCGCCGCCATAGATCGCGCCGCCGATGGTGCCGAACATGTAGTCGCGCGTCGCCTTCAACGAACGCCCGACGCTGCCTTGCGTCACGATCAGCGAGGTCAGCACCGCCCACAGCGGCAGCTTGAGCTGGAACGCGGTGGCGATCGCGAAGGCCAGCGTCGCCGCCACCGTGCCGCGCACGGCGAGCGACATCTGCGCCTTGCGGGCGCGCACCCGGCCGAACAGCTCCTTCATCGACGCCATCGATCACCCACCTCGAACGGACCAGCGCATGGCAGCCTCCCACCGGGGCCGACCGGCTTGAAAGGCGGAATCAGTCTGCCTACGCTGCCTGCAACAATGCGAGGAAACACGATGGCCCAGGAAACCGCAACGCTCGCCGCCTATGTCGCCGGCCTGAAATATGACGATATCCCGCCCGAGGTGCTCGACCGCGCCAAGGTGCTGACGCTCGACTTTCTCGGCAGCGCCATCCGCGCCCGGCGCGAGGCGGAATCGACGCCGTCGGTGGTGAAGATGCTGGCGGCGCTGAAGCTCGATGCCGCCGGCGAGGCGACGGTGTTCGGCGATTCCAGGACCTGGACGCCGGCGGTGGCGGCGCTGCTCAACGGCACGATGGGGCATTCGCTCGACTTCGACGATACGCATGCGGATTCCTCGCTGCATCCGAGTGCGCCCGTGGTGCCTGCCGCGTTCGCCGTCGGCGAAATGGTCGGCGCGTCCGGCCGCGAGGTGCTGACGGCCATCGTCGCGGGCTACGAGGTGTGCTGCCGGCTCGGCAACGCGCTCGATCCAACCTCGCATTATGCGCGCGGCTTTCATCCGACCGCGACGGCCGGTACCTATGGCGCGGCGGCCGCCGCGGGCAAACTGTTCGGACTCTCCGAGCAACAGCTGGTCTACGCCTTCGGCGTGTCCGGCAGCCAGGCGGCGGGCTCGCTCCAATTTCTCGTCAACGGCGCTTGGAACAAGCGCTATCAGGTCGGCGCGTCGGCCATGAACGGCGTGATCGCCGCGACGCTCGCCAAGAATGATTTCGTCGGCGCGGTCGAATCCGTCGAGGGCAAGCATGGCTTGCTGGTCGGCTATACCGACACGCCGCATCATGAGAAGGCTGTCGCCGGGCTCGGCTCCACCTATGAGACGATGAAGATCGGCGTGAAGCCCTATCCGAGCTGCCGTTATACGCATGCCGCAATCGATGCGATCATCGCGCTCCGCCGCGAGCACAATCTGACGCCGGACCAGGTCAAGCGCGTCGAGGTCGGGCTGCATCGCAACGGCATCACGCTCACCGGCGATGCCGCGACCAAGCGGCATCCGACCTCGATCGTCGGCGGCCAGTTTTCGATGTTCTTCACCGGCGCGCTGGCGCTCGACCAGGGCCGCTTCGGCTGGGACGACTACACACGCCTGGGTGATGCCGCGATCAACAGTCTCGCCGACAAGTTCGATGTCGTGCAGGACGACAAGCTCGAGGTCGGCCGCAGCCATCCGTTCGGCGCGCGCGTGACCATCACCACCGAGGACGGCGTGCACGAGCGCCTGCACGACGATCCCTCGGGCGAGCCGACCTCGTTCCCTTCGGCGCAGGCGATGAGCGACAAGTTCATCACCCTGGCGCGCCCGGTGCTGAGCAGCCGGGCACAGAGCTTCGCGGACGCGATCCTGTCGCTGGAGCGGTTCGACCGCGTCGAACAGGCCACCGCGTTGGGGAGAACCTAGCGCATGCGTCACTCCCCTCGCGTCGCCGCGATCACGTCGCCCACGAGCTGCGCCACGCCATCGGCCTCCGGCGGCCAGTTCACGGTGCGGCCGAAGCGCGCGATGACCAGGCGCTCGGAGGGGATGATGACGACATATTGGCCGATCGAGCCCTTGGCGAAGAAGGCATCGCGCGGCCAGCCATGGGAGACGCGGTAGTTGGCGCCGAAGCTGTCGCCGCTGTTGGTCCAGAAGCCGGCGCCCAGGCCGACGAAGGCGCCCGGCGTCGGCGCGCTGACATATGCGACCCAGCCGGCCGGCAGAATGCGGCGGTCGCCGACGACGCCATCGTCGAGATACAATTGGCCGAGCCGCGCCCAGTCGCGCGCCGAGGCGAGCATCTGGCTCGAGCCCTCCGGCGTGCCGGCGGCGTCGAATTCGAGGGTGACGCTGGTCATGCCGAGCGGATCGAACAGCTCGCGATGCGCAAAGCGCAGCACATCCGCAGCACTGCCGCCGGCCGCGTCGCGGATAAGCTGCGAGAGGATGACGGTGTTGCCGTCGTGATAGTTGCTGACCGCGCCCGGGGGCGTTTCGAGCGGCATCGACTCGGCAAACGCAGCGCGGTCTGGCTCGACGAACTTCATCCTGTTCACCGGCTCGAGCGCCGAGAGCAGCGAGGCCTGCAGCGAGCTGCCGAGCGCGAGCCCGGCGGTGTGGCGCAAGAGATGGTCGACGGTGATCGCATGGCGCGGATCCTTGTCGTCCCGCCACGCCGCGACCGGCGCGGGCGCATGGAGCGCGAGCTTGCCCTGGCGGACCAGAATGCCGATCAGGGTCGCGATCGTCGACTTGGTCGCGGAGAAGCCGAGCAAGGGCGTGTCGAGCGAGACGCCCGGGGCATAGCGTTCGGCGAGGAGCTTGCCGTCCTTGAGCACGACAACGGCATGCGTCCGCCGAAAGGGCGGCGTTTGCGGCTCGGCGAAGGCGCGATCGAGGGCGGCGGCCAGCGCCGGCGTCGCCGGCTGAACCAGCCGCGGCGGAGCGATGTCGGGCAGCGCGGCCGGCTGCGGTTGGGGCCAGCCGCAGACGCGGCCACTCCTGGTTCTCGCCACGATCCATATGGCAGCCCAGGCCGTCGCGAAACACCGCGCGGCTGCGGCCGAGCCCGAGCAGGGTCACGGTCACGTCCCTGGCGGCGCGATCCACCCGGACGTCCATGGCCCAGGTGAGCAGCCCCGCGCCCGGCATCGCGTCCCTGGTTTCGGACAGCACGCGGTCCGGATCGAGGCCGGAGACGAACGTCTCCGAACAGACCACGCTGGCGATGAAGCCGGTCGCGACTGCCGGCACGTCGTGGGCGCGGGCGGCGCCGAGCGCCAGGGCGGTCAGCGTGGTGGTGGCAAAGACGGCGAGCAGCAGGCGGGCGCGGGTCATGGGAAGCTCCAGCAGATGGACCTGCCGGACGACAGCGCAGCTTCGGCCAGGCGGCTCGCCGATTTTGAAATGGACCTCCGCCGGAATCGGCAGCCAGCTCGCCGATTTCGGAATTCTCCTTTGATTTCAATCTCGAGATCATCACGCCGCCGACTGTCTCAGGCGCCTGAACTCGGTCGGCGTCACCCCGGTCGCCGCCTTGAAAGCGCGGTTGAAGGGCCCGAGCGACTGGAAACCGGCATCCATCGCGATGGTGATGACGGGCACCTCGGCCTGGGCGGGATCGGCGAGCGCGGTCTTGGCTTCCTCGATGCGGTGGTTGTTCAGAAAGGTATTGAAGTTGCGGTAGCCGAGTTCGCCATTGATGAGCCGCCGCAGCCGGTATTCGGGAACGGACAGCCTCGCTGCCAGCATGCCGATGGTCACGTTCTCCTGGCGGTAGATCCGTTCATCCGCCATCAGCCGCCTCAGCGCTTCGACCAGCTTGCGGTTGGCGACCGTCTCCGGGGCGAGGGCGATCGCGGCGGGCGCCGCCGCGCGAACGGCTGCGTCTTTCGGCGCCTCCGGGGCAAACAGGTCGCCGGCGCCGACCCGCAACAGCAGCAGCGCGACAGCACCGACGACGGTGAGGAACATCGCCGCATTGATCACATTACCCAGCTCCGACGGACCAAGGCCGGCGGCCAGAATCTGCAGCAGCGCATTGACGCCGCCATAGGCCAGCGCGGCGATGACGACGAAGGCGCGGACCCGCCGCCGCCCCTCGACGAGATCGGCCGACCAGGAGCGGACGGTCTGCACCAGCGCCAGGCCGACGAAGCCGAGCGCCAGGACGTTGTTCGCGACGATCACGAGCCGCGCATGCCCCGCCGGCCCGAGCACGAGGCAGCTCAGCAGGCTGAAGCCGAACACCGCGAGCCAGATCAGGCCATGCCGCCAGCGCGGCGCGAAGCCGTCGTCAAACAGCGCGCGGCAGAACAGCCAGAGCACGACGACATCAGCGGTTGCGACCGCAATCAGCGGCGCGAAGGCGAGCGACGGCGCCGCGGTGCCGCCGATGTTGAACGTCGCCGCATGCGCGGCCGAGCCGAGCGCCAGCATGATCGCGAGCCGCCCGGCCGGCCGCCCGTTGAGGTCGCGCCACAACGACACCGCCAGCACGGCAAGCAGTGCGATGGCGGCGGCGCGAAGTGCGAGATCGAGGCTTTCGAGCGGCATCGTCACACGTCCGTTGTCGGCGCCGGAACTCTAGGCCGGACGGCGCCTCCGTTCAAATCACGAGGACGCCGCGACCTCATGCCCTGCCGTCGTCCCGTCAAAGCTGTTAAGCTCACCGCGACATATCTCAGGAGCGTCCCATGAGCTGGCAGCCTTCGATCGATCCCGAGTTCGGCGATCCCGCGTCCTGCGATGCGCTGGAGCATGTCATCGTGCCGCGCACCCGCGATCTCGGCGACGGCTTTGCCGTGCGCCGCGCGCTGCCGCATGGCCGGCGGCAGATGGTCGGGCCGTTCATCTTCTTCGATCATTTCGGCCCGGTGCAGTTCGTCTCCGGCAAGGGCATGGACGTGCGGCCGCATCCGCATATTGGGCTGGCCACCGTTACCTATCTGTTCGACGGCGCAATCATGCATCGCGACAGCGAGGGCAACGTGCAGGAGATCCAACCCGGCGCGATGAACCTGATGACCGCCGGCCGCGGCATCGCGCATTCCGAGCGTACGCCGGACCTGCAGCGGCAGAACGGCCAGCAGATGCTGGGCCTGCAGAGCTGGATCGCACTGCCGGTGGAATCCGA
Source organism: Bradyrhizobium sp. STM 3809 (assembly GCF_000239795.1). Taxonomy (GTDB): domain Bacteria; phylum Pseudomonadota; class Alphaproteobacteria; order Rhizobiales; family Xanthobacteraceae; genus Bradyrhizobium. The sequence continues at coordinate 2,050 of NZ_CAFJ01000753.1, read as the reverse complement.
AGAGGTCGCGCCGAGCTTCCAGCATTACGCGGCGAACGCGCTTCCGACGGTCACCGACACCGGCTTCTCCGCGCGCGTCATCGCCGGCAAGGCGTTCGGCAAGGCCTCGCCGGTCACGATGGTGTCGCCCTGGTTCTATGTCGAGGTGACGGCGCAGGCCGGCACGACCGTGCCGCTGGATCCCGATCACGAGGAGCGCGCGATCTACATCGTCGACGGCGAAATCGAGATCGCGCGCGAGCGCCACGAGGGGCCGCGGCTGCTGATCTTCCGCCCGGGCGACGCGATCAGCGTGCGCGCGGTCAAGCCGACCCGGATGATGTTCCTCGGCGGCGACGCGCTGGAGGGGCCGCGCCACGTCTGGTGGAATTTCGTCTCGTCCAGCAAGGAGCGCATCGAGCAGGCCAAGCAGGACTGGAAAACCGGCCGCTTCGCCGCCGTTCCCCAGGAGCACGAGTTCATTCCGCTGCCGGAATAGGCTATGGGGAGCGACGCTCCCTTTCGAAGGCACTGAACCATGACCACGCTTCTCGCCAGCAATCTGCCGCTCCCGAAGATCGGCCGCGGCAAGGTCCGCGACATCTATGCCGTCGGCGACGACCGCGTGCTGCTGCTGACCACCGACCGCATCTCGGCCTTCGACGTCGTGATGAACGAAACCATCCCGATGAAGGGCGCGGTGCTGACGCAGATCTCGGCCTACTGGTTCAACGCGCTCGAAGGCGTCGTGCATCACCATATGATCTCCGCTGATACGGATGCGATCATCGCCGAAGTGCCGGAGCTGAAGCCGCATCGCGCGGAGATCCTCGGCCGCGCGATGCTGTGCAAGCGGACCACGGTGTTTCCGATCGAATGCGTGATCCGCGGCTATCTCTCCGGCTCGGCGTGGAAGGAATATGCCGCGAGCGGCACGCTCGCCGGCGAGCAGCTTCCCGCCGGCCTGGTCGAGAGCCAGAAACTCGAGCCCGCGATCTTCAGCCCGGCGACCAAGGCCGAGACCGGCCATGACGAGAACATCACCATTGCCCGGATGCGCGAGGTGGTCGGCGACGACACGGCCTACACGCTGGAGAGCATGACGCGTGCGGTCTATACGCTTGGCGAGACGCTCGCGCGCGAGCAGGGCATCATCATCGCCGACACCAAGTTCGAGTTCGGCCGCGACAAGGACGGCCATATCATCCTGATCGACGAGGTGATGACCCCGGATTCGTCGCGCTTCTGGGCGGTCGACGCCTATCAGCCGGGGAAGCCGCAGCCGAGCTTCGACAAGCAGCCGCTGCGCGACTATCTCGATGCCGAGCGCCGTGCCGGCCGCTGGAACGGCGACGCCCCGCCGCCGCCGCTGCCGCAGAGCGTGGTCGATGCGACCAGCCAGCGCTATCTCGAGGCGTTCCGCCGGGTGACGGGACGGGAGCTGAAGATCTGAGGACTGCAAGGCAAGCCTCTCGCTCTGCTCATTCGAATCAATCCGGGGCGGGGCTATCGCATATGGCGATCAGAGTTTTGCGCCCGTCACCCCCCACATCGTCATGGCCGGGCTCGTCCCGGCCATCCACGTCGTTCGGCATGCCGGGCCCGACGTGGATGCCCGGGACGAGCCCGGGCATGACGGCGTCACTCATCGGCACGATCGCTCGCGGCTGCGCAACATGATAAGCGATAGCCCTGCCGTCTGTGGGAAGATCTTCACCAAGCGATTCCTCGAATGTGCATTTTGATAGCTCATAGTAAGTTTCACGAAAGCCGTTGAAGAACGGAACGTCAGGCCCACAACAACTCGATCTCGCGGCATGGCATGCCCGAGCTATGCGGATCGATCTCGCCCTTGAAATGCCGAGGGCGCAGGGAAGGCCGGGAGCTGGCCGCCCCCATGGCCCGCGTGCGATAAGAGAATGCACGCGGCGGTCACCACAGGTTCAGCCGAGACATCCCGGCCCTCCCTGCGCGATGGGTTGAACGGCTGCTCCGCGCTCTCCCCGGGGACCGGCTTGTTTGCCCCCGTCACCCCAACGACACGTCATGTCATCAGGGCTTGGCGCCAGCT
>NZ_CAFJ01000754.1 GCF_000239795.1 Bradyrhizobium sp. STM 3809 | reverse complement strand
CATCACGCGACATGGGTCCCCGCGTTCGCGGGGACGACGATGCAGCGTGGGACAAACAGCATCGCTCCGAACTCATAGTCCGAAGGTTTCAGCCGACGACAGCCGGTCGTCGCGGTCTCCGCGCGGCTCCACGACGCGATGCTCGCCATCGTCATTGCGCGGAGCGAAGCGACGAAGCAATCCAGGCCGATCACGGGAACCCCGTCGGGCCATGGTGGGCGTGGCTTGCCGATACGCCTGCCGGCGTCCATTCTTGGAGGCCATCACGGAATGAAGAGGAACTCGCCATGGTCACGATCGGATTCATCGGTTTGGGCGTCATGGGCGAGCCGATGTGCCGCAATCTGGCGCGGAAGTCCGGCGCCACGGTGTGGGGCTTCGATCGCGCGGAGGCACCGCTGCATCGGCTCGCGGAGGTCGGCGTCATCAGGGCCGCGTCGCTCGCCGAGCTGGCGCGCGAGGCTGACGTGATCTTCATGGCGTTGCCGAGCGGCAAGCACGTGCAGGCCGTATGCGACGGCGATGACGGCCTGCTCCGCCATGTCGAGGCGCGTCACACCATCGTGGACCTCGGCACCTCGCCGGTGCAGACCACCCAGGAGCTCGCCGCGCGTTTCGCGGCCAACGGCGCCGCCTACGCCGATGCACCGATCGCCCGCACCCGCCAGGCGGCCGAGGACGGCACGCTCAGCGTGATGGTGGGAGCCGACGCAGCGACGTTCGAACGGCTGCGGCCGCTGATCGCGATGTTCGCGACCGACATCACCCATTGCGGCGGCGTGGGTGCCGGCCAGATCGTGAAGATCCTCAACAACATGGTGCTGATGCAGACCGTCGTCGCGCTCGGCGAGGCGCTGGAGACCGCCAAGCGCGCGGGCCTCGATCCCAAGCTCTTGTTCGAGACCCTCGCCAAGGGCTCCGCCGACAGCTTCGCGCTGCGCAACCACGGCATGAAAGCGATGCTGCCCGACACATATCCGGAGCGGGCGTTCTCGACCGAATATGCGCGCAAGGACATCGGCTATGCCCTCGATCTCGCCAGGTCCGTGCAGATCGATCTGCCCGGCGCGGAGCTCGCCGACCGGCGGCTCGGAGAGGCCATCGAGGCGGGCTATGGCGATCTGTATTGGCCCGTGCTGGCGCGCGTGATCGCGGCGTCACGCAAGGCATGACGTGGACGTCGGTCTTTACCTCGCTGACTACGAGGTAGCGCCAACACCATGCTTCGCAGCGACCAGGTCGCGCGTCTACGGCAGATCCTTGCTGCGAGGCAAACGAGGGCCGGCGAGCAGCGTGCAATGGAGTAAATAGTCTCCCATGCCCGAATCGTCTTCCCAGGCTGCTGTCGCTGCGACCTCCCGCCAGCCGAGCTGACTGGCATCACGCTCAAATCGCCGCGGGCTCACTTCTACGAAAGGCGCGGTCTCAATCTCGATCTTGTCGATGCTCCATTCGTAGACCAGCGCAGGCGCGCCAGGCCGGCGGCCGCAGTCCTCGAAATAGAGAAATGGATCGATCCCGATGAAGACCTTTCCCCGCAGCCAAGCGCCGGGCTGCGCGGAGTCCGGTGGCCTGCTGTACTGATACACAAGGACGCCGACGTCGATCGCCCACCAATCCTCGGTAACATGAACAACGCGCGCGACGACTTCATATATCGCATTTCCGCAATGCGCCATTGAGGCGACGATCTCGTCTCGCGGTTCGACTTGCGTCAGCGGCGGCTCCGCCCAGAATTCGAGCGCGAATGCGGCGCGGTCGCCGCGCGTGAAATCACCGTAATTGCCGTCCTGGATGATCCAGGCCGAGAGGCCGACAACGAGGTGATCCGCCATCATGATCCTGTTCGATGTTGCGATCATCTGCCAGATCGTGACGATCCAGCTATGATAGGTTCAACTTCTCTATACACGATCTCACGCCCGGATCTCGCAGACGAACTGTACCGGCACGATGTCCACCTCCGTCATTGCGAGGAGCGAAGCGACGAAGCAATCCAGGGTGACACCCGGAGCCCTGGATTGCTTCGCTGCGCTCGCAATGACGCCGGAGCTGTCGGTATGCCTGCCATAAACAAACTGCCCGTCGTGCCAGTCTGTCGCAGCATTTGACCTTGCACCGTCGGGCAAATCAGTCGCACATTTCCGCG
>NZ_CAFJ01000755.1 GCF_000239795.1 Bradyrhizobium sp. STM 3809 | reverse complement strand
TACGCCCCTCTGCTTGAGGCGGGATGGCGGATAGAAACATGATTTTTGAAAAATGGCAATCGATTTATTTTTTTCGGAACTCAAAAGACTGCCGTCGCGCGACCCTCGCCGCTGCGCCCCCTCTCCCCGTTCTTCAAGTGGAGAGGGCTGGGGTGAGGGGCAGCGGCACGGGTGGTGCAGCCGTCGTCGAGTCATTCTGATCGAGGGAAGCGATCCTGCTCGTCCGATACATCGCAGATCTGAGCTGGCGATGTGCCATGCCCCTCACCCGGATTGCTGCGCAATCCGACCTCTCCCCGCAAAGAGCGGGGAGAGGTTTGCACCGTCCGGCTCCGGCGCTGCACCTCTCAGCGCCTTAACGGCGGAGGCCCCACGCCTACCCGAACACGTCCTGCAGCACGCCCTCCTTGATCACGGCCGTGCCGTCCAGTTCGATCGTCGTCCCCATCATCGGCAGATCGAAATGCCCCGCCGTGTAGCGGCCGGCGAATTCGTTGGCGCCGGTGGAGAACAGGAAGTTGCCGGGGACGGCGCGCAGCTCGGTGCCGTTGGTGTCGCGCTGGTCGTACATGGTCAGCGCCTCGTAGCGCGCGCCCGGGTTCATGCCCCAGCCGACATGCGACACCGCATAGGCCTCGCGGTCACCCCAGGACGCCAGATAGGCGCGCATCATCGCGGCGTCGGCGCCCTCGCCTTCCAGGTTCGTGATGTAGTCGTCGCACATGGTCAGCGTGACCGGCGAGGACAGATAGCGCTTGAAGGTGAGATTGATGTCGCCGGGCGCCATCACGATGGTGCCGTTGACCGATTTGCTCTTCGGGAAGCTCACGACGATGCCGCCGGGCCAATGCGCCAGCGTGCCGGGGCGATCGGTCCAGCCCCAGACCCCGACGGTGGAGGCGCCCTCCATGATGACGTCGAGATCGGTGCCGGCTTTCGACGTCACGCGCATGCGCTTCGTGCCGCGCAGCATCTTGGCGGCGGCGCGGACGCGCTTCTCCAGCGCCGAGTCAGGGCGCATGCGTTCCAGCGCCTCGGGGTGCTCGTTGGAGATCACGAGAATGCGCGCGCCGGCTTTGAGGATCTCCGGCGTTTCGACCGCGTGCATAAGGCCTTCGATGGTGCAGTCGACGACGAAGCCGGCCTGCTGCAAGGCCGTCACGACAGGGCCGAGGTTGCCGATCGCTTCCGACGCGCCGGTCGAGCGCACCGGCACCGGGTGAGGGTTGCGCGGCGTGGGCACCACGACATGGAAGGGCCGCGCGCCCATGCGCAGCAGCGCCAGCTCGGCGATGTGCACATTGAGCGGACGCGACTGCGTCTCCGACAGGATCGCGGCGGTATCGCCGGCCTTCACCGCGCAGCGCTCGAAGATCTCGCAGAATGCGTCGATCCATTTCGCCTCGATGCGATCCGCCAGCATGGTCGTTCTCCCGATTGTCGTTCGTTGTGTTTATCAGACTGAGGGGAAGCCGCGCAGCAGATAGGCGCGCAGGCCCTGCAGCAGGCCGTTGAGAATGAGACCCAGCAGCGAGATCGTGATCAGCGGCACGAACATGTCGACGGCCTGGAAGGTACGGGCGGCCGTGACCAGGACGTGGCCGAGTCCGTCGGTCGAGGTGATCATCTCCGCCAGGAACACGACGATGCAGGAGATCACGAGGCCGATGCGGCAGCCGGTCAGGATCGACGGCATCGCCGCCGGCAGCACCCCCTTCCACAGCACGTCGCGCGGCGGCGTGCCGGCGGCGAGCGCCGACCAGATCAGCTTCTGCTCGACATTGGTGGCGCCGTAATAGGTCGACAGCAGGATCGGGAACAGCGCGTCCGCCGCCACCAGCATGATCTTGGATTCATGGCCGAAGCCGAGCAGCAGCAGGAACGCCGGGTACAGCGCGACCTTCGGCAGCGGCGCCAGCACGCGCACGATCGGCTTCACCGCGGCGTTGATGGGCGGGCTCACCGCCGCGGCGATGCCGAGCGACACGCCGAGCACGACGGCAATGGCGAAGCCGGCGAACAGCCGGAACAGGGTCGCGGCGACGTCCTGCTGGAAAGTGAGGCTGGCGAGTTGCTGGCTCATGCGCAGGAACACCTGCCCCGGCGGCGGCAGCAGGGTCGGCGGCGCGTAGCCGAACGACACCAGGCCCTGCCACAGCAGCAGGACCAGCACGATCGGCGCGGCGCCGAGGAGGATGTCGTTGGAGCTGCGCGTCATGAGAAGCTCAGGGGCATGTCGAATTGCGGCTCCGACCAGCGCACCAGCCAGCGCCTGACGATTTCGAACGCGGCATCGAGGCAGATGCCCATCGCGCCGACGATGATGATCATCGCGAACACCGTGTCGTACTGGCCCATGTCGAGCGCGTTGAACAGGATGTTGCCGGCGCCGGACTGCCGCGCGATCATCTCGCTGGTCACCATCGTGATCAGCGCCAGCACGAGGCCGGTGCGGCAGCCGGTCAGGATCTCCGGCAGCGCGGCGGGCAGCACGATGCGCAGCAGGCGCTCGCCCGGCGACAGGCCCATGGCCGCGCCCGACCACAACATCTTCTCTTCCACCGCCTTGGCGCCCTCGAAGCTGTGATAGATCACCGGCAGGCTGACGCCGAGGAAGATCACCAGCGTCTTGGAGATGTCGCCGACGCCGAGCCACAGCATGATAATCGGCATCAGCGCGGCCTTCGGCACCGGGTAGATCAGCATCAGCAGCGGATTGAAGAACGCGGCGGTGGCGCGGCTGCGGCCCATCAGCAGCCCCAATGGAATCGAGAACGCCAGCGCCAGCCCGAAACCGATCGCCATCCGCCGCAGCGAGGCCAGGATGTTGATCAGCGATTCCTTGTCGGTGAGGATCGGCGGGATCGCGCGTAACGATTCCAGCGCGGTGGGGAAGCTGTCGTTCTTCAGCCCGAGCGAGGCGAGCTGCCAGGCCAGCAGCAGGCCGCAGCAGGCGAGCACCGGGGCGAGCGGCTTCAGCAGCCCGTTCATGACGGCAGCTCGTTGTCGCCGGAGGCATCGAACATGCGCTCGATCTCGACGATGTATCGCTGGTAGTTGGGATCGAGCAGCAGCTCCTCGCGGCGGCGCGGGCGCGGCAGGTCGATGTCGATGACCTCGCGGATGCGGCCGGGCGAGCGCGACATCATCACGACCTTGTCGGACAGGAACACGGCTTCCTCGACCGAATGGGTGACGAACAGCACCGTCTTGCGGTCGCGCTCCCAGATCTCGAGCAGGTCGTTCTGCAGCCGCGTGCGGGTGTGCGCATCGAGCGCGCCGAACGGCTCGTCCATCAGCAGCACCTCGGGGCCATAGGCCAAGGTGCGCGCCAGCGCGACGCGCTGCTTCATGCCGCCGGACAGCTCCTTCGGATAAAATTTTTCGAAGCCGGTGAGACCGACCATGGCGAGCAAGGTCCGCGCCAGCGCCTCGGCCTTGGCCGGCTTCATGCCCTGCTGCAAGGGGCCGTACATGACGTTGCCGAGCACGCTCTTCCAGGGGAACAGCGCGAACTCCTGGAACACCGGGCCGCGATCGGGGCCCGGACCGGTGATCGGCTTGCCCTTCATCTTCGCGGTGCCGCTGGTCGGGCTGACGAAGCCGCCGACGATGTAGAGCAGCGTGGATTTTCCGCAGCCGGAGGGGCCGAGGATCGACACGAAGGCGCCCTCGCCCACCGTCAGCGAGATGTCCGACAGCGCCGTGTGGTCGCGGCGCGACGAGGTCTTGAACACCTGCGAGACATGTTCGATCTCGATGATCGGCGTGGCCGCACGACGCCCGAGGGAGACGCCCGCGAGCTGGCCAGGTCGGATCGGGGTCACACCCATGTCGCCTTCTCTTTCCAGTGCAGCACGCTGAGGGGCTCGAAGTTATCAGTCATGACGGGCAGTCAATCATTCGAAACACATCCACCGTCATTCCGGGGCAAGGCCGCAGGCCTTGAACCCGGAATCTCGAGCTGGCCGGGCGTTCATACTTAACAAGCTCGAGATTCCGGGTTCAATCATCGAGGCTTCGCCTCGACGATTGCCCCGGAATGACGGGGTGTGTGGTCGCAAGATTTGCAAGAACCCTGCCAATCGTCGCCCGCCGCGGCTCATTCCTGCTCCTGATCGAACCAGGGCCATTCGGCCGGACCTTCGTGAGTCACGGCACCGAGCGGTGCCTGCCCGACCAGTTTCGCGTATTTCGCCAGCGCTCCCGCGCGGTGCCGCGGTGGCCGTTGTGTCCAGGCTTTTCGGCGCGCCGCGAGCTCGGTGTCATCGAGCAGCACGTCGAGCGTGCGCGCCTTCGCATCGATGCGGATCGGATCGCCGTCCTGCACCAGCGCCAGCGGGCCGCCGACGAAGGCTTCGGGCGAGACATAGCCGATGCACATGCCGCGGGTGGCGCCGGAGAAGCGGCCGTCGGTGATCAGCGCGACCTTCTCGCCCATGCCCTGGCCGTAGATCAGCGCAGTGACGCCGAGCATCTCGCGCATGCCGGGGCCGCCGACCGGCCCTTCGTTGCGGATGATCAGCACCTCGCCGGCCTGGTAGTTGCGGGCGCGGACGGCGGCGACGCAGGCCTCCTCGTCCTCGAACACGCGGGCACGGCCCTCGAACACCAGACTCTTGAGACCGGCGACCTTGATGACCGCGCCATCCGGCGCAAGGTTGCCCTTGAGCACGGCGACGCCGCCGTCGGCCATCATCGGCCTGGCCGGTGTGAACACGACCTCTCCATCCGGCGCATTGGCCGCGCCATATTCCTCGGAGAGCGTGCGACCGGTGACCGTGATGCAGGAGCCATCGATATGGCCGCTCTCGATCAGCGCGCGGATCACCACGGCGGCGCCGCCGATGTCGTAGACGTCCTTGGCGGTGTACTTGCCGCCCGGACGGAGATTGCCGATCAGCGGCGTGCGCGCGAACACTTCGCCGACATCGTCGAGCGTGAAGCGGATGCCGGCCTCGTTGGCGATCGCCGGCAGATGCAGCGCCGCGTTGGTCGAGCCGCCGGTGGCAGCGACGATGGCTGCGCCGTTCTCCAGGGATTTGCGGGTGACGATGTCGCGCGGCCGCGGACCGCCGCTGGCGAGCATCCGCATGATCAGGCGCCCGGCCTGCCGCGCGACGTGGCCGCGCTCGGCATAGACGCCGGGGATCATCGAGACGTTGGGCATCGACAGGCCCATCGCCTCCGACAGCATGCCCATGGTGTTGGCGGTGAACTGCCCGGCGCAGGCGCCGATGGTCGGCAGGCAGGAGCGCTCGACGCCTTCGAGCATGGCGGCGTCGATCTCGCCGGTCATGTAGCTCCCGACCGCTTCGTAGGAGTCGAGCACCGTGAGCGTCTTGCCCTGATATTTGCCGGGCAGCGCACTGCCGCCATAGATGAAGATCGACGGCACGTTGCAGCGGACCATGCCCATCATCACGCCGGGCAAGGTCTTGTCGCAACCGCCGAAGCCGATCAGCGCGTCATAGGCGAGGCCGTGCACGACGGCCTCGATCGAATCGGCGATCAGCTCGCGCGAGAACAGAGAGAACTTCATTCCCTCGTGGTTCATGCTGATGCCGTCGGACACGGAGACGGTGGCGAACTCGCGCGGCGTGCCGCCGGCCTCGGAGATTCCCGTCTTCGCGGCATCGACCTGGAAGTCGTGCGTCATGTTGCAGGGCGTCTGCTCGCCCTTCTGGCTGACGACACCGATCATCGGCTTGGCGATGTCGGCGTCGTCGAGGCCCATTGCGCGCATGAAGGCGCGGTGCGGGGCGCGGTCGAGCCCCTCCACCGTGACGCGCGAGCGCAGCTTCCTCATCGATACGTGCTCCGCGTCGCGCCGCCCTACTGGATCGGCGCGACGATCGTGGGATGCTTGAACTGGGCGACGTCAAGCTTCGGCAGCATGCCGGTCTCGGCATAGATGTCGAGCATCTTCTGGATCGCCGGGAAGTTCGGCGCAGCGACGGGATCGCGGCCGAAATCATTGTCCTTGAGCAGATAGGTGTCGATGACCGGCACCGGAACCTTCATCACTTCGGACACGACCTTCAGCGTCTCCTCGCGGTTGGCGAGCGCCTTCTTCATGCCGGCGGTGATGTCGCGGACATAGGCCTTCACGAGATCCGGGTTCTTGTCGACGAAGTCGGCGCGGCAGGCCTCCAGGATGTGGACGATGTTCGGCATCGCTTCCGAGAGCTGGAACAGCTTGCGGGTGCCGCCCTTGGCCTCGGCGCGCGCCGCGAACGGCTGGTTCATGTTGACGGCGTCGACGCGGCCCTGGCGCAACGCGTCCTCGGCGACCGCGAAGCCGACCTCGACCAGCTTGATGTCTTTCGCCGGATCGAGCCCGGCCTGCTTCAGCAGCAGATTGAACGGCCCCTGCGTGCCGCCGCCGATCACGGAGATGCCGACCGTCTTGCCCTTGAGGTCGGCGATGGTCTT
>NZ_CAFJ01000756.1 GCF_000239795.1 Bradyrhizobium sp. STM 3809 | reverse complement strand
GCCATCAACCGCTGGGCTGCAAAGCTGATCATCTCGCGCAGAAGATCCGCGTCCGGGGCCTTCTCCACGAGCGCGCGAAGGTTCATCATCTCGTCGGTCATCGGTGGTTCCTCGAATCAGGTTGGTGTCAGCAACTCGACCCTACCGGGCAATCGCCGCTGACCACCCCAAAGCCGCCCACCCGCTACGGCGCTATGGGGGAGCGCGCGTGCGGACGGCTTTGCTCTACCGAGTTACACCACGCCTGGGGACACGACCCCGACCTGCGCTGAGGTCGCTGCACACGGCGATCATGAGCCAGCGTGTGAACTGGGTGCTCGATGCCGACATTCGCAGCTTCTTCGACTCGGTTGACCACGAATAGTTAGCATTGCAGCCTCGACAAGCAGGTGTTGTACGGCGTCAGCTAACCGTTTCTAACTCAAGCAACAAGCCGTGACTTCGGGTCACCTAGGGCACTGCAGGCTACTAAGGCCAAGGAAGCGCCCGTAGCAGCGGCTACCGCGATAAACGCAGCAATCGCCACCGAAGCCAAGCCTTCATTTTCCGCAGCGTGATTTGCTCGTCGACCGAGAGCGAACATCACGTTGAAACAGGAACAGGAACATCTCAAGACGAGTGAAGCGAGGATGCGATAGCGCAGCGAGATATCTCGCTGTGCTTCCATAGGTGCAACATCGCTTTTTGAAGTATACGTCGCCCATCCAGGAGGTGCAATCTAAGCAGCGATACGACAAAAGAGGAAATCGATATGCCGTGTTTCACTGTCTGGAATGGTTCAAAAGACGCCTTCCGATGTCTTGGCGACTTACTTCCGGTTGAGCCCGCATAGCAAACATTCCGGGGGCGGGCCAACAGGTCCGGGATGGGCCCTAAGCAGACCTCGACGGCTTCCTCTACGAACCGTTTTGTGAAGCCAATTTGTTTTTGGGTATCGACTTCGACCACCGGCGCTATCATCGGAATGCGGTGATGATCAACCTTTCGATTGCTTTGGCCTTTAGTTTGCTGGCGTTTTACATGGTGTTATCGCTAGTCCCAATCTTATTGTATCAAGCATTCAGTGCGATCTGCCAGGATTACCAAGCGGAATTCTTATCTCTTGCCGGTGTGTGCACAGGGATGATGGTCTATGTAGTTGCTACTGCGCTTGGGCTTTCAGCTATCTTCGACACCGTAGCGCTTGCATACGACGTCGCGCGGACGCTTGGAGCGCTCTATCTCGTTTAGTTAGCCATCAGAGCCGTCTCAAGGCAGCTCGCCACCTTAGAGGTAGCGCGAGAGTCGTCTGCGGTTCTTTTTCGCCAGGGATCTTCACCTGTATCCTGAGCCCGAAGCTGATTCTGATGTACGAGGCTCTTTGCTGCAGTTTGTCCGAGCAGAGTAAAGAAAAGTTCTGTGGCAAACGGTGTAGCTAGGTTTACTTCAAGTGATTGCCGCGGCATGGGCACACAGCTGCGTGATCCTCCGAGTTTCGCGAGTTGCCGAGATTTTTTGTAAAGCTTACAAGTTTCCTCAACTGCAGCGCTAGTTTCTTGCAGTTGCTGTGCAGAATGCGAATGACTTCTTGCTCGCAATCGTGGAACACGACCAGCAGTTGGAGATGTCAGTTGTATTTATAGATCGTAATCCACAGCATGTTTCAAACAAAGTGCGTTGCTCATTGACCGTCCGATACGGTTTGTCTCTACTTAAAAGCGAGTTGCAGATGCTGCGAGGGGCAGAGATGTTCGGCCATTTGAATAAGGATGGGTGGAGCAGAGTCGTGCGGGGACCGTTAAACAAGATCATCAGCGCTGGCTCCGGCGTGATTTTTTGTGCTTTGAATGCAACCTTAGGTGTTGCTGGCGGAATGGCGCTGCCGGGAGGATTCTCGGTCAATCAGGGTGGAGCTGCGACCTACTCGATCCCAATTGTAATTCCGCCCGGGAGCGGCGGCGTCACGCCGTCGCTTTCACTCGATTACAACAGTATGGGAGCCAATGGCCTTGTCGGCGTCGGCTGGTCCCTGGGCGGCTTGCCGGCGATTGGGCGATGTCCGCGGACAATCGCGCAGGACGGTGTTGGAGGTGGAGTCAGCTACGACAGTAACGATCGGTTTTGCCTGGATGGACAGCGGCTCGTTTCCATCGCCGGGGCTTACGGTGCAGACGGGACGGAATATCGTACCGAAATCGACTCATACTCAAAGATCATTTCCCATGGTTCTGCCGGAACCGGGCCCGCATGGTTTGAGGTGAGAACCAAGTCGGGACAACTGATGGAGTTCGGTCATAGTGGGGACTCCCAGGTTCTCGCCGAGGGAAAGGCGACTGCCCGCAACTGGGCGGTTAACAAGGTCAGCGATACCAAGGGCAACTATTTCGTTGTCACCTATACTGTCGATCAAGCGAGCGGTCAGTTCTTTCCGGCCCACGTTGACTATACCGGCAATACGGCTGCGGCGGTGAGCCCTTACAATACCGTGCAGTTCGTCTATGCGACGCGGCCGGATAGCATTCAGCAGTATCAAGCCGGCTCTGTGATGCGAACGCTCGTCCGTTTGACAAATATCAAGACACTCGCGAGCGGGAATTTGGTTTCCGACTATCGAATTTCCTATGGGCAAAGTCCATCGAGCAATGATTCGGAAGTGACGTCGATCGCCGTCTGCGGTGCGTCAGGGGATTGCCTGCCGGCAACAAGCTTTCAGTGGGCGAGCGGCGGAGGCGATACGCTTTCGGGCGCGTCGATGACGAACCCGTTGACGGGAGGGGCGACGCTGTCGACTCACAATGCGTGGAGTGCGATGTCTGTTAGCCTTCTCGGTGGATCGATGGGCGCCAGCCCGGTATTCATGGATCTCAACGGGGACGGAAAGAGTGATATGGTGCTCGTTTATGGCACCTCCGTCTATTCGTGGCTGAGCAACGGAGACGGAACATATACGGTCCTGACGTCGACCGCGCCGAATGGCTGGAATTTCACACCCTTTCAATCGCACTATGTGCCGTTCGTCGGCGACTTCAATAGCGATGGCTACAGCGATTTCGCTTATCTGAACGCTGGCTATGTCTATGTGTTTCTTAATGCCGGCAATGGCGCCTACAGTGGCGTAACATTCCCGTGCCCAAACAATTGGAATTTCGGATCAGATCCGACCGCAGGGTTCTCCTTCATATCCGGTGATTTCAACGGGGACGGTCGCTCGGACTTCCTGGCGGTCAGTGGTGCCTATGTGTTCGAATTTTTGAGCAATGGCGATGGCACGTTTCAGGGCGTGCAGATTCAGATATCGAATGGCTGGAACTTCAGCACCACGCCTTCGGCCTATTTTCTTCCTATCTCTGGCGATTTCAACGGAGATGGAAAGACTGACTTCGTCATGTTGGCGGGCGCCTATATCTATGAATTCTTGAACAACGGCGACGGATCATTCACCTACAATACGATCCAGATTCCGAATGGATGGAATTTTGGCACGCCGCCGTCGAGCTACATGTCGGTTGTGGGTGACTTTAACGGAGACGGCAAAACAGACTGGGTTCTGCTCAACGGCGCCACGCTTTATGAATTCCAGAGCAAGGGCGATGGTTCGTTTCTAATCTTTAGCATCGCTATTTCCAATGGATGGAACTTCGGAGCTCAGCCCGCTGCTTCGTATCAGTTGTATAGCGGCGACTTCAATCTGGATGGTCGGCTCGATTTCGCCTTGTTTAACCTGAGCTATCCATATGTGTATCAGTTCACGAGTAACGCAGATGGCACATTCAATTACAGGACCATGAACAGTTGGACGTTTGGTGCGCCCCCTTACCTTACAGTCGGAGGTGACTTCAATGGTGACGGGCGCACTGATTTCCTCACGATGAACTTTTCGTCGATTTTCACAATCACGGCGAATGGATCGATTGGAGACGTCGTCACCGGAGTAACAACGGGGCTCGGAGCGGCGACAACAATTACCTACAAAGCTCTGACCGACAGCGCAGTCTATACAAAAGATTCCGGAGGAACTTATCCAACCATAAATCTGAAGCTGCCGCTGCATGTCGTGTCTCGGGTGGACGTGTCGAATGGCGTGGGCGGCGCATACAGCTCGAGCTATTCGTACGCAGGCGCCAAAGCCGATTTAACGGGCCGCGGAATGCTGGGTTTCAGTCATATGACAGTGACGGACCTGCAGACAGGGATCTCGGACACCACGACGTTCCGGCAGGATTTCCCCTATATTGGTATGGTGGCGTCGACGACGCGGACCTACGGCACGCAAACGTTGGGGCAGTCGACAAACACATTCCAGTTCAGCAATGCAACGGGAGCGGCGACGATCAGCCCCGCGGTCGCGCCGTATCGGGTGTCGCTGGTGCAGAACATATCGAGCGGTTCTGATCTCGACGGCTCGGCGCTGCCGACGGTGACGACTGCAAATCAGTATGATGCCTATGGCAATGCGACCAGAGTGACTGTCTCGACGCCGGACGGCTACAGCAAGACGACGGTCAACACCTACAGCAACGATCCCTCGCTCTGGTATCTGGGCAGGTTGATACGCGCGACAGTGACGAGCGTTCGGCCGCAATAGTCTCCATCATTCTCATACCCATTTCACGCTCTTTCTGGCTTCATCAGGCCGAGGAATTGACCATGTTCAATGCCTTGTCACGTCGTGTGTCGCGTTCGAACCATATCCGTCAGGCGGCCCGGGCCGTAACTCTGCTGACGAGCGTCATGTTTGTGTCCGGCGCGGACGCGGCCCAGCTGTTTCTCACCAGCGGCTCGACGTGGACCGTTCCGAGCGATTGGAATAGCTCGAACAACACGATCGAGGTGATCGGCGGCGGCGGCAGTGGCGCAGGCTCGAATGCGTCGACGGAAGGGGCCGGCGGTGGCGGTGGCGGCGCCTATTCGAAGATTTCCAATCTGCCGCTACAACCGGGCGCAGTGGTCAATTTTCAGATCGGCCTTGGCGGTATAGCCGGGGCCGCGGCTGCCGCAGGTTCTGCGGGCAGCGATACATACTTCAACGGGACGGGAACGGTCTGCAGCTCTCAGTCGATCTGTGCAAAGGGCGGCGCGGGCGGCGGTGCAAGCAGCGGGCTCAATGCAGCGAGTGGAGGGCTCGGTGGTGCAGCCGGGAGCGGCATCGGCGCGGTCAGATATTCCGGCGGTGCGGGTGGCGGTTCAGGTGCCAGCAGCAATGGCGGCGGCGGCGGTGGCGGCGCCGCTGGACCGAACGGGAACGGCGGTATCGGCGGTACGACCAACGGCAATGGCTCTGGTGCAGGCGGCGGCGGCAATGCAGGCGGCTCCAACGGTTCTGCCGGCGGTGCCGGCGGCAACAACTCGTCTGGAATCGGAGGCGGTCCGGCCGGCACGGCCGGTACACCTGGCGGCGTTGGCAGCAATGGCGGCGGCGGCGGCGCTGGTTACTGGAATGGCAGCATCTGGGTTAACAATGCAGGCGGCAGCGGCGGCACCGGCACCGAGTGGGATGCGATCCATGGCTCGGGCGGCGGCGGCGGCAGCGGTGGCGGTGGCGGGGGTGCGGCGGGTGCTCCGAACGGGTCCGCTGGATTGTACGGTGGAGGCGGGCCAGGCGGATCAGGCAACAGCACGGCCGGAACGGCGGGCGCGCCGGGCATTATCGTCGTCACCTATACCCCTATGTCCGGCCCTGGGGCGACACCATCCGGCAATATCTATAGCGTCACTCGCACATCCTCCTTCGCTTATGATTCCACCTCGGGGCTGCTGACGCAGGAGGTGGTCGAGCCCGACACGCCGGCGCTGCGGCTGCAGACGGACTATGTCTACGACGCGTTCGGTCACAAGCAGTCGGTGACGGTCAGCGGCGCCGACATCGCCAGCCGCTCGAGCACCAGCACCTATGATGCACGCGGGCAGTTCGCGACCTCCAACAGCAATGCGCTGGGGCAGAGCGAGAGCTTCCAGTATGACCCGCGCTTCGGCCAGCCGATCAGCCATACCGGGCCGAACGGACTGACCACGACCTGGAACTACGACAGCTTCGGCCGCAAGATCCAGGAGACCAGGCCGGACGGCACCATCACCCGCTGGAGCTATCAGTTCTGCAGCGGCGTCAATGGCGGCACGGCGACCTGTCTCGCCGGCGCGAGCTATCTGACCCAGGAGACGTCGTACGCCGCGGACGGCGCGACCGTGATCGCGCCGGTGGCGACCATCTTCTTCGACGCCCTGGAGCGCGAGATCGGGCGCCGGACACAAGGGTTTGACGGCAGCGTCGTCCAGGCGACGAAGGCCCATGATGGGCTCGGACGCGTCGTTCAGACCAACCGGCCCTACTTTCTGAACGGCGGGACCCCGCGCGTCACGACTTTCACTTACGACGTCCTGGGCCGGGTAGTCTCGACGACGCAGCCGGACGGCAGCGTGTCGCAAATGGCCTATCACGGGCTGACCACGGTCGAGACCAATCCGCTGGGCCAGACCCGGACGACCGTAAAGAACAGCCAGAGCCAGGTCGCGTCGGTGACCGATGCAATGGGCAAGACGCTGACGGCGGCCTATGACGCGGTCGGCAACATGGTGCAGACCACCGATCCCGACGGCAACGTCGTCACCGCGACCTACGACCTGCGGGGACGCAAGATCGCGAGCTCCGATCCGGATCTCGGCGTCTGGACCTACACGTACAATACGCTGGGGCAGCTGGTCACTCAGACAGATGCCAAGGGCCAGGTCGTCAGCCTGAGCTACGACATTCTCGGCCGCATGGTGCAGCGGGTCGAGCCGGATATGACTTCGGTGTGGACCTACGACACCGCGGCCAACGGCATCGGCAAGCTCGCTGCGACCGGCATCACCTCGGGTTCCGGCAACGGCTTTGCCCGCAGCGTCAGCTATGACAGCCTCGGCCGCCCGCTGCAGGTTGCGACCACCATCGACGGCGCGACCTACACGATGGGGGCGACCTACGACGCCAACAGCCGGCTGACCAAGGTCAGCTATCCCTCCGGCTTTACCGCGCGCTTTGGCTACAACAGTCTGGGCTTCGCGAACCAGCTGCAGGACGACACGACCAGCCAGTCGTTCTGGACGCTCTACGCGATGGATGCCGAGGGGCACATCACCCAGCACACCGCGGGCAACGGCCTCAGCACCATCAGGGGCTTCGATCCGCTGACGGGGCGCCTGACCAGCATCGCGACCGGCACCAATGGCGCCGTGCAGAACCAGAGCTTCGGCTATGACCGGCTCGGCAACCTGACCTCGCGCAGCGATGCCAACACCAATCTCAACGAGACTTTCGCGTATGACGCGCTGAGCCGGCTGACGTCATCGACCACCAACGTGGCGGCGGCGCCGCTGGTCAAGACCTTCTCCTACAGCCCGATCGGCAACATCCTGACCAAGTCGGATGTCGGCAGCTACACCTATCCGGCGGCGGGCCAGCCGCGCCCGCATGCCGTCACTGGCGTCTCCGGCACGATCACCGCCAGCTTCACCTACGACGCCAACGGCAACCAGACCTCCGGCCTCGGCCGCAGCATCGTCTACACCTCCTACAACAAGCCGGCGAGCATTACGCAAGGCACGCGGACGATCTCATTCGTCGACGACACCGACCACCAGCGCGTCAAGCAGGTGACCCCGGAGGGCACCACGCTCTATATCGCCGCCTTCGGCGTCGCGGCCGAGGTGCAGAATCCGGGCACTGTGACGCAGAAATGGACCGACTATCTGATGGTCGGCAACGCCCGCGTCGGCATGCGGGTGGCGCAGACATCCGGCGGCGGCACGACGGTCACTACGCGCTACTTCCACACCGACCATCTCGGCTCGATCTCGGCGATCTCGGACCAGAACGGCCTCTTGGTCGAACGCCTGAGCTACGACGCCTGGGGCAAGCGCCGCAACGTCGACGGCACGGACGACACCACGGGCAGCATCACTAGCCAGACGACGCGCGGTTTCACGGATCACGAGGAACTGTCGGTCGCCGGCCTCGTGCACATGAACGGCCGCGTCTACGATCCGCTGCTGGCGCGGTTCACCAGCGCCGATCCGGTGACGGAGAGCCCGTTCAGCACCCAGGGCTGGAACCGGTACTGCTATGTCGGCAATGATCCGCTAACCTTCACCGATCCTTCCGGCCACTGCTTTCTCGGCTGCTTCTGGAACGCGATCGGCAAGGTGGTCAGCAGTGGCTGGAAGGCGGTGACCCACTTCTTCCAGACCAATGCGATCGCTCGGGCGATCGTACAGATCGCCATCAACATCGGCGTGACCGTCCTGACAGGCGGCAATGTTGTTGCGGCTGCGGCCATCAGCGCTGCGGTCGTCACTGGTCTGTCTGGCGGCAATATCGGACAGATCTTGAAAGCAGGGGCAATAGCTGCTGCGACGGCATACGCTTTCCAGGAATTGGGTGGCCTCACCAAGGCGGGCATGCTTCCGTTCAACAATCCAGACTTTAGTCCGGGACTTTACGGTGCAAATGTCATCGGCAGTGCTGCTATAGGGTGTGCTTCGTCCCTCATGTCCGGCGGATCGTGCGGATCCGGAGCTGCGGCCGCCGCCGTGAGTGCAGCGTTCAATCCGCTGACGAATACCGCGTTTCCCGAAGCAAAGGACAATATTGGCCAGCGGATTGGCGGAACGATCATGCAGGCGACTGCTGGAGGTCTTGCCTCTGTAGCCGGTGGAGGGAAATTCGCTAACGGTGCTGTTACGGCGGGGTTCCAATACTTGGCAATTGTTAGCTTGGAGGCCGCACGGGGATCTTGGGAAGATGCCATGGCTCAAGCAGGCAACAACGGCCAAGCTCCAAACACTCGCCACGAGCTTGGTCGGCAGGAGGCGATGCTCGATGCTCAGAAACTAGGATATGTAATCCTGAGCCCAACAGAAACCGCAGTAACCCTTCCTAACCTGCCAAAGCGAGTTTATGACTTCATAATGTACGATCCTATTACCGGCGCTCAAATCGGAGCTGAAGTAAAAACTAGTTGGCTAGATAAAATTTGGCTCATTCCACGACAGGTCGCGTTCGACCGGCAGGTGGCAAATGGCGCAATCGCATCCGGCATAACTCAACAAAATTTGGTCGTCAATGTAACCGGCGTTGCTTATTTCACTTATTGCTATAATTGCTATGGCGGGGCCCAATTGTTGTCTAGTGTTCAAGCTTCGCTGCTATTTGCCGCTGGTATTCCAACTTATCCTGGTAGACGCCTCCCCTGAAGTTTTGGCTGCAAACAGGTGCCTAATGTATGACGAAAAATGGTTGGAAGACGCGATGCGGTCGATTGAATACATTCGCGTCGATGTGTTCGCGTATAGGGCCACTTGGAGCACGTCGACAGTGGAGCATTTTGTTCAGTTTGGAGTAGACTCTAGAGGTTACTTTGATGGCTGGTACGGATTGAGAAGTCCAATCTCGGAAGACTTTGGTATAGAATCGACTATAAAATACAGTAAAATTGACAAGAAGTTTGTGCTTAGCGAAAGAAGATCGGAGACCGCGTGCAGCATGAGCTTTGCATTCGGGGCATTTGACGGTTTCAGCCAAGCTCTCTGGAAAAGAGTGCCGGTTCAAAATGGACTTGGCAAAAATGAAGTAGAGAAGATTGGGCAGTTTATTCGCCAGCATGTATTTCCAATTATACGACATGTGATCGACCTAGAGGCTTTTCTTGCGTTTTTGGTTGCTGATAAGCCGCCGACAATCTGGTTCGTGACGAATCCATCTGTGAGAGCTGCACAAATAGTTGCAGTAGCGAGAATGCTCGGTCGTGAGCGGTGGGAGATTCTTAAATACCTTAGACCGTTCGAGCGGATTATCGCCATTGATCTATCTGGAAGACCCGCTGATCCGCGCGAAAAATTCGTCGGAAGTCTTGAACTTTATGTGGATTCTCTCATTGCTGACTTAGCGAAA
>NZ_CAFJ01000757.1 GCF_000239795.1 Bradyrhizobium sp. STM 3809 | reverse complement strand
CATGTGCGGCCTGTCAACTAATTCGCTCGGGTGAGAGGTATCTCTCCGCAAACTGAGCTCGCTGAGACATACCCCTCACCCGAGCGAGCTTGCTGCGCTGTCCTACATGCCCTCTCCCGCAAGGGGAGAGGGCGCCGTATTGGACAGTCGTTTCGCTGCTGATAGTTGGTTAGCTCAGCGTGCCTGCGTGCACCCACCATTCGGGATGCGTGGCGGCGATCGCGGCGCCGGCGGTCTTCGCGTCCGCCGCGCTGCTGTAGATCGCAAAGCACGTCGCGCCCGAGCCGGACATGCGGGCCAGCAGCACGCCTGAACTCGCGCGCAGCGCGGCGAGCACGGTGCCGATGACCGGCTGCACCTTCAGCGCCGGAGGCTCGAGATCGTTCTTCACCTGCTCGAGCGTGGCGACCCAATCACCGATCGACGCACCGGCCTTCGGCCACGCCGGCGCCGCCAGCACGTCGCCGGCTCCCACCAGCAGATCGCCCGGCTTCAGGCCGAGCGCCTGGAACACGTCCTTGGTCGCGACCGGCACGCGCGGATTGATCATCACGCAGGGCAGGACGGGCAGCGCGAGCGGCTGCAAATTCTCGCCGACGCCGGTCATGGTGCAGGCGCGCGAGGGCACGCAGACCGGCACGTCTGCGCCGGTCTTCAGCGCGACAGCCTGGAGGCGCGGATCGTCCAGCGACAGGCCGTTCGACTGCGCGAGCAGCCGCAGCGCGGCGGCTGCGTCCGCCGAGCCGCCGCCGATGCCGGCGGCGACCGGCAGCACCTTCTCCAGGCTGAACGCGCCGAGCTTCAGGCCGGGAACGGCCTCGGCCAGCAGGCGGGCCGCCTTGAGCACGAGATTGTCGGAGGTCTCGCCGCAGGCGTCCGCGAGCGGTCCGGTCGTGGTCAGCGTCAGTTCGGGGCCCGGCGCCAGCGTGAGCTGGTCGGCGCAGTCGGCGAACGCCACAACGCTTTCGAGATCATGATAGCCGTCGGCACGGCGGCCGACGACGCGCAGCGTGAGATTGACCTTGGCGCGGCCCTGCTCCTGCAGCGCGCCGGTGACCGTGGACGCCAACATCGGCGCAATGCCCCCAAGCTGTCTGGTTGTGGAGATCCGGCGACGCCGCCAGCCCGGGGGCCGCGGCGAAGGTGGCCGGTAACGCCACGCCCTTCATCAAAATCAATCCGGGCTCCCCGGCAAGCCGAGGAGCCCGTGATGGCTTCAAAATCCTGATCGGTACGAGCTAACCGCCCTTGCCGTCGTCCTTCTTGGCATCGGCCGGCGCGTCCTTGGTGTCGGCGCTGGCGGCGGCCGGCGCCGGATCGTCGGTGAGGCCGTTCTGGATCTTGGCCTCGATCTTCGGCAGTTCCTCCGGCTCCGGCTTCAGGTCGCGGGCATGGGCCCACTGGAACTTGGCTTCCAGCTTGCGGCCGACCTTCCAATAGGCGTCGCCGAGATGGTCGTTGATGGTCGGATCCTCGGGCTTCAGGTCGATCGCGCGCTCGAGGTTCTTCACCGCCTCCTCGTAGTTGCCGATGCGGAAATAGGCCCAGCCGAGCGAGTCGACGATGTAGCCGTCGTCGGGACGCTGCTCGACGGCGCGCTTGATCATCTTCATGCCTTCGTCGAGATTGATGCCCTGGTCGATCCAGGAATAGCCGAGATAGTTCAGCACGTGCGGCTGGTCGGGCTGCAGCTCGAGCGCCTTGCGCATGTCGGCCTCGGCCTTCGGCCACTGCTTGGAGCGCTCCAGGCAGATGCCGCGATAATAGTAGTAGACGCTGTTGGCCTTGTCGTTGTTCGCGGGCAGCGAATCGATGCCGAGCGTGTAGGTCTTGGCGCAATCGGCGAACTTCTTGCGGCCGCGCTCGATGTTGCCGAGCGCCATGATGGCCTCGAGATCCTTCGGATCCTGCGTGATCACGTCCTTGAGGATCTTGATCGCCTCGTCGCTGCGGTCGGCGGCGTCGAGATCGGTCGCGAGCTGGATCTGCGCGTTGCGCTTCAGCGGCGAGCTCGCCGGCACGCGCTCATAGACCTTGATCGCCATCTGCGGCTTCTTCACCGTCTCGTAGAGATCGGCGAGCGACAGCAGCGCCAGCGGATGGTTCGGCTGCAGATGCAGCGCGAGCTGCAGATAGACCAGCGCGAGGTCCTCGCCGCCGCGGCGGCTCAGCGTGGCGCCGATGCCGTACAGCGCCTCGGCGGCGCCGGCCTGCGGCGAGTCGACCAGCGGCGGCAGCTTCTTGCCGGCCTTGGTGTCGCGCAGCCCTTCCTGCACCAGCGGATGGCGCGCGAGCTTCTTGTCGAAGGCCTCATAGATCGCGGTGGCGGAGGCCGCGTCCTTGTTGCGCGACAGCCAGTGCGCGTAGGCCTCGGTGATGCGCAGCATCGAATCGTCGAGCTTGTAGGCGCGCTCGAAGCGGACGCCCGCCTCCTTCTCCTTGCCGGCGAGCTCCAGGATCATGCCGGCATGGAGGTCCTTGAACAGCGGATACCATTCCGGGCCGGTCAGCTTGTCGATGTTGGCGACCGCGCCCTTGGCATCGCCGGCGCCCGCCGTGGCCCAGGCCGACAGCAGGGTGGCGACGAGGTCGGTGATCGGGCCGCGCACCGACTGGTTGATGTTGTTCTGCGCGGCAGCGTACTTCTTCTGCTTGATGTCCTGCACGCCCATCACCAGGCGCGCGATGCGGTTCGACTTGTCGACCGCGAGCACGCGATCGGCGAGCTTGACGGCCTCATCGATGTCGCCGTCCGCGACCGAGGAGATGAAGGCGCGGTCGAGCAGTTCGTTGTTCTTCGGATCGCTGCGCAGCGCCGAGCGGTAGAACGCCGCGGCCGAGGCCGCGTCGCGCTCGACGCTGGCGTGGCGGGCGGCGAGATAGCTGCCAGAGGTGGTGAGCGACTTCAGATCGACGCTGGTCGGAAACTTCGCGGGGGTGTCAGTCGGATGATCCGGCGTCTGGGCCAGGACGGTACCGGGAAGCAGCAAGGCAGCAATAGCAATGGCGGTCCAGCGATTGCGAATGGATAACATCACGGTGCGCTCTGGTTGTTGGGTAAGGATTGGTCGTATCGACTCGAACCCGGTCGGCCGCTCGTCAATGCGCCGACAATGCCGCGTTTGGCGGCCAACCGCAAGGATTTGCAGGATATTCGGGTCAGCCGGGAGCCCCTTTGGCCAAGGTCTCCTGCGACAAACCGCGCCAAGATGGCCGTATCGTGGCCGGCCGCCCCTCGCGGGGCGGCCGCCTCACGCAAACGTGCGTGAAGGAAAGTTTACATCGCCTCGTAGTTCGGGCCGCCGCCGCCTTCCGGAGGAACCCAGGTGATGTTGCCGTTGGGGTCCTTGACGTCGCAGGTCTTGCAGTGGACGCAGTTCTGCGCGTTGATCACGAAGCGCGGGCTCGCGCCGTCCTCGACC
The DNA here is from genome assembly GCF_000239795.1 of Bradyrhizobium sp. STM 3809. GTDB lineage: Bacteria > Pseudomonadota > Alphaproteobacteria > Rhizobiales > Xanthobacteraceae > Bradyrhizobium. Next base: position 1,833 of record NZ_CAFJ01000757.1, on the reverse strand, counting down.
CACTCATACACGCCGGCCGGGCAATAGCGGTTGGAGGGCCCGGCATAGACGTCGTGCTCGGAGCTCTTCTGCAGCGCCATGTCGGCGACCTTCAGATGCACCGGCTGGTCTTCCTCGTGATTGGTGTTCGACAGGAACACCGAGGAGAGACGATCGAAGGTCAGCTTGCCGTCAGGCTTCATCGCGGGCCTGGGCTGATGCGCCTTGGCCGGGTCGAGCGTGGCGCGATCGGGCTTGCCATGCGACTGGGTGCCGAACAGCGAGAAGCCCAGCGTGTTGCACCACATGTCGAAGCCGCCGAGGACCACGCCGAGCACGGTGCCGAACTTCGACCACAGCGGCTTGACGTTGCGGACCTTGAACAGGTCCTCGCCCACCGGCGACGAGCGCCAGGCGTTTTCGTAGTCGACCAGCTCGTCATTGGCACGGCCGGCGGCGAGCGCCGCGTTGAGATGCTCGGCGGCGAGCATCGCGCTGCCCATCGCATTGTGCACGCCCTTGATGCGCGGCACGTTGACGAAGCCCGCGGCGCAGCCGATCAGCACGCCGCCCGGGAACGACAGCCGCGGCACCGACTGATAGCCGCCCTCGGTGATGGCGCGCGCGCCATAGGCCAGGCGCTTGCCGCCTTCGAACAGGCCGCGGATCGCGGGGTGAGTCTTGAAGCGCTGGAATTCCTCGAACGGCGACAGATAGGGATCGTCGTAGTTCAGATGCACGACGAAGCCGACCGCGACGAGATTGTCGTCGTAGTGATAGAGGAACGAGCCGCCGCCGGTCTTCATGTCGAGCGGCCAGCCGAACGAGTGCTGGATCAGGCCCTTCTGGTGCTTGGCGGGATCGATCTGCCAGACCTCCTTCAGGCCGATGCCGAATTTCGGCGGCTCACTCTTGGCGTCGAGTGCGAATTTCGAGATCAGCTGCTTGGACAGGCTGCCGCGCGCGCCTTCGGCGAACAGCGTGTACTTGCCGAGCAGCTCCATGCCGCGGGTGAACGAGGCCTTCGGCTGACCGTCCTTGCCGATGCCCATGTCGCCGGTGGCGATGCCGCGCACCGCGCCCTGCTCGTCATACAGCACTTCTGTCGCGGCGAAGCCCGGATAGATCTCGACGCCGAGCGCCTCGGCCTTGCGCGACAGCCAGCGGCAGACATTGCCGAGCGAGCCGACGAAGCAATGGTGGTTGTCCATTAACGGCGGCATCGCGAAGCCCGGCAGCTTGATCGCGCCGCCCTCGGTCATCCAGAAGAACTTGTCCTCCTTGACCTGGGTCTTCAGCGGGCAGTCGTCGTCGGTGCGCCAGTCCGGCAGCAGCTTGTCCAGCGCGACGGGATCGATCACGGCGCCCGACAGAATGTGCGCACCGACCTCGGAGCCCTTCTCGACCACGACGACGTTGAGGTCGGCATTCAGCTGTTTGAGCCGGATCGCGGCGGTCAGGCCCGACGGGCCGGCGCCGACGATGACGACGTCAAACTCCATGGATTCGCGCGCGGGTAATTCTTCGGTGCTCATCTCTCTCGATCTCAAGGCCCGGCTGGTGCAGCTCGATGTGGCCCCTGCCGCCCCCTGGCGCAAGCAAAGGTCAAATCCGAGAGCTGCAATAGCAACAATGACTTAACTAGGGTTCCTCATGGCGCTCGCATTTCGCTGGAGGCGGATCCTCGGAGGGGAGCGAAGGCTGGCGCCGGAACACTAGGGCGTTCCGTCCCGTTTTGGGGTTATTCCAAGCTCTTGTTTCCGATTTTTCGGGGCAGGACAACCACGTAAATGCATTCCGCCCTGCGCCGGGACGGCGTAGACTGGCGCATCGACCGATGATGACTCCCGAGCC
>NZ_CAFJ01000758.1 GCF_000239795.1 Bradyrhizobium sp. STM 3809 | reverse complement strand
CCAACGTGCTGATCGTCGCCTCCTTCCCGGTGCTGACGGCGGTGCTGGCGCTGCTGTCGCTCGACCGCTACGTCGGCACCAACTTCTTCACCAATGATTTCGGCGGCGATCCGATGATGTATGTCAACCTCATCTGGATCTGGGGGCATCCGGAGGTCTACATCCTGATTCTGCCGGCCTTCGGCATCTTCTCCGAGGTCACCTCGACGTTCTCGGGCAAGCGGCTGTTCGGCTACACCTCGATGGTCTACGCCACCGTCGTCATCACCATCCTGTCCTACCTGGTCTGGCTGCACCATTTCTTCACCATGGGCTCCGGCGCCAGCGTCAACTCGTTCTTCGGCATCACCACGATGATCATCTCGATCCCGACGGGCGCGAAGATGTTCAACTGGCTGTTCACGATGTATCGCGGCCGTATCCGCTTCGAGCTGCCGATGATGTGGACGGTGGCCTTCATGCTGACCTTCGTCATCGGCGGCATGACCGGCGTGCTGCTGGCGGTGCCGCCGGCCGACTTCGTGCTGCACAACAGCCTGTTCCTGGTTGCGCACTTCCACAACGTGATCATCGGCGGCGTGCTGTTCGGCCTGTTTGCCGGCATCGCCTATTGGTTCCCGAAGGCGTTCGGCTTCAGGCTCGATCCGTTCTGGGGCAAGATGTCGTTCTGGTTCTGGACGGTGGGCTTTTACTTCGCCTTCATGCCGCTCTATGTGCTCGGCCTGATGGGCGTGACGCGCCGCCTGCGCACCTTCGACGATCCGAGCCTGCAGATCTGGTTCGTCATCGCCGGCGTCGGAGCGTTCCTGATCCTGCTGGGCATCGCGAGCTTCCTGATCCAGATCGCGGTGAGCGTCCTGCGCCGCGAGCAGCTCGCCGACACCACGGGTGATCCGTGGGATGCGCGCACCCTGGAGTGGGCCACGTCGTCGCCGCCGCCGGCCTACAACTTCGCCTTCACGCCGGTCGTGCATGACAACGACGCCTGGTGGGACATGAAGCGTCGCGGCTACGCCCGTCCGCTCGCCGGATTCAAGGCGATCCACATGCCGAGCAACACAGGTACCGGCGTGATTCTGGCGGGCCTGAGCACGACCATGGCGTTCGGCCTGATCTGGTACATGTGGTGGATGGCGGCGGGCAGCTTTGTCGCGCTGCTGGCGGTCGCGATCGGCCACACCTTCAACTATCACCGCAGCTTCCACATCCCCGCTGATGAGGTCGTCAGCGTCGAGCGGGCGCGCACCGAGCTGCTCGCGGCAGGAGCCAAGTCATGACCGTTGCGATGGGGACCATCAAGGCCGGCGAGCCGGTCTTCTACGTCGTCGACGAGCACGAGCACCCCGAGGGGAGCAGCACCCAGCTCGGCTTCTGGATCTACCTGATGAGCGACTGTCTCATCTTTGCGATCCTGTTCGCCGTCTATGGCGTGCTCGGCGGCAGATATGCCGCAGGCCCGGCGCCGAAGGACTTGTTCGACCTGTCGCTGGTCGCGGTCAACACCTCGTTCCTGCTGCTGTCATCGCTCACTTACGGCTTCGCGATGCTCTCGATGCAGCAGAATCGCGTCGGCGCGATGCAGGCGTGGCTGGTGGTGACCGGCCTGTTCGGACTCGCCTTCCTCGGCATCGAGCTGACCGAGTTCGCGCACATGATCCATGAGGGCGCGACGCCGCAGCGCAGCGCCTTCCTGTCGTCGTTCTTCACGCTGGTTGGAACCCACGGCCTGCACGTGACGTTCGGTCTGGTCTGGCTGGTCACCCTGATGGTGCAGGTCAAGCGCTTCGGCCTGATCGAGGCCAACCGCCGCCGGCTGGTCTGCCTCAGCATGTTCTGGCACTTCCTCGACGTGATCTGGATCGGTGTCTTCACCTTCGTCTATCTGATGGGAACGCTGCGATGAGCTCGGATGTCCACGCCCACGCTGATGCGCACGGTTTGGCCGATGATCATGCCGGCACGCGCTCCGGCCAGCTGATCGGCTTCGGTCTGTCCGTCGTCCTGACCGCGATCCCGTTCCTGCTGGTCATGAGCGGCTCGTTCGACAAGCAGGTGACGGCGCTGATCATCATGGCGTTCGCGGCCGTGCAGGTCGTCGTTCACATGATCTTTTTCCTGCACATGAACACCAAGGCCGAGGGCGGCTGGAGCATGATGGCGCTGATCTTCACCATCATCATGGTGGTGATCGCGCTGTCGGGCTCGCTCTGGGTCATGCATCATCTGACCACCAACATGATGCCGGTGCACGAGATGGGTTCGACGCCGTGATGCCGGACCCTGCCAATGCGGCAGGGGGAGGCGGCGCGCCGGCCCGCGTGCGATCCGGCGCGGTCAGCTTTGCGATCGGCACGGCCTGGGTCGCCTGCGTCGCGATCCTCTTGGCGCTCGGTGTCTGGCAGGTCGAGCGGAGGGCCTGGAAGCTCGATTTGATCGATCGCGTCGATCGCCGGGTTCATGCCGCGCCGGTGCCGGTGCCCGGTCCGGCGGCCTGGTCGGCGATCAATCGTGGGGACGACGAATACAAGCGGGTCACCTTGAGCGGCCGCTTCATGAACGATCGCGAGACGCTGGTGCAGGCCCTGACCGTCGACGGTCCCGGCTATTGGGTCGTGACGCCGCTGCAGACGGCCGACGGCGTGGTGCTGGTGAACCGCGGCTTCGTGCCGTCGGAACGCCGCGAGCCCGCGAGCCGGAGCGCCGGGAACCCGGATGGGCTCGTCAGCGTGACGGGATTGCTGCGGATCTCCGAGCCCGGCGGCGGCTTCCTGCGCCACAACGATCCCGCGGCCAACCGCTGGTATTCACGTGACGTCGCGGCGATCGCGGCGGCGCGCGGCCTGTCGCAGGTCGCGCCGTTCTTCGTCGATGCCGATGCGACGCCCAATCCCGGTGGCTATCCGGTCGGCGGCCTGACCGTGATCGCCTTTCCGAACAACCATCTGGTTTACGCGCTGACGTGGTTTACATTGGCCCTGATGCTGGCCGGCGCCGGTGTGCAGCGGCTGCACCGCGCGCGCGGTGATGGCGGGCCGGCGACGGCGCGGGATACGGAATGGGAGCATCGGCAACAGGACATGCGCGAGCGCGGGACGTCGCCATCGTGAGCGCCGCATGAGGAACGAGGCGCCGAACCTGCCAATCGGGGCGGTCGCCGCATTGGCGACGCCCGAGATCCATGCGCCTGCCCCGACCAAGGACGCGACCAACCGCAAGAACATGGTGCTGCTGATCCAGCTGCGCTGGATCGCGGTGGTCGGCCAGATCGTCACCATCGCCTTCGTCACCTCTTGGTTCGGCATCGCGCTGCCGGTCGTGCCGATGGCCGCCATCATCTGCGCGCTGGTCGTACTCAACGTCGCGAGCCATGTCTGGCTGCGCACGCGCGACGACGTCGGCAACCGCCATCTGCTGATCGCACTGATGCTCGACGTCGTGGCCCTGACGTCGGAGCTCTATCTGACCGGCGGCGCGTCGAACCCGTTCACCTGTCTGTATCTGTTGCAGGTGACCCTCGGTGCGGTGCTGCTCGATGCGCGCTCGTCCTGGTCGCTGGTCGCGCTGACCGTCCTCAGCTTCGTCTGGCTCACCATCGAGTACCGCCCGCTGGCACTGCCCCAGCATCACGTCAGCGATCCGTTCAGCCTGCACATCACCGGCATGTTCGTCGGCTTCGTGCTCGACGCCGTGCTGCTCGTCGTCTTCGTCACCCGCATCAACCGGAACCTGCGCGAGCGCGACGCCAAGCTCGCCGATCTGCGCCAGCATGCCGCCGAGCAGGACCACATCATCCGCATGGGCCTCTTGGCCTCGGGTGCCGCGCACGAGCTCGGCACGCCGCTGGCGTCGATCTCGGTGATCCTCAACGACTGGCGGCGCATGACGGCGATCTCGGCCGATCCGGCTCTGGCGGAGGATTTCACCGAAATGGAGGCGGCGGTGCAGCGCTGCAAGTCGATCGTGACCGATATCCTCGTCTCGGCCGGACAGGCGCGCGGCGAGGGCTCGGCGCCGACGACATTGAGGACGTTCCTGGCGACGCTGGTGTCCGAATGGACCGCTGCGCGCTCGGCGCGCAACCTGATGGTCCGCAACGAATTCGGTTCCGATCCCACGATCGTCTCGGACGTCGCGCTGAAGCAGGCGATCGTCAACGTGCTCGACAACGCCTTCGAGGTGTCGCGCGAGTGGGTGGAGTTCGTGGTCGAGCGCGATGGCGACATGCTGCTGCTCAGCGTCAGCGATCGCGGCCCGGGTTTCGATCCTGCGATGCTGGCACAGATCGGGCGGCCGTATCAGTCGAGCAAGGGCCGTCCGGGCCGCGGCCTCGGCCTGTTCCTGGTGGTCAATGTGATCCGCAAGCTCGGCGGCGGCGTTTCCGCCTGGAACCACCGGGGACGCGGCGCGACCGTTCGGCTGTCCTTGCCGCTCTCGATGCTTGCGATTGGAGAGCCCAGTGGAGATTGAACGCTCTCTCCTGATTGTCGAGGACGACGACGGTTTTGCGCGCACTCTGAAACGCTCCTTCGAGCGGCGCGGCTATGAGGCGGTGATCGCGGCCTCGCTCGAGCAGGTCGATGACATCGTCAAGGACAAGACGTTCGGCTACGCCGTCGTCGATCTCAAGCTCGGCGGCGCCTCGGGTCTCGTCTGCGTCGAGAAGCTGCACGCGCATGATCCGGAGATGCTGATCGTGGTGCTGACCGGCTTCGCCAGCATCGCGACCGCAGTCGAGGCGATCAAGCTCGGCGCCTGCCACTATCTGGCGAAACCCTCCAACACCGACGACATCGAGGAAGCCTTCCGCAAGGCCGAGGGCAACGCCCAGGTCGCGCTCGCCGAACGCGCCACCTCGATCAAGACGTTGGAGTGGGAGCGCATCCACCAGACCCTGATCGACACCGACTTCAACATCTCCGAAGCCGCGCGACGGCTGGGAATGCACCGCCGGACATTGGCGCGGAAGCTGGAGAAGCGGCCGGTGAAATAGCCGCCGGCGCTACTCCGCCGCCTCGCTCTTGCCCTCGATGAGCAGCACGTCGAGGCTCTCGATCTCCTGCATCGCGCGGCCGGCGATGCCCTGCAGGTCCCCGTACAGTCCGGCCGTCGAATCCAGCACGCCGCGTAGCTGCTCCTCGCGCTTGGCCCAGAGACGCATCATGGTCTTGCGCTCGCGGTCGAGGTCCGACTGCATCTCGGTGAAGCGCTCGACGATGGCGTCGATGCGGTGGCGGAAGCGGGGGCCGGTCAGATAGGCGTAGACCATCTCCATCTTGGTCTGCTGGCCCTCCTGCGCGAGCTTGCTGCAGGCGACGTCGATCAGCGACTGGCGCAACGCCAGCGACAGCGGCAGCGCGAAGCGCGGCTCGGCGACCCAGACGCCGTCGATCAGGTCGAAGCCGTCGACGCCCTTCGGCAGCGCGGTCGAGACGATCAGCGCGATGTCGGCCTTCGCCGCGCGCAAATCGTCGCGCAGCTTGACGAGCCACGCATCGCTCCAATTCTTGGTACGCTTCGACTCCCACAGGATCGCGCCGCAGGCCTGGCCGCCCGGGCCGACCACACGATGGATCACGTCGCCACCAAACTCGCCCTTCGGCACGGGCTCGACGAGGTCGCGCGGGAACCGCGCGCGCAATTGCGATTCCAGCTCGATCTCCAGCGCCTCGCCCTGCAGCTGCTGCGAGCCCTGCTCGGCCTTGCGGCGGAGCTCCTCGATCTGCCGCTGCATGCCGGCAATCTGGGTTTCCTTCTCGGCGACCTTCGCCTTCAGCGACTCCTCGGCCTCCAACCGCGCCTTGTCGCGGACCGCGACCAGGTTCTCCTGGACCTTGGTCTCGATGGTGAGATCGAGCTCGCGGCGGGCCTCGTCGAGCTCGCGCTGCTTGCGCAGCATCTCGGCCTGCGCCTTCTGGGCGTCCGCGAGCTTGGCGTCCTTGCTGACGATGACCTGGTGCAGCTCGGCGAGCTGGCGGTCGCGGTTGCCCATCTCGTCGGCGACGGCCTGGCGCGCCCGCTCGGCCTCGGCCTGCGCGATGGTCGCGCGCTCGGCCTTCAGCTTGGCGGCGATCTGCTGGTCGATCGCCGCCTTGGCCTGCGCGATCTGCTCCTGCGCGGCGCGGAGCTGCGCTTCGCGGCGGCCGAAATCGGCTTCCTTGGCCGCCAGCTGCTTTTCGAACTGCCGCCGCGTCTCCGCGATCAGGGGCGCGGCGAGCTGCTCGGTGAGCTTGATCTCGGTGCGGCAGGAGGGGCAGACGATCTGGGGATCGGTCATGATTCGCATCTCTCCATGGAGATCCAATCTACCCGGCCGCCGCGGGGCGTTTAACCCACGCGGGCGGCTTATCCCGTGCAATTATCCGCGATTCACGCCCCGTGCGGCTTGGCCTCCGGTTCTTCGGTTTTTCCCGGCGCCTTGATGCGGAACCAGGCGACGTAGAGCGCCGGCAGAAACAGCAAGGTGAGCACGGTGCCGACGATGATGCCGCCCATCATCGCATAGGCCATCGGGCCCCAGAACACCTCGCGCGCGATCGGGATCAGCGCCAGCGAGGCCGCCGCGGCTGTGAGCATGATCGGCCGCATGCGGTGCTCGGTCGCCTCCATGACGGCCTCCCAGGGCGGCCGGCCCTCGTCGCGCAGATGCTCGATCTGCACGATGAGGATCACGGAGTTGCGGATCAGGATGCCGATCAGCGCGAGCACGCCGAGGATGGCGACGAAGCCCAGCGGCGCGCCGCTCGGCAACAGCGCCGCGACGACGCCGATCAGGGCCAGCGGCGCCACCGCGAACACCAGGAACAGCCGCTGGAAGCTCTGCAGCTGCAGCATCAGGATGGTGGCCATCGTGAACAGCATGATCGGGACGACCGCAATGATCGGCGCCTGGCTCTTGGCGCTTTCCTCGACCGCGCCGCCGGTGACGACCTTGTAGCCGGCCGGAAGCTTGGCGTTGAACGCCGCAAGCGCCGGCTTGAGCTGATCGACCACCGTGTTGGGCTGCACCTGGTCCACGACGCTGGCCTTCAAGGTCAGCGTCGGCAGACGCGAGCGGCGCCAGATCTCCGGCTGCTCGATCTGGTAGCGCAGGGTCGCCAGCGCCGCGAGCGGGATCGACTGGCCGTTCGAGCCCGACAGCTGCAGGTCGCGCAGCGTCTCCAGCGATTGCCGCTCCTTGGCCTGGGCGCGGCCGCGCACGTCGATCAGGTAGATGTCGTCGCGCACCTGGGTGATCGACGTGCCGTCGAGCACGCTGTTCAGCGCATTGGAGATGTCGGAGGAGGTGACGCCGAGCTGGCGCGCCTTGTCCTGCAGCACGTCGACCTTGACCACGCGCGAGGGCTCCATCCAGTCGAAGATGACGGCGCCGAGATGGCTGTTGCCGCGCATCACGCCGGCATACTCCTGGGCGATCTCGCGCACCTTGGCGACATCGGGTCCGCTGACGCGATACTGCACGGGGCGGCCGACCGGCGGACCGATGTCCAGCAGGTGCACATAGGCGTCCGTGCCGGGGAAGGTCCTGGTCAGATAGGCCTGCAGCTTGGCGCGCGCGCGGTCGCGCGCTTCGAGACTCTTGGTGACGATGATGATCTGGCCGAACGAGACGTCGGCCGGCTGCACGTCGAACGACAGCACGAAGCGCTGCGCGCCGGAGCCGACATAGGTCGACCAGTGGTCGATGTCGGCATCGCCCTTCAGGGCCTCCTGCTCGAACTTCGCCATCTGCGCGTTGGTCTCGGCGATCGAGGAGTTCTGCGGCAGGTTGAAGTCGATGACGAGCTCGGTGCGATCGGAGGAGGGGAAGAACTGCTGCTGCACGAAGCGCATCCCGAACACCGACAGTCCGAAGACCAGCACGGTCACGATGATCGTGGTCCAGCGATGCCGCATGCAGGCGTTGAGCATGGCGCGGAACATCCGCGTCAGGCGGCCCGCCTCGGCATGATGGCTCGGCAGCGTCGCGGGCAGGATGGTGACGCCGAGCAGCGGCGTGAACAGCACGGCCACGATCCACGACACCACCAGCGACACCGCGATCACCACGAACAGCGTGAAGGTGAACTCGCCCGCGGCGCTGTTGTTGAGCCCGATCGGAATGAAGCCGGCGACCGTCACCAGCGTGCCCGTCAGCATTGGGAAGGCGGTGGAGGTGTAGACGTAGGTCGCGGCCTTGCGCAGGCTGTCTCCGACCTCGAGCCGCGCCACCATCATCTCGACCGCGATCATGGCGTCGTCGACGAGGAGGCCGAGCGCGATGATCAGCGCGCCGAGCGAGATGCGCTGCAGCGAGATGCCGGTATAGGCCATGACCAGGAAGGTGATCGCGAGCACCAGCGGGATCGAGATCGCCACCACGAGGCCGGCGCGCACGCCGAGGCTGACGAAGGAGATCGCGAGCACGATGATGACGGCCTCATACAAGGCCTTGGTGAAGCCGCCGACCGCCTCCTCGACGATCTTGGGCTGGTCCGAGACGAGATGCACGCCGACGCCGACCGGCAGGTCGGCGATGACCTTGGTCATCTCCTCTTTCAGCGCCTCGCCGAAGTCGAGCAGGTTGGCGCCCGCCTTCATGCCGATCGCCAGGCCGATCGCGGGTTGGCCGTTGAAGCGGAACAGCGAGGTCGGCGGATCCTCGTAGCCGCGGGTGATGGTGGCGACGTCGGTGAGCGGGAAGAAGCGGTCGTTGATGCGCAGATTGATCTGCTTCAGGCTCTCTTCCGAGGTGAACTGCCCGGACACCCGCACCGCGATCCGCTCCGGCCCCGCCTGCAGCACGCCGGACGGCGACACCGCGTTCTGCGACTGCAGCGCGTTGAGGATGGTGCGCTGATCGATGCCGAGCGCTGCGACCTTGCGCGGCGAGAATTCCAGATAGATCACTTCGTTCTGAGCGCCCACGATGTCGACGCGGCCGACATTGGGCACCGTCAGCACCTTGGCGCGGACCTCCTCGACACGGTCGCGCAGCTGGCGCTGGCTCAGGCCGTCGCTGGTGAAGGCGTAGATGTTGCCGAACACGTCGCCGAAGCGGTCGTTGAAGCCGGGGCCGACCACGCCCGAGGGGAAGTCGCCCTTGATGTCGTTGATGAGGTTGCGCACCTGCAGCCAGGTCGGCACCACGTCGCGCGCCTTGGTCGTGTCGCGCAGGTTGACGAACACCGTGGTCTGGCCGGGCACCGTCAGGCTCTTGGTGTAGTCGAGCGCCGGCAGCTCCTCGAGCTTCTTCTCGATGCGGTCGGTGACCTGCCGCGTCATCTCCTCGGCAGAGGCGCCGGGCCATTTGGCCTGGATCAGCATCGTCTTGATGGTGAAGGACGGATCCTCCTCGCGGCCGAGATGCAGATAGGAGAACAGACCGGCGGCCATGAAGGCGATCATGAAGTACCAGACCAGCGAGCGGTGCTCGAGCGCCCAGTCGGAGAGATTGAAGGACTTCACGGCTGAGATTCCTGATCGATGCGGATGGCCTGGCCATCCTTGAGACTGTTCACGCCGGCGGTGACGACGCGCTGGCCGGCTTCGAGGCCGCCGGTCACGCGCAGGCTGCCGTCCTCGTTGGCGGCGACCGTCACTTCCTGCCGCTTGACGGTCTTGCTCGCGGTGTCGACCAGCCAGACGAAGCGCTTGTCGTTCTGCTCCAGCACGGCTGAGCGCGGCAGCCGGATGATGGTCTTCTGCTCGGTGTCGAGCGTCGCGGTGACCGTGGTCCCGAGCCGCATGCCCTCGGGCGGATTGTCGAGCGTGATGCGGATGCGGCGCGTGCGCGTCGTGGCGTCGGCGCGCGGCGCGATCTCGCGCACCTTGCCGGTCGCGCTGATGGCCGGATCGACCTGCAGCCGAATCGTGAAGGAGGTGCCGGACTGCAGGCCGCTGGCGATGTCGTCGCCGACATCGATGACGGCTTCGCGGATGTCGGGCCGGGCCACCGTGACCACGCTCTGGCCGGGGGCGACGACCTGGCCGACCTCGGCGCTGACGGCAGTGACGATGCCGGCGAAGTCCGCCTTGAGCTGCGCATAGCCGAGCTGCTCGCGCGCCTTGGCGAGATTGGACTGCGCCTTGACCACCGAGGCCTGCGCGGCCGCGCGCGACTGCTCGGCGCTCTCCAGGGTGGCCTTCGTCGTCGCGTCGGTTTCCAGCAGGGTACGCTGCCGCCCCTCGGTGCCGGTCGCATTGGTGAGCTGCGCCTGGCTGCGCGACACTTCGGCAGCGGAGGCGCGCACCGCGAATTCGAGCGCGGCGGGATCGATCGCCGCCACCACCTGGTCCTGCTTGACGGCGTCGCCGACATAGACCGGGCGCGCAATCAGGCGGCCGAGCACGCGGAAGCTGAGATCGGCCTTGTAGCGTGGCTCGATCGTGCCGGTGACGGCGGCGGCGTTGGCCGCCTGCGGCTCGACCTTCATCGACAGCACCGGCCGGACCGGCTGGGGCACATCGGCCTTCTCGTTGCAGCCGGCGAGCACGCCGAGCGCGAGAAGGGGAAACACGGAACGCATCGGCATCATCACGACCGCGCCTCCTCGTTGAAGCTGACCTGTTGTCCGACACTCAGCAGCTTGCCGCCCTCGGTGACGACGCGGTCGCCCGGCTTGAGCCCGTCGGAGACGACGATCGCCCCGGTCTCATAGTCCTCGATCGTGATCGGCTTGAGCGACACCGTCTTGCTCGTCGCATCGACCAGCCACACCGCCGGCGTCTTGCCCGCGGCGTTGAGCGCGCTCCACGGCAGGATGATGCGCTGCTCCGGCTTGATGAAGCCGGTGGCGGACACGGCGCTGCCGAGGATCATCTCCGGAGGCGGGTTCTCGATCGCGATCTTGATGCGGACGGTGCCGGATTTCGGATCGATGGTCGGCGAGACCTCGCGCACGGTGCCCTTCGCAGTGATGGAGGGATCCGACAGCAGCGCCAGCGCGACCTTGCTGTCATCGAACTTGAGCGACAGCGCCGCCTCATAGACGTCGATGACTGCGTCCCGGTTGCCGTCATGCGCGAGCGTGAACACCGATTGTCCCGCCTGGGCCACCTGGCCGACCTCGATGTTGCGCGCGGTGATGGTGCCGTCGGCATCGGCGCGCAGCTCGGTGTAGGTGAGCGCGTCCCTCGCGGTACCGAGCTGCGCCTTGGCGGCTTCCAGCGATCCTTCGGCGGTGCGCAGCGTCTCCTGTGCCTGGTCGAACGTCGCCCGGGTCGTGAACCCGCTGGTGATCAAGGTCTGCTGCCGGTTGAAATTCGAGGTCGCAACCTTGACCTGCGATTCGGCCGCCACCACCGCGGCCTGCGCGGAATCGAGATCGGCCTGCTGCTCGGCAGGGTCGATCCTGGCGAGCAGCTGGCCGGCCTTGACCTGGGCGCCGACCTCCACCAGCCGCTCGGTGACGCGGCCGCTGACGCGGAACGACAACTCTGCCAGCACGCGCGGCTGCACGTCGCCGGTCAGCGTGATCGACTGCCGCCGCTCCGACAGCTTGACGACCTGGGTCTGCACCTGCCGGGCCGGCTGTGCGGTCACCGCCGCCTTCTGATCGCAGCCCGCAAGCAGGAGCGCGACCATGGCGCAGCCGGCCGCGGTCGGCGGAAGCCGGCGAAGGCCGTGAGAAAGAGATCGCATGAGTGAAGTCATGGTTGCACGTCGGGGGCCCAATGAATGGTGGACGGACCGCCGATCCGACCGGGATCGGGAGCCGCTGGTTCGTGGCGCCCGGACTTGCGGGACGCGGTCGTCGATCAGCCGTGGATCCGGAACGGGGTAGCGCGGTTTCGCGGAGTTACGGCCTTCGGGAACAGCCGATCAGGTTCCCGTTGACATCGTGTGAATTAGACAATAATTTCTAGAAAAAAATGTCTAGTAACATTCGCGTTGGCGGAGTTAGAATTCCGTATGCCAGGGGGAAGGCCCGCAGGCGCCTGAGGGGCGCTGTCTCAGAAACAGAACAAGAGCTTCGAACCACGTGCGACGAAAAGACCTGATCAGCTCGGACGCTCCTGCACGGGCCACGGCGCGCGCGCCACGGCAGGCGCGCGGGCGCGAGCGTCGTGAGCAGTTGCTCGATGCGGCGGCCGCCCTCATTGCCGAGTCCGGGCTCGGCGCGGTCAGCATGCATGCGGCGGCCGAGCGCGCGGGCGCATCGATCGGCTCGGTCTACCACTTCTTCCGTGACAAGACGCAGATGCTCGACGCGCTGGCCGAGCGGCACGATGCCGAGCTGCAGCCGGCCTTCGATCGCGTGCTGCAACGGAGCGACGCGGAGTGGGCGGCGCTGTCGCCGGCCGAGATGATCGAGCAATTGATCGGCTGGGCGATCCGCTACTTCGTGCGCCATCCCGATGCGCTGGCCACGCTCGACCTGCACGACAAGACCATGCATGCCGAGTTCAGGGCCGTGATCGACAGGGTGATGCGCGTGAGGCTCGGCGCGGAGCTGGGCGCGCAGGCCGCCACCACCTTCGATGCCGTCGTCCTCGGCACGCTGCTGTTCACGCGCGAGCAGGACCCGCGCAGCCGCGACCTGGTGGTTGCCGCGCTGCCTGAGATGATGGCGACCTATCTGACGGCGCTCGAAGCGAAGCCGACGCGGACGAAGGGCTGAGATAGGGCCGGCGGATCGACGCGATCAGCGCGGCTATTTGAAGTGCCACTCGTTCTTCTTCCGTTGGATCGCCACCAGCCGCGGCGTCGCCTCGGTCTCGACCGGCTTCGCCGACAGGATGATCTGGTCCTCGCCGTCCCAGCGTTCGAACTCGTAGCGCCATTTGCTGTCCTCCGGCGTGCGGTAGTGCCAATCCTTCAGCGTGCGATCGCGCTTGGCGGGAATGATGTCGATGCCGTCGGGCGGCCCCGAAGAAGCGAGGCGCGATGTGACCGCTGCCAGCCAGCGCTGCTCCGGCGAATAATGCGGCGGGGCGACGAGGCCCGTCTCCTCGCCGCTGTCGGCTCGCACGAGCAGCCAGTCGATGCCTTCGGGCCGGCCGCGCTCGATCAGCACGAGGCCATGGTCGGGGAAGTATCCCGTCAGTTGGTACTTGACGCAGCCTTGGCCGTCGCTGTCGCTGCATCTGGCGTCCTGGTTGCGATAGATGCGCGTCCGGCCGTTGCGGAAGGTCAATTTCAGGCTCGATCCACTGCGCTGCGCGAGCTCCGGGATCTGAGCGAGGCAGGCGCTCTCCGATCGATCCAGATCGCCGCGTCCGGTGTCGTCGATGCAGCGGCCGTCCTGCGACGGGCGGTCGACGACGGAGAAGGCAGGGCGCTCGCCGCCTGCTGCCGCGTTGCCGATCATGGACAGCAGCAGCGCCGGTCCGATCACGCGCCAGTCCATCACCGGCGCTCCGCGGTCGACGCGGCATCGACACGGTCTGCTCGCGTCACCGGCATCGGCCCGGAGTCGTCGAGCAGCCCGACATAACGGCGGCGGTGCCGGCGTCGCCGCTCGGGGCCGCGATGTCGCCGGATGGCGAGCCTGTCCGCCAGCCAGGCGAGCAGGCCCACGATCGCAAAGCTTGCGAGCAGCGAGACGAAAAGCAGCCCGAGATAAAGCTTCAGAACCGAGCTTGCGAAACAGGCAAGCGCAATGAGCGCGACAATGGCCAGCCGGCCTTTGACGGAGATCGACATGATGGGGCGTTTCGCTGAGAGCTGATTGTTGAAGTCATTCTAGCCTGAAAGCGCCCAGCGCCAAGTGGCGTGCATATGGGTGGTAAATTTTGCCGCAAGCCACTGCCGACAATCGAACGCGCCGGAGATCAATCGGACTTGCGCGCATCAACTATCAACTAAGCGTTGCGGAAATCCGGTTGTCACATCGTCCGCCACTCGCAGAGATCGCGACAGCTGAACAGAAGTTTGATTAGAACTGTCTGGACCTGGTCGTTGCTTGGGAAGCGCCGAGCGGCATCCACGCACACCGCTGTCGTCCCGGCCTTGAGCCGGGACCCACACCCCCGGGGAACGGTTTGAGGCAGGGCTGGTCATTGGCTTTTTGCCCATCACGGCTGCTGCGGCGTAGGTCCCGGATCGGCGCCGCGCTGCGCTGGCGCGCGTCACGGCCTGTCCGGGACGACGATGAGGGAACATCCGATTCACATCTCAAACAGCGCAGGCAAAACGGTCAGGGAGGCGTGACATCGCGTTCTCGCGGCGCATCGCGCCCGAGCTCTGCAATTCATTCGTCCCTCGCGAACATGGAGGGCGCAGGGAATGCCGGGTGAAGGCCC
>NZ_CAFJ01000759.1 GCF_000239795.1 Bradyrhizobium sp. STM 3809 | reverse complement strand
CGCGCCCGGATCGCGGCCGCGATCGAGCGGCTGGCGACGGACCGTCATCTCTCGGTCAAGCAGCTCGCCGCCGATCTCGGCTATGCCAGCGTGCCGGCGTTCAGCCACGCGTTCCGCCAGGTCACGGGACGGACGCCGACGGACTTCGCCGGGCAGTCCGGCGGATGACCTCCGCCCAGCTCCGGCGCATGCGCGCGGCAACGGCGGCGTTGACGATTTGTTATGTTTGAATGTGGCCACCTTTGCCATAAATCCATGTAACATGGGGTCCGTCACGCTCTGGGATTCGACCAACATCAGATGGCCAACGCCTTTTTCACCGACCTGATCACCACGATTTCCGAGCGCGGCCGGACGCTGCTGCGTGGCGGTGGCGCCCCCGTCGACAAGCATGACGCGACCAGCCTCGCCGAGCTGTGCGAGGCGCTGGTGTCGGGTGCCGGCGAGGCCTCGGGCACCGCGATGGCGCGCGACGTGCTCGACGGCTATCATGATCTCGACGCCGAGGGCCGCAAGGCGTTCTTCACCGCGCTGGTGCACGATTTCGGTCCGGACACGGCCAGGCTCGGCAAGGCGATCGAGGATTGGCGCGCGGCGCCGTCTGACGAAGGCGCCAGTGCGCTGCATTTCGCATCGGAGCCGCGGCGGCAGGAGCTGATCCGCCGCCTCAACCGCGCCCCGGGCGGCACGCCCGAGCTGGTCGCGATGCGCACCGATCTGTTGGATCTGCTGAAAGCCAATCCGGAGCTCGCCGCGCTCGATCGCGACATCGTGCATCTCTTGAGTTCGTGGTTCAACAGGGGGTTTCTGGTGCTGCGCAAGATCGACTGGTCGACGCCGGCGAACATCCTGGAGCAGATCATCCGCTACGAGGCCGTCCACGAGATCCACGACTGGGACGATCTGCGCCGCCGCATCGATCCGGTCGACCGGCGCTGCTACGCCTTCTTCCATCCGGCGATGCCGGACGCGCCCCTGATCTTCGTCGAGATCGCGCTGACTGAGACCATCCCCGGCGCCATCGCGCCGCTGCTCGCGGTCGACCGCACGCCGGTGCCGGCGGATCGCGCCCGCACCGCGGTGTTCTACTCGATCTCCAACACCCAGCGCGGCCTCGGCGGCATCTCGTTCGGCAACTTCCTGATCAAGCAGGTGGTGGAGGAGCTCCGGCGCGAGCTGCCGAAGCTCGACACTTTCGTCACCCTGTCGCCGGTGCCGGGCTTCATGGGCTGGCTGAAGTCGACTGCCGATGCGACCGAAGAGGATCGCAACGTGCTCAAGCTGCTCAACGAGCCGCGCTGGGTCGAGGACGCATCGATCACTGCCGAGCTGCGCAGCGTGATCGAGCCGCTCGCCGCGCACTACTTCCTCAAGGCGCGTACGTCCAAGGGCAAGCTGATCGACCCCGTCGCCCGCTTCCACCTCGGCAACGGCGCCCGTCTCGAGCGCATCAACTGGCTCGGCGACCTCTCGGCGAAGGGCCAGCGCGAGTCGGCGACTGTCATGGTGAACTATTTGTATCGCCTCGAGGACATCGAGAAGAACCATGAGGCGTACGCGAACGAGGGCGAAGTGGTCGCGTCGAGCGCGGTGAAGAAGCTGCTGCGCGGCGAAGGCCGGCGGCTGCTGGATATGCGGTTGTCGTCGTAATTTCTGCGGGGCCTGCAGCACTGTCTCACGCCCACCTCGCGCCGTTATGAGGCGAACCGTGCACTCCAAACTCCGTCATTGCGAGGAGCGAAGCGACGAAGCAATCCAGGGCTTCGCGCGCAGCCCTGGATTGCTTCGCTGCGCTCGCAATGACGCCGGTGATGCAGTGTGCGCCCGCCACAAAAACCGTCGTCATCCCGGCGAACGCCGGGATCCATAACCACAGGGAGTGGCTTGGGGCAGGCACGTCGTTGGACTTCGCCAAGCCA
>NZ_CAFJ01000760.1 GCF_000239795.1 Bradyrhizobium sp. STM 3809 | reverse complement strand
GTGCTGCCACGTATTCTCCGTTCAGCTCGGAGCGATATCCAGACCGACCAGGACCTTCTCCGCATTGGAGAGGTCGCCGATGATCCGCTTGAGCGGCTCCGGCAATTGCCGGATCAGCGTCGGGATGGCGACGATCTGATCGCGCTGCGCCAGCGCGGGGTCCTTCATCAGATCGATCACCTCGATCGTGTAGCGGCCCGGCAGATGCGTCTCGCACAGCTTCTTGAGATTGGCGAGCGCGGCCAGCGATTTGGGCGTCTGGCCCGCGACATAGAGCCGGAGATTGTAGCCATCCTGTTCCATCGCCGCGGCCGTCATTTGTTCGCCGCCGTCCGGGACGACGGCACGCCCGCCGGCCGCTTCGACGAGCGGCTCTTCGCCAACGCAAGGCGATCAGCCGAGCGCTGTTCCTCGCGCGCGCTGCCTTCCAGGTTCAGAAGCTCCATCTCCCCCTCCTCACTCGCAAGCTGGGCGTTCAGCATTTCGATCTGTGCGGCGATGTCGCGCCGTCGGCGCGCGATCTCGCGGGTGCGGCGCTCGATTTCCTGGTTGCGCAAGAGGCGCTCGGCGCGATCCTTGCCCTCCTGGGCCTGTCGCGCCGATCCCGTCAGCACGCCGTCAGGACCGACATAGACCTCGCGCAGCGCGATGCCGTCGGAGCTCATCAGGAACTCGCGCACCTGGTTGGAATGCGCCATGCCGCGCGACTTCAACAGATAGAGCTGGCGATTGTGCTCGCCGTTGCTCTCGCGGTTGTACAGCAGCAGCCACGTGTCGGTCAGCGAGGAGATCTGCATCTCGGTCGTCACCGTCTCCGCGGTGCCGGCGCCGAGATTGGTGAACAGGGCGGTGACGCCGCGCGACTTGAGGAAGTCGATCAGGCGCAGCGTCATCGAGTGCACGTCGCCGGCGATGCCCGCGCCCATCAGAGACGAGATCGGATCGACCACCACCGCGGCGGGATCGAACTCCCTGACCTCGCGATGCATGGCCGCCAGATGCGTCTCCAGCCCGTACAGATTGGGCCGCCGCGCCGAGAAGCGCAGCAGGCCGCGATCGACCCATTGCTGCAGGTCGAGCCCGACCGAGCGCATGTTGCGCACGATCTGCTGCGGCGACTCCTCCAGCGCGAAATAGATGCAGCGCTGGCCCGCGCGGCAGATCGAATCGGCGAAATGCGCCGAGACGGTCGATTTGCCGGCGCCGGCCATGCCCGAGACCAGGATGCTCGATCCCTTGTAGTAGCCCCTGCCCTCCAGCATGTCGTCGAGGTCGGCGATGCCGGTCGAGACCCGTTCGGTCGACGCATCATGGGACAGTCCCGACGAGGTGATCGGCATCACCGTGATGCCTTCCTGGTCGATGATGAAGGGATATTCGTTGGTGCCGTGCGCGGTGCCGCGATATTTGACGACGCGCAGCCGCCGGGTCGACAGCTGATCGTGAACGCGGTTGTCGAGCAGGATCACGCAATCGGCGACGTACTCCTCGAGGCCGTACCGGGTGAGCGTGCCGTCGCCGCGCTCGCCGGTGATGATGGCGGTGACGCCCTTGCTCTTGAGCCATTCGAACAGCCGGCGCAGCTCGGAGCGCAGCACGGCCTGGTTGTCGAGGCCGCCGAACAGAGTCTCGATCGTGTCGATCACGACGCGCTTGGCGCCGATGGCGTCGATCGCGAAGCCGATGCGGATGAACAGGCCGTCGAGATCGTAGTCGCCGGCCTCCTCGATCTCGTTGCGGTCCAGATGGATGTGGTCGACGAGGATCTTCTTCTGCTCGATCAGCCTCTCGATGTCGTAGCTGAGCGAGCCGACATTCTTGATCAGGTCCTCGGGCTGCTCCTCGAACGCGATGAACACCCCCGGCTCGTCATAGGCGACCGCGCCATTGTAGAGGAACGTCATTGCAAACAAGGTCTTGCCACAGCCGGCGGCGCCGCACAGCAGGGTCGGCCGGCCCTGCGGCAGGCCGCCGAAGGTGACCTCGTCGAGACCGTCGATCCCGGTCGCCGATTTCGCGATGACAGGGAGATCCCGCGTCACGATCCGAGGACGCATACTCGTTTTCATCGATCTTCCCCCGCCGTCGAGCGAACACGCTTTGGCCACACCAAGGCGTGAATCGACGCTTCAGCGAGAAAAAGGTTCCCGCTGCCGGAAGAAATTTTGCGATGCGGGGTGATCCAGCGGCGATCGGCCGGCGCAATCGCCGGCCGTCGAAGACCTCCCGATGAGATCGGCGATCAGCGCGCCGCGACCACTTTCAGGCCGGGCAGCAGCGCCGCGCCGCCGCGCGCGCTGCGGACGGGATTGATCTGGTACAGGCCGCGCCGCTCCTGATTGGGCCGGAACGCGTCGGTGATGCCGACAACCGACTCCGCGGCGCCGAGCAGCAGGGTGCCGTCCGGCTCCATCACCTTGGCCATCCGCTCGAAGATCTGCGCCTTGGTGTCCTGATCGAAATAGATCAGCACGTTGCGGCAAAAGATCACATCGAACTTGCCGAGATGGGAGAAGTCCTGCAGCAGGTTGAGCTGGCGGTGCTGCACCATGCCGCGAATGTCGGCGCTGAGCTGCCAGAGCTCGCCGAGCTGGGTGAAGTACTTCACCAGGAGCTGGATCGGCAGGCCGCGCTGCACCTCGAACTGGCTGTAGAGGCCGGCCTTCGACTTCTCCAGCACCTCCTGCGACAGGTCGGTGGCCACGATCTCGATCCGCCATCCGGCGAGCGCCGCGCCGAACTCGCGCAGGCACATCGCGATCGAGTAAGGCTCCTGTCCGGTCGAGCACGCGGCCGACCAGATGCGCAGAGACCGCCGGCTGGCGCGCGACTGGATCAGCGCCGGCAGGATGCCGTCCCGCAGATGATCGAACGGGATCTTGTCGCGGAAGAAGAACGTCTCGTTGGTGGTCATAGCTTCGACCACCTGCGTCGTCAGCTGCTCGCCGCCGCTCTTCATCTTCTGCACCAGCTCCGGGATGCCCGGCAGGTTGGCGCGGCGGGCCAGCGGCAGCAGCCGGCTCTCGACCAGATATTGCTTGTCGGCAGAGAGGTCGAGACCGGACCGCTCCTTCAGGAGCTTACGCAAGAACTCATAGTCCAGGGGAGTCACGAACGGTCTCCTGCAAACAGACGGACCAGCTTCGGTGCGATCTGATTCAAGGGAAGGATGGCTGCGCAGATGCCGGCATTGGCGGCCGCGCCGGGCATGCCCCAGACCACGCTGGTGGCCTCGTCCTGCGCGATGACGCTGCCGCCGGCTGCGACGATGTCCTTGCCGCCGCGCATGCCGTCCGAGCCCATGCCGGTGAGGATCACCGCGAGCGTCGAGCCCTGCCAGATGTCGACCGCCGAGGTGAACAGCGGATCCACCGCCGGCTTGCAGAAATTGACGGGCGGCCCGTTGTCGAGCGCGATGACCGCGTCGGCGCCATGGCGCGCGACGCGCATGTGGCGTCCGCCCGGCGCGAGATAGATCTGGCCGGGCTTGATGACCTCGCCGTCGACGGCCTCATGCGCCGGCCTGCGGCTCGACCGCGCCAGATGCTCGGCGAGAATGGTGGTGAAGGTCGGCGGCATATGCTGGGTGATCAGCACCGGGAAGCGGTCGATCACCGCGCCGAGCTCCGTGACGACCGCCATCAGCGCCTGCGGACCGCCGGTCGAAGAGCCGATCAAGAGTACCTTGGGCATCTGCGAGCTGAAGGCGCGCCGCGCCAGAGCAGCGGCCGGTAGCGTCTGCGTCGGCATCGGAGCCGCTGCCGGCCGCAGCGCCGGCGCCGGCCGCAGGTCCTGGACGTGCGGAGCCGCCGGAGCATGCACGACAGGCGCCGCGCGGCGCGCCTTGGCGCCGAGATTGCGGATCTTCTGGATCAGGTCGTAGTGGAAATTATCGGCTGCGGAGGCTTCGCGCGTGCTCTCGGGCTTCGGAATGTAGTCGGCCGCGCCGAGCGACAGCGCTTTGAAGCTGATCTCCGCATTGCGGCGCGTCAGCGTCGAGGCCATGATCACGGCGAGGTTCTTCTTCTTGGCAAGCAGCTTGGGCAGCGCTGCGATGCCGTCGAGCTCGGGCATCTCGATGTCGAGCACGGCGACATCGGGATTGACGCGATCGATCTGGTTGACGGCTTCGAGGCCGGTGCGCAGCGAAGCCGCCACCACCATGTCGGGCTCAGAGCTGATCCAACGCGAGATCATGCCGCGGATGACGACGGAGTCGTCCACGACCATCACCCGGAGAGGTTCCTGCCTGGTCGAACTTGGGATCGAAGAACTGGCCAACGCGACGCTCATAGTTCACCAACAGGACAGAGGCACAGGACGGCGGCAAGCCCGGGAGAGCACGGGCCGACCGACCTGACGGGAGGTCAGATCAGTCCGACTTCCTGGAATTTCGCCGTGACGATGTCCTTGTCGAACGGCTTCATGATGTACTCGTTGGCACCGGCATGCAGCGCGCGGGCAATGTGCGCGACGTCGTTCTCGGTGGTGCAGAACACCACTTTCGGCGCGTCGCCGCCGGGCATGCGGCGGAGATTGCCGAGGAACTCATAGCCGTCCATGACGGGCATGTTCCAGTCGAGCAGCACGGCATCCGGCAGACCGCGCTTGCAGATCTCCAGCGCCTGCTCGCCATCCTCCGCCTCCACGATCTGGAAATCCAGACCTTCCAGGATGCGGCGGGCCACCTTTCGAATGACGCTCGAGTCGTCAACTACCAGACACGTTCTCATATCAGCCTCTCGGGATCAGGATCCAAACCGACCGCGCGGTCTCGCGCGGGCGGGCTTACGCTGCGGTTCAGGCCGCCATCTTGTCGGCAGCGAGTTCAAGCACACGATCGACGTCGAGGATGACCATCAGCTGGCCATCGAGGCGGTGCACGCCGCCGGCGAGCTTCGCCATGCGCGGGTCGAGGTTGACGGGATTTTCTTCCCGGCTCTCCTCCGGCAGCCGCAGCACCTCGCCGATCTGATCGATCAGCAGGCCGTAGGATTCGCCGCGCAGGTCGACGCCGACCGCCATCGGCGGCTTGCCGTCGTCGGCGCGCGCCAGGCCGAGCCGCGCCCGCATGTCGACGACGGTGACGATGCGGCCGCGCAGGTTCAACACGCCGGCGATCTCGGCCGACGACAGCGGCACCCGCGTCACCCGCTCCGGCATGAACACGTCCTGCACCCGCGAGATCGGCAGGCCGAACAGCTGGCCGCCGATCACGGCCGTGACGTATTCGGCGACCGCGCCGTCGGTGGTCTCGATCTTGTTGCTGCTCATCGCACGCTACTCCTGCCCTTTCCCGTTACGCCGCACGCTTCGCCGCGTCGGCGCGGGCCCGTTCCTCGATCTGTTCCTTGAGCGCCGCGATCAGACCGGGACGGTCGAACTTGGCGATGTAGTCGTAGAGGCCGGCCTGA
>NZ_CAFJ01000761.1 GCF_000239795.1 Bradyrhizobium sp. STM 3809 | reverse complement strand
TGATGCATGCCTGCGGCCATGACGGCCACACCGCGATGCTGCTCGGCGCCGCCAAGCATCTCGCCGACACCCGCAATTTCGATGGCACGGCAATCGTCATCTTCCAGCCGGCCGAGGAGGGCGGTGCGGGCGGCAAGGCCATGGTCGACGACGGCCTGATGACGCGCTGGGGCATTCAGGAGGTCTACGGCCTGCACAATGCGCCCGGCGTGCCCGAGGGCGTGTTCGCGCTGCGCCCTGGCCCGATGCTGGCGTCGTCGGATCAGCTCGAGATCACCGTGCATGGCAAGGGCGGCCATGCCGGCGCCGGCGTGCACAAGGCGGTCGACAGCGTGCTGATCGCCGCGCACATCATCACCGCGCTGCAGTCGATCGTGTCGCGCAACGTCGATCCGATCAAATCGGCGGTCATCTCGATCTGCATGGTCGAGGCCGGCAAGGCGATGAACGTGATTCCGGAGACGGTCGAGCTGAAGGGCACCGTGCGCACGCTCGATCCGGAGGTGCAGGACCTGGTCGAGCGCCGCATCGCCGAAGTCGCCGACGGCATCGCGCGCACCTATGGCGGCACGGCGACGACGAAATATACGCGCCTTTATCCGATCACGATGAACCATGCGCGCGAGACCGGCGTCGCCGCCGATGTCGCGCGCGACGTGGTCGGCGCCGAGCGGGTCGTCGACAACGCCCCGCCGCTGATGGGCGCCGAGGATTTCGCCTTCATGCTGCAGGCCCGCCCCGGCGCCTTCGTCTTCCTCGGCATGGGCGACGGCAAGGACTGCCATCATCCGGCCTATCGTTTCAACGACAACATCCTCGGCCACGGCGCGTCCTATTGGGTGCGGCTGGTCGAGAAGACGATGCCGGCGGAGTGAGGCTCGGCCGGAACCCGGCGGCCGCCGGGTTTTGACGGAGGGAGGGAGTGATGGACCGCGCCGCCCGGGGATGCTATCCCGCCACCCCACATGAGTGACCTGTCCATTACGATCTCCGCCGAGAAGCCGGGCGATGCGCAAGCCATCGAGCGGCTGCATGAGCGTACCTTCGGCCCCGGCCGCTTCGTTCTCAGCGCCTATCGCCTGCGCGAGCATGTCGACCATCTGCTCGAGCTGTCGTTCACCGCCCATATCGGCACCTTGCTGGTCGGCTCTGTCCGGCAGCTGCCGATCTGCGTCGGCGACACCAAGGCCTTGATGCTCGGGCCGCTGACCGTCGAGCCGCCGTTCCGCAAGCACGGCATCGGCCGCATGCTGATGGAGCGCTCGATCGCGGACGCGCGCACGCAAGGCCACCGCTTCATCCTGCTGGTCGGCGACGCCGCCTATTACACCCGCGTCGGCTTCAAGCCGGTGCCGAAGGGCCGGGCCACGATGCCGGGGCCGGTCGATTACAGCCGGCTGCTGGTGAACGAGCTGGTCGAGGGCGCCTTCGAGGGCGTCGAAGGCGCGATCCGTCCGGATTGGGACTACGCGCGCTAGCCTCATCGTCATTGCGAGCGAAGCGAAGCAATCCAGGGTTCAGCAAGGACTCTGGATTGCTTCGTCGCTTCGCTCCTCGCAATGACGACGAGGGACGCGGCTCGATCGCCGCGTCCCTTACATTCGCCGCTCAGAACTTCAGATTGGCGAAGATCCGCACGCCGATGCCGGGCAGCAGCACCTCGTCCTTGGTGTAGGACACGGAGTTGCGGATCTTCTCGTTGAGCAGGTTGTTGCCGACCAGGCCGACCAGCATCTCGCGTGCGCCGAACATGTTCGGATCGAGCTTGGTGCGGTAGCTGACCTCGGCCTTCAAGAGGTTGTAGCCTGGCGTCGGCGTCTCCGCGATCTGCGCCACGTCGTTCTGCGCGAAGGCGTGCAGCAGGTTGATGCGGGTCAGCCAATTCGCGTCGCGCCAGAACAGGCCGCCGCCGACGCGCATCGGCGGAATGCGCGGCACGTTGGTGCCGT
Organism: Bradyrhizobium sp. STM 3809; assembly: GCF_000239795.1. Taxonomy (GTDB): domain Bacteria; phylum Pseudomonadota; class Alphaproteobacteria; order Rhizobiales; family Xanthobacteraceae; genus Bradyrhizobium. The sequence continues at coordinate 1,807 of NZ_CAFJ01000761.1, read as the reverse complement.
CCGGGAAGGTGGCGCGGACGACGTCGAACTGGTTTTCGATGCCCCAGATGCCGCTGCCGAGCTGAGCGACGTCGAACTGGCTCTGGAACTCGGCGCCGCGGAACAGCGCGTTGCGCTGCGAGTAGACGGCCTGGTTCAGCGCAGTGCCGGTGGTGCCGCAGGAGGCGAAATCGTTGTCGCACATCACGCCAGTCAGCCGGCGATAGATGAAGTTGCTGAACTGCGTGTAGTAGGCGGTCGCCTCGAAGCGGAACGGGCCGGTGGCCTTGCGCAGGCCGGCCTCGACGGTCTTGGCAGTCTCGATTCCGAGATTCGGATTGCCGATGTCGAACGTCGCCGTCGCGTCATGGCCGCCGCGGGAGAACAGCTCGGCCGCCTTCGGCGCGCGTTCGACATATTGCGCGGTGACGCTGGCGACGAGGTCACCCGGCAGGTTCTGCAGCAGGCCGACGCTCGCGCTCTTCGGCGTGTACGACGGATTGCGAGTGATATTCGACTGCGGTGCGCCGTCCGGCAGATAGTCGACCGGAAAATTCGGCGTCGAGCCGTTCAGCGACACGTGCTCGATACGCCCCGCGATCTGCGCCTTGGTCGAGGGCGTAAACGCGAGCTCGTTGAAGACATAGCCGGCAACGCGGTTGTTGGTGTTGGGCCCGAACAGGCCGTTGAACACCGAGCCGGGATTGTCGGGGCTCGGCGCGTTCAGCTCCTGGTGACCGGCCTGGATGCCATACGCCGTGGTCAGCGTTGCGAAGCGCAGATTGAGCGGCATCATCTGCATTTCGACGCGCGCTTCCTGCTCGCGGTTGGTGAAGGTCTGGCGCACGCCGTCGGTGGTCGGATCAGCGGGATCGGCGAGGCCGATCTCGTTGTGCCGGTAGTCGGTCGCGCCGGCCCAGAAGCGGATGGCGTCGATCGCCGCGGAGTCCGGCCGATATTCCCCCTTGGCGGTGATCTTGGTCTGGTGCGCGTCGATCCGTGTCCGGCTGTCGGCGCCGTCGATGCCGGGAATGTGGTAGAGCGCATCGGTCTGCTGGATCGCGGCGCCGATGAAGCCGCCGGTGAAGAAGTAGCTGCCGCCGATGGAGGCGCCATCGTTCTGCACGGCAGAGTTCGGCTGCCGTCCGTTCACGGGGCGGGTCTGGTCGAACCGGTAGGGATAGCCCGGAATTGAGTAGTCGCCGGTCTTCCGGCCATACGCGTCCGCATGAAGCGCAAAATTGCCGCCGCCGGCATCGAGCAGCACGCCGCCCTCGACGCCGCGGTCGACCGAGCTGACGGAGGTGCGGGTCTCCGCAGTGACACATGGCGCGCTGCCCGCGACCGGCGCGCTCGCGGGCAGACCATAGGTCTGGAACGGCGCGGTCGAGCAGGTCGGCAGCGCGCTCGGAATGCGGTTGTTGGTGGCGCTGACGACGCCGCCGATCGACGTCGAACCGTAGCGCAGCGCTGCGGGGCCACGGACCACCTCGACCTGGTCGCTGGTGAGCGGATCGATCGGCACGAAATGATCCTCGCCGAGATCAGACGCGCCGCCGCCGCCGATTCCGTTCTCGACGATGCCGACGCGGTTGCCGTCGAGGCCGCGGATGATCGGTCGGCTCGACGCGCCCGGCGCGAAGCTCGATCCGGTGATGCCGGGCTTGGAGTTCAAGAGATCGCCGAGGGTGGCGGCGCCGGAGCGGCGCAGCTCCTCGTTCGGCACCACAGTGACGGTGGCGAACTGGTCCGTGATAACGGGCATCACGCCCTGCTGCGGCGGAGGCGGCGCGGCCTGCGCCGCTTGCGCCGGGGCAGGCGCCGGCGC
>NZ_CAFJ01000762.1 GCF_000239795.1 Bradyrhizobium sp. STM 3809 | reverse complement strand
GCCTCGATGGTGGCGTTGAGCGCCAGCAGGTTGGTCTGGCCGGCGATGGTCGAGATCAGCTCCAGCACGTCGCCGATCCGCGTGGCGGCCTTCGACAGCGCGCCGACGCGCTCATTGGTGCGGTTGGCCTGCGCCACCGCCTCGCCGGCGATGCGCGCGGAGTCCTGCACCTGGCGGGAGATCTCGCTCACCGAAGAGGACAGTTGCTCGGCGGCGGAGGCCACCGTCTGCACGTTGGACGAGGCCTCCTGCGAGGCGGCCGCCACTTCGGTCGACAGGTCCTGCGCGCGCGACGCGGTGCTGGTCAGCGTGCCGGCGGAGGCTTCGAGTTCGCTGGAGGCGTGCGACACCGCATCGATGATCTCGCCGACGGCCTGCTCGAACTGATGGGCGAGCCGGGCCATGTCGGCCTTGCGCTCGTGCTCGCGCCGCGTCTCGGCATCGCCCTGCTCGGCGCGCAGCCGCTCGGTCTCGGCCATGTTGTCCTTGAACACCTGGATCGCGGTCGCCATGGCGCCGATCTCGTCGCGGGCGCCGCGGCTGGGGATCTCGATCGCCGTGTCGCCGCCGGCGAGCCGTCCCATCGCCCGCGTCATCGCCGTGAGCGGGCCGACGATGCCGCGCGCGATCAGGAACGCGACGAGGCAGCCGAACAGGATGGCGGCGGCGCCGACCTGCATCTGCAGCGCGATCGTATGGCCGATGGCGCTCTCCGCCGACGCGCGCGAGGCCTGGTAGTCGGCGTTGACGCCGGCTTCGGCCGTCGTCAGCGCCTCGATGTTCCCTTTGATCAGCGGCTCGATGGCGTTGGCGTAGATCTCCTCGGACTTCAGCGTCGCGGCAGCGGTGGCCTCGAAGGCCGATTTGTTCGCATCGAGCGAGGCCTTCACCGGCGCGATCGCGGCGAGCACGCCGGCCGGCGGCGCATTGCCCTCAAGGGTGGCGAGGCGCTGCTCGACATTGTCGACGCCGGCGCGGAAGGCCGAGGCAGCCTTGGCGTCGCGCAGCGCCAGGAAGCGCCAGGTCGCGATGCGCACCAGTTGCAGCCGCGTGTCGATGTCGGCGACGGCGCTCATCACCTCCGGTTCCTTCGAGATGCGCGCCGCGATCGACAGCTTGGCGGTCTTGGCCGCGAGGTCCTCGCCGCCCGGCAGCAGCGCGGCGCGGCCGGTCTTGATCTGCCTGACGGCGTCCTGCAGCTGATCGCGCAAGGTCCGCATCTGCGCGATGCCGGCGAGCAGATCGGCATAGGCCTTGCGGAGCTCGGCGGAGAGCGGGCCGGTGCTGGCTGCCTGCAGCAGCTCGGCCGCCGCCGTCTCGCGGTCGGCGGCTTCCTTCAGCGCGGGCTCGTTGGCGTCGTGGATGTAGCGCAGATTGGCGCGCTGGATCGCCTGGAGATGGTTGGAGATCGCCTGGATGCGCGCGGTCGCGTCCGACAGCGCCGACATGCTCGCCACCTGATCCCGCACCGCGCGCAGGTTCCAGACGGCGACCGCCGCCATGACCGCGCCGCAGACGATGAGCGCCGCGAAGCCGGCATAGAGACGTCCGCTGATCTTCAAGCTCATCATGTCCGTTGTCCGCTCCTCCAGCAGCCGCGGGCGGACGCACTGCTAGCACCGCGCCCCGCAGCATCGGCCGCCTGTCCGGCGACTCATGGCTGTGCGCAAGATGAGCGGTATTTGCTAATAGCGGGTTAGAGAGTACCGCAAGGCGGGCGCGTCTTCGACGTCACCTCGGGGAGCCGCGTCGCACTGGCCACAAGCGCACGCTCGACTCTCCCGCTCGTCATGCGCGGGCTTGACCCGCGCATCCATCTCTCGCGCCAGCGGTGAGACGTGGATGGCCGGGTCGAGCCCGGCCATGACGTGGAGAGAGAGGGGCTCACAACGTCAGTGATGACGTCGATGAGCTTCGCGTGTCGCCGCCTCAGCTCGCCTTGACGCTGATGATGAACGCGTCGACCTCGCGCTTGAGCGTCTCGGCCTGTTGCGAGAGATCGCCGGCGGCGTCGCGGGCGTCGGTGGCCAGGCGGCCGGTTTCGGCCGAGGTGGAGGTAATCTGGGCGATGTGGTTGGAGACGTCGAGGGTGCCGCGGGCGGCTTCCTGGACGCTCTTGGAGATGTCCTGGGTGGCGTTGCGCTGCTGCGAGGTGTCGACCTCGATGCCGGACATGATGGCGCTGATTTCGCTCAACGTGGTCGAGATGCCGTCGATGGCGCCGCGGGTCTCCGCGGTGATGCCCTGGATGCTGGCGACATGCGCCGAGATCTCGTCGGTCGCCTTGCTGGTCTGGTCGGCGAGGTTCTTCACCTCCGAGGCGACGACGGAGAATCCCTTGCCGGCCTCGCCGGCGCGCGCCGCCTCGATGGTGGCGTTGAGCGCCAGCAGGTTGGTCTGCGCGGCGATCGCCTGCACCAGCTGCACGACGGTGCCGATCTTCTCGGCGGCGTCCGACAGCGAATGGATGGTGTTCTTGCTCTTCTCGGCCTGCGAGGCCGCGCCCTCGGCGCGCTGGGTGGCGTCGGAGACGCGGCGGCTGATGGTGCCGATCGAGCTCGTCATCTCCTCGGTCGAGCCGGCCACCGTCTGGACGCTGCGATTGGCGTGGTTGGCGGCGGCCTCCACCGCATTGGCCTTGGCCGAGGTGTCGTTGGCGGCGCGCGACAGGGTCTCGGCATTGCTCTTCAGCCGCACGGCCGAGGACGCCACGCTGCTGACGACGCTGGCGACGAGCTCGTTGAAGGCGTGGATGCGGCCGTCGAGAAAGCGCGAGCGCTCGCCCTGGCGCTGCGCCTCCTGCAGCTCGCGCTCCGTCAGGCGCTGGCGCTCGATGCCGTTGGTCTTGAACACCTCCAGCGCGCCGGCGAGCTGGCCGATCTCGTTGGTGAGGCCGAGGCCGGGAATGCTTGTGTCGTATTTCTGGGCGGCGACGTCGCGCATCGCCGCGACCATCGATGCGAGCGGACGCAGGATGCCGTTCTGCACGGCGGCGTAGGTCATCAGGCAGACCGCGCTGGCGAACAGCGCGATGGCGACGCAGGCGATCAGGAACCAGGAGAACGCCGACTGCGCCTGCTGATAGATCAGGGTCGCATGGTCACGCGCGGGGCCGCTGAGGCTGGCGAAATCCGACGACAGGCTGGTGATCTGGTTGTTGAGATAGAGCACCGCGACGAAGCCGGTGCCGCCGCCGATCGCCAGCAGCAGGAGCAGCGAGGCGACGACGCCTCCCACGAGGAAGCGGATCGTCAGATTGCTGTTGGAGAACATGGAGCTTGCCCGGACGCGTCAGACGGAATGTCAATGCACCCTTCCAGACAATGGTAAAATAAGATGAAAGCGCGGGGACGCGCGGAGCACGGGAGAGCACGGGGGGTGGCGGATTGGCGGCACATGCAAGTTCGAAGCAGTTGCTCGAACGCAGCATGGTCCTCACCGCTCCCACT
>NZ_CAFJ01000763.1 GCF_000239795.1 Bradyrhizobium sp. STM 3809 | reverse complement strand
ATGATCCTGGCCCTCGGCCTCGTCGTGGCCGCGGGTCTCGGGGAAAGGCTCTTCCTCAACCTGTGCCAACGCCTGCAGCGCTTTGAGTTCCATACAAACTCGGGAGATTACTGCCCGAGCATCCTGCGATTGCAGACGCTGATCTGACGCAAGGCGCGGCCAAGCCCCCTCTGCCAGAAAGTCCCGCCGCCACGAGAGGAGCTTCCATGTCGAAACCCGTCCCCGACAAGGCCGAGATCGCGCTCGAATACCCGGACAAGTTCTATGTCGGCACCTTCGAGCACACCTCCCGCTTCGAGGCCCATTTGGAACCGACCGGCCTCGCCTTGACGCTCGAGCGACCCGGCCCCGAGGACGTGCGGAAGTCGATCCACATGCATCTGAACTACGGGCTGCTCGCGGCGATCCTGGACGAGATCACCGCCGGTCTCGCGTCGCGGCCGAACATCGATGTGACCGGCGACGGGAGTCAGGGCGAGCGATTGCGCGAGTCGGTCGCGGCGCTGCACCGGGTTCTTAACGCGTCTTAACCCGTTGTGCCGCCGCGGCACAGAACACCACGCCGTTGATCCCGGTCGCAGGTGCCGTTAGGCCTCTGCTAACTACGTCGAGATGTTTGCCTGCAAGACGGTTGGGTTCGAGACCGGTGTGCTGCGCATGTGACAGCATTTTATTCAAAAGCGATCTATCTCCAATCCATCGACGGCGCGCGCTGCGCGAGCCTTGTTAGTCCGAGTTGGAGACCCGCCATGAAGAAGATCCTGTTCGCCACCGTTGCGCTCGCCGCGCTCGCATCGTCTTCCGCCTTCGCTGCCGACCTCGGCGCCCGCACCTATCCCTACGCGACGAAGGCGCCGGCCTATGTCGCGCCGATCTACAACTGGACCGGCTTCTACCTCGGCGCCCATCTCGGCGGCGCCTTCTCCAGCAACAACAATTTCTCCGGCCTCGGTACCGGCAACAACTCGAACGGCCGCTTCCTGGGCGGCGTGCAGGTCGGCGCCGACTGGCAGTTCGCCCCGACCTGGGTGATCGGCGCCGAAGGCCAGTACAGCTGGCTGAGCGGCAGCGTCGGCGCGGCGTTCCCCGGCGGCTATGCCTACACCAACAGCCAGCGCGGCCTCGGCTCGATCACCGGCCGCTTCGGCTACACCTGGGGTCCGGGCCTGCTTTATGTGAAGGGCGGCTACGCCTATTCGGACAACAACGAGAAGGTGACCCTGGCCGGCACTCCGGTCGGCTTCGCCACCAATGGCGACCATCGCAACGGCTGGACCGTCGGCGGCGGCCTCGAATACATGTTCGCGCCGAACTGGTCGGCCAAGGCCGAGTATCAGTACTACAATTTCGGCAGCGCCACCTTCGCGGCTCCCGCCGCGCTGGTCCCGACCGGCAGCTTCACGACCGACGACCACACCTTCAAGGCCGGCGTGAACTACCGCTTCAACTGGGGCACGCCGATGGCGGCGCGCTACTGATCCGCAGGCGTCAAACAACAACAAGCAACAAAAGGCCGGCAGCGATGCCGGCCTTTTCCTATCATGGGTTATTAGTTCCGCGAAAAACGGCACCGAATGCCGCGGCGCGAAATGCAAAAATGCACGAAAAATCAGCGGGAACTGGGTAATTTCCCGGATTGTTAACTCACGTCCGCGATAGTGCCGACAAACAGCAGCTCAAAGTAGCACGATCGAGGGAATGAGACATGGCGGGTCGGTTCAGCTTCAGCAGAATGCTCGGAGTCTTGCGTCCCCGATGGGGAGTCCGCGGCAGCCTGTTCGCGGCCTTCGCCGTGATCGCCGCCATGGCGATCGCGATCAGCGTCGGCGCCGGGCTGATGCTGCGCCATATCGGCGGCACCATGGTCGAGCTGTCGGGCCGCGACATTCCACGACTCACCGCAAGCCTGCAGCTCCTGGCGCAGAGCTCGAGCCTCGCCAGCCTCGGCCCCGCGCTGCTGGGCTCGCCGAGCGAGGACGCGCTCAACGAGCGCTTGAAGAAGATGCAGGAGATTCAGAAGGCCACGCAGCAGCGCCTTGCGGAGATCAGCGCGCTCGGCGCCGAGAAGAGCGTGATGGCGCCGTTGGCCGAGACGATCAAGAACATCAACGAAGCCAACCAGAGCCTGGTGTCCGCGGCGCGCGAGCGCCTAGCCGTCGCAGCCACCCACAATCAGCAATATGACGCCCTGCGCAAGGCGCAGGAGGAGTTCACCAAGGCGGCCAATGAGCCGATGCTCGACGCCCAGACGCAGCTCAACGCGGTGCTCGGCGCCGCCGAAGTGTCGGCTGACGACGCCACCGCGGCCGCGCGCTTCGTCGAGCAGCTCGGCAACGTCATCGCGTCGGGCAATCTGATCGTGGCGCAGATGGCGGCCGCGCTCTCCGCCAATGACAGCGACACGCTCGATACGGTCGAGCGGCAGTTCAAGGACGCGCTGGCACAGCTGAAATCCAACCTCGAGCTGCTGCCGAGCGGCCGCAGCACCAAGGCGATCCAGGACGCGGCGACGAAGCTCGCCGCGCTCGGCGAAGGCAAGGGCCGCGTGTTCAAGACCCGCGAGAAGGAGCTCGACGCCAATGACTACGGCCAGACCGTGCTCGAGGAGACGCGCAAGCTCAATGTCGGCCTCGACATCAGCGTGCAGCAGCTGGTCGAAGGCGTGCGCAAATCCACCGAAGGCGCGACCAGCACGGCCGGCCGCGAGATCGAGCTCGGGACACTCGGCATGGTCGGCGCCGGCGTGGCCACCCTGCTCGGCTCGATCCTGTTCGTCTGGCTCTATGTCGGCGGCAACATCCTGCGCCGGATCAAGCGGCTGCAGCAGGCGATGCAGAACCTGTCGAGCGGCGACCTGGAGACCGGGATCGAAGCCTCGAAGCAGCGCGACGAGATCGGCGCCATGGTCGACACCCTGCAGGTGTTCCGCGACAACATGATCCAGGCCCGGACGCTCGCCGCCGAGCAGGACCGCGAGAACGCCGCCAAGGCCGAGCGTGCCACGCGCATGGAGGTCCGGATCGCCGAGTTCGAGGCCACCGTGCGCGGCGCGCTGGCCAATCTGCAGAGCTCCGCCAGCGCCATGCAGACCACGGCGCAGAGCATGTCGCAGACCGCCGATCAGTCCAACTCGCTGGTGAACGCGGTCGCCGCGGCCGCCGAGGAGACCTCGGTCAACGTGCAGACGGTGTCGGCCGGCACCGAGCAGCTGTCGTCCTCGATCGCGGAGATCGGCCGCCAGGTCGTGACCTCGGCGCAGATCGCCAAGAAGGCGGTCGAGGAAGCCGGCGCCACCGATTCGACGATGCAGGGCCTCGCCGACAATGCGAGCCGCGTCAGCGTCGTCGTCGACCTGATCCAGGCGATCGCCTCGCAGACCAACCTGCTGGCGCTCAACGCCACCATCGAGGCGGCGCGCGCAGGCGAGGCCGGCCGCGGCTTCGCCGTCGTGGCGCAGGAGGTGAAGAGCCTTGCCAGCCAGACGGCCAAGGCCACCGACGAGATCCGCACCCAGATCGCCAGCATGCAGCAGGTCGCGTCATCGGCCGTGTCGGCGATCCGCAACATCGGCGAGACCATCGCCGAGATCGACAACGTGACGACGGCGATCGCCGCGGCGGTCGAGCAGCAGGGCACCGCGACGCATGAGATCGCCCGCAACATCCAGCAGGCGGCCTCCGGCACCAGCGAGGTCTCGAACAACATCACCGGCGTCTCCAGCGCCTCGGCCCAGGCCGGGACCTCCGCCAGCGAGGTGCTGAGCGCCTCCGAGGCGCTGCGCCGCGAGGCCGACACCCTGCGCGCGGAAGTCGACGCGTTCCTGACCAACATCAGGGCGGCGTAGCGACGGCCGGGGCTCGCCCTTCGAGACGCCCGCCTGCGGCGGGCTCCTCAGGGTGAGGAGGTGCAGGTCGCCTTCTGGCAAGCGGAGCGAGGCATCCAAGGGGAGCCCCCTCAACCCTCATGGTGAGGAGGCGCGCAGCGCCGTCTCGAACCATGAGGCCCGCGCCTGCCGCGTCCCGGAATGCCGTGCTGCCATGTGGTCCCGGGGCGTTTTTCGGCTGGCGCTCGCGCGCTGTGGCCGTTAATCGATGAGACATGACCAAGACAGATCCCGTCACGTCGTCCGCCGAAGCCCTGCGCTACCCCTGGGAGCAGCATCCCGGTGAGGACCAGGTGGTCGAGGTCGCGCCTGGCGTGCTGTGGCTGCGGCTGAAGCTGCCGTTTCGCCTCAACCACGTGAACATCTACCTGCTGGCCGACGGCGACGGCTGGGTCGCGGTCGATTCCGGCTTCGGCAACGAGGAGTCGATCGCCGCCTGGACGCGGCTGCTCGACGGGCCGCTGAAGCACGTCAAGATCACCCGCCTGATCGTCACCCATTCGCATCCCGACCACGTCGGACTCGCCGGCTGGATCGTCGAGCGCTTCAACTGCCCGCTGGTGATGTCGCAGGTCGAGTACCTGCAGTCGGTTTATCACCAAAACCGCGGCACCGAGGAGCGCCGCAACGCGCAGCGGCTGTTCTTCCGCCGTCATGGCATGGACGAGACGCTCACCGACAAGCTGCTCGGCCGTGGCCAGGAATATCTGCAGCGCGTCTCGGTGCTGCCGGCGTCCTACCGCCGCATCGCCCATGGCGACGAGATCCAGATCGGCAGCCGCCGCTTCAAGGTGATCACCGGCGGCGGCCATGCGCTCGACCAGGTGATGCTGTACTGCGCCGCCGACAAGCTGTTCCTGTCCGCCGACCAGGTGCTGAGCAAGATCTCGCCGAATGTCAGCGTCTGGGCGGTCGAGCCCGACCAGAACTCGCTGGGCGAATATCTGGCGTCGCTGGCGAGCCTGACCACCACTTTGCCCTATGACGTGCTGGTGCTGCCCGGCCATGGCGTGCCGTTCTACGGCCTGAAGACCCGCATCAAGCAGCTCGCCGACCATCACGAGGAGCGCTGCCGGATGATCGCGGAGGCCTGCCGCGAGACCTCGAAGACCTCGGCGCAGCTCGTGCCGGTCGTGTTCCACAAGCACGTGCTTGACGCGCACCAGATGGGCTTTGCCGCCGGCGAGCTGATCGCGCACGTCAACTACATGCTGGTCGAGGGCCGCCTGACCAGCCAGACCGTCGACGGCGTGCTGCATTATCGCACCACCTGAGGCTGCCGCAGCTCTGCCGCAGGACGAGCGCGGTTCGGCCGTCATCGGCGCTGCCTTGGACAAATCGCCCAAGTCCTGCCGTGGGATTCCGGCTCGACAGCCGCTCTGGAAACGCTCTAAGAAGGCCTTAAGCCCCCGTCGCTTAGAGGGTCGGTTCCAGGCGCTGCGCTGCAGCGCAGCACGTCAGGTCTCGTGATGGACTACAGCCAATATTTCAGTGCCGCCCTCGGTCGTCTGCATGATGAGCGCCGCTACCGGGTCTTCGCCGATCTCGAACGCATCGCCGGCCGGTTCCCGCACGCGACCTGGCATTCCCCGAGCGGTCCGCGTCATGTCGTGATCTGGTGCTCCAACGACTATCTCGGCATGGGGCAGCACCCGAAGGTGGTCGGCGCGATGGTCGAGACCGCGACCCGGGTCGGCACCGGTGCCGGTGGCACCCGCAACATCGCCGGCACCCATCATCCCCTGGTGCAGCTCGAAGCCGAACTCGCCGACCTCCACGGCAAGGAAGCGGCGCTGCTGTTCACCTCCGGCTACGTCTCCAACCAGACCGGCATCGCCACCATCGCCAAGCTGATCCCGGACTGCCTGATCCTGTCGGATGCGCTCAATCACAACTCGATGATCGAGGGCGTGCGCCAGTCCGGCTGCGAGCGCCAGATCTGGCGCCACAACGATCTCGCCCATCTCGAGCAGCTCTTGATCGCCGCCGGCCCCTCCAGGCCGAAGCTGATCGCCTGCGAGAGCCTGTATTCGATGGACGGCGACGTCGCGCCGCTCGCCGCGATCTGCGATCTCGCCGAACGCTACAATGCGATGACCTATGTCGACGAGGTGCATGCGGTCGGCATGTACGGCCCGCGCGGCGGCGGCATCGCCGAGCGCGACGGCGTCATGCATCGCATCGACATCCTCGAAGGCACGCTCGCCAAGGCGTTCGGCTGTCTCGGCGGCTACATTGCCGCCAAGGGCGAGATCATCGACGCCGTGCGCTCCTACGCGCCGGGCTTCATCTTCACGACCGCGCTGCCGCCGCCGATCTGCTCGGCCGCCACCGCCGCGATCAAGCATCTGAAGTCGTCGAGCTGGGAGCGCGAACGCCACCAGGACCGCGCCGCCCGCGTCAAGGCGATCCTCAACGCCGCCGGCCTGCCTGTCATGGACAACGACACCCACATCGTGCCGCTGTTCGTCGGCGACCCCGAGAAGTGCAAGCAGGCCTCCGACCTGCTGCTGGAAGAGCACGGCATCTACATCCAGCCGATCAACTACCCGACCGTCGCCAAGGGCACCGAACGCCTGCGCATCACGCCCTCGCCCTATCACGACGACGGCCTGATCGACCGCCTGGCTGAGGCCTTGCTGCAGGTCTGGGAACGCCTGGGCCTCGCGCTGCACAAGAAGCCGCTGGCCGCGGAGTAGCTCCGTAGCCCGGGTGAGCGCAGCGACACCCGGGTTCACCGACACGATACGTGAGACCCCGGATATCGCTCCGCTCATCCGGGCTACGCGCCTGTAGATGTCGTGCGCAACTGCCGCCACGAGCGCACTGCGCT
>NZ_CAFJ01000764.1 GCF_000239795.1 Bradyrhizobium sp. STM 3809 | reverse complement strand
ATTGTCGATCAGATGTTCCGTCTCCGCCGCGAAGCCGACCACGAGGCCGGGACGCTTCTCCTTGAGCTTCGAAATGGTGGCGAGGATGTCGGGGTTCTCGACCAGCTGCAGCGGCGGGATCGCCTTGTCCGTCTTCTTCAGCTTCTGGCCGCCTTCATTGGCGACGCGCCAGTCGGCCACCGCCGCCGCGAAGATCGCGACATCGGCGGGCAGCTCGGCCTCGACGGCGTCGAGCATCTGCCGCGCCGACTCGACATGCGTGACCCGGACGCCCTTGGGATCGGCGAGGTCGACCGGCCCCGCGATCAGCCGCACGTCGGCGCCGGCGGCTGGCGCGGCGGCGGCGATGGCAAAGCCCTGCTTGCCGGACGAACGGTTGGCGATGTAGCGGACGGGATCGATCGGCTCGTGGGTCGGGCCGGCGGTGATCAGCACGCGGCGGCCCGCGAGCGGACGCGGCATCGGCGGCTTCAACATCGCGACCACGGCCTCCGCGATCTCGGTCGGCTCCGCCATGCGGCCGACACCGGCCTCGCCCTTCTCGGCCATCTCGCCGGCGTTGGGGCCGATCATCTGGATGCCGTCGCGCTGCAGGGTCGCCGCGTTGCGGCGGGTCGCCGGGTTGCTCCACATCATCGGGTTCATCGCCGGCGCCAGCAGGATCGGCCGGCTCGCGGCGAGCAGGATCGCGCTGGCGAGATCGTCGGCGGCACCTTGCGCCATCTTGGACATCAGGTCGGCGGTCGCCGGCGCGACCACGATGAGATCGCAGTCGCGCGCCAGCCGGATGTGGCCGACGTCGAACTCGCTGCGCGCGTCGAACAGGTCGGTGAAGACGCGGTCGCCTGATAACGCCGAGGCCGCCAGCTCGGTGACGAACTGCGTCGCCGCTTTGGTCATGACGCAGCGGACCTGGATGTGGCGCTCCCTCAAGCGCCGGATCAGGTCGAGCGACTTGTACGCGGCAATGCCGCCGCCGATGATCAGGGTGACGCGCGCCTCGCGGGCGAGGCCGGGCTGCGGCACGAGCGGCTCAGGTGGGACGGCCGGAGCGGGTGCGGACAAGGGCGGCTCGGACGGATCGACCGGCTCGATCAGCGCGCGCAGGATGACGCGAACCTCCTCCTCGACAGATCGCCCGTTCTGCGCCGAGCGCAGCCGGAGATAGGTCTTCAGCGAATCGTCGAGCTTGCGGATGGTCAGGCTGGCCATCACCGCCTCCCCAGCATTGTCGTTGTGAATGCAATGCTAGCAGAAATTGATGGCAGTGCAATCAGTGCCCGGAACGCCTGTGGGGTCAGCCCAGCTCTCAGTCACCGTCATTCCGGGGCGCGCGCAGCGCGAGCCCGGAATCCGTAAGCACGAAAGGCTGCGGGCCGCGAGATCGAGACGGCGCCTGTCTTCGTCACACCACCGCTCGGGATATGGATTCCGGGCTCGCCCTAGCGGGCGCCCCGGAATGACCTCTTGGGAGTGGGCATCGGTATCGCGGCTTTACAGCCGCAGCACCGCGAACAGGATGCCGATGAAGGTCAGCGCGATGACCCACAGGGCGATGGCGCGCCAGCGGCTCTTCTTGCCTTCGGTGCGGCCCATGGCGGCGATGGTTTCGGGCGACAGGCGGAGGCCGTCGCGGGTCATCGTCTCCAGGTTCTCCAGCACGGCCGCGGCGCGGGCGGCGAGCACCGGCAGAGTGGACGTGATACGGGCCAGCTCGCCGATGCCGGTGACGGCACCCTCGATGCGGCCGAGCGGGCCGAGATTGCGCTCGATCCATTCGCGCACCACGGGGTCGGCGACCTTCCAGATGTCGAGCTTGGGATCGAATCCGCGCGCGACGCCCTCGACCACCACCATGGTCTTCTGCAGCAGGATCAGCTCCGGCCGGGTCCGCATGTCGAACAGGCCGGTGACCTCCAGCAGCAGGGTCAAGAGCTTGGCCATCGAGATCTCTTCGGCCGTCCGGTTGTGGATCGGCTCGCCGATGGCGCGGATGGCTTGCGCGAAATTCTCCACCGAATGATGAGGCGGCACGTAGCCGGCCTCGAAATGCACCTCGGCGACGCGGCGATAGTCGCGGGTGATGAAGCCGAGCAGGATCTCGGCGAGGAAGCGCCGCTCCTTCATGCCGAGCCGGCCCATGATGCCGAAATCGACCGCGACCAGCCGGCCCTGCTTGTCCAGGAACAGGTTGCCCGGATGCATGTCGGCATGGAAGAAGCCGTCGCGCAGCGCGTGGCGCAGGAAGCTCTGGATCACCTTGCGGCCGACATCGGGCAGGTCGACATTGGCCTGTGCCAGCCGGGCGTGATCGTTCAGCGCGATGCCGTCGATCCACTCCATGGTGAGGACGTTGTTGGCGGTGCGATCCCAGTCCACCGCGGGCACGCGGAAGTCGGGATCGTCCTTGATGTTCTCCGCCATCTCCGACAGCGCGGCGGCTTCGAGCCGGAGGTCCATCTCCATCGCGACCGAGCGCGACATCGTGTTGATGACCTCGACCAGCCGCAGGCGCCGCGCCTCGGCGGAATGCGCCTCAGCCTTCTCGGCGACGAAGAAGAAATCGGCGAGGTCGCGGCGGAAGCGCGCCGAGACGTTCGGCCGGAGCACCTTCACCGCCACGGGATGACGGATGCCGTCGCGCTCGACCTCGCCACGGTGAACCTGCGCGATCGAGGCGGCCGCCACCGGCGGACCCAGCGAGGTGTAGAGCTGGCTGATCGGCCGTTCGAGCGCGGTGGCGATGACGGCTTCCGCCTCGGCCTGCGGGAACGGCGGCAACCGGTCCTGCAGCGATTCCAGGTCGCGCGCCATCACGACGCCGACGACGTCAGGCCGCGTCGCCAGGAACTGGCCGAGCTTGAGATAGGCCGGGCCCATCCGCTCCAGCGCGCGCGACAGCCGTGGTCCCGACTTGGCGCCGGGCCGCTCGACGAGTCGCGCGAGCTTCAGCGCGAGCTGTCCGGGCGGTCCGACCAGGCTGGGATCGACGACGCCGAACACGCCCTCGCGCGCGAACACCAGGGCGGCCCGGGCGAGCCGCGAGATATGTGTCAGTGCAGAGATCACAAACGCCAGCCGGAATGAAGCGCGACGATGCCGCCGGAGAGGGTCTGCCAGGACACGCGGGAGAAGCCGGCCGCCGAGATCATCTCGGCGAAGGCGTTGGGGCGCGGAAACTGGCGGATGGATTCGACGAGGTAGCGATAGGACTCGGCGTCACCCGTCACGGCACGGCCGAGCTGCGGAATGACGTTGAAGGAGAACAGGTCGTAGAGCTTGTCGAGCCCGGGCACCTCGACGGTCGAGAATTCGAGGCACAGGAAGCGGCCGCCATGCTTGAGCACGCGATAGGCTTCGGCCAGCGCCAGGTCGATCTGCGGCACGTTGCGGATGCCGAAGGCGATCGTATAGGCGTCGAAGGAGCGGTCGGGGAAGGCGAGCGTCTCGGCATTGCCCTCGACGAACGACACCCTGTCGTCGAGATACTGCTTCAGCGCGCGCTGCCGGCCGACCTCGAGCATGTCGCCATTGATGTCGCAGACCGTCGCATGAAAGCCGGCGCCGGCCTTCTTCGCTGCGCGGAACGAGATGTCGCCGGTGCCGCCGGCCACGTCGAGCAGCGCGAACGGCGCATCGCTTTTCGGCGGGTTCAGCGTGTTGATCATGATGTCCTTCCAGACGCGGTGCAGTCCGCCCGACATCAGGTCGTTCATCAGGTCATAGCGGGAGGCCACGCTGTGAAACACGTCGTTCACCAGCGTCTGCTTCTCGCCCAGAGGCACATCTCTGAAGCCGAAATGAGTGGTTTGGTCCGGCTGATCCATCACCCTTACTCCGATACGGCACCATAGCGCTGTCGCGGCCAAGGCGCTATCACGTCAGCCGGACAAGGTGAATGGTCGTGGACGCAAAAGGTGAATTGAAGCGGCATGCCTGAACTGCCCGAAGTCGAGACCGTCCGGCGCGGGCTGCAGCCGGTCATGGAGGGGGCCAGGATCGTCACCGCGGAGGCGCGGCGCGGCGACCTGCGGTTTCCGTTTCAGCCCGATTTTGCGAAGCGGCTGCAGGGTCAGACCGTCACCGGGCTTGGCCGGCGCGCCAAATATCTGCTCGCCGATCTCGGCTCGGGCGACGTGCTCCTGATGCATCTGGGCATGTCCGGCTCGTTCCGCGTGATCAAGCCGGAGCATGAGGAGACGCCGGGCGAGTTTCACTATCCGCGCGGCAAGGACAGCGTGCACGACCATGTCGTGTTTCACATGTCGTCGGGTGCCGACATCGTGTTCAACGATCCGCGCCGCTTCGGCTTCATGAAGATCATCGGCCGCGGCGAGATCGAGCGCGAGCCGCATCTGAAGGATCTCGGGCCCGAGCCGCTCGGCAATGAATTCGACGCCGCGATGCTGGCGCGCGCCTGTGTCGGCAAGAAGACCAGCCTGAAGGCGGCGCTGCTCGACCAGCGCGTCGTCGCCGGGCTCGGCAACATCTATGTCTGCGAGGCGCTGTTCCGCGCGCATCTGTCGCCGCGCCGCCTGGCGGCGACGCTGGCGACGAAGAAGGGCGAGCCGACGGACCACGCGAGGCGGCTGGTCGAGGCCATCCACACCGTGCTGAACGAGGCCATCCGCGCCGGCGGCTCCTCGCTGCGCGACCATCGCCAGACCAGCGGCGAGCTCGGCTATTTCCAGCACTCGTTCCAGGTCTACGACCGCGAAGGCGAGCCGTGCCGGACCGACGGCTGCGAGGGCGTGGTCAAGCGCTTCGTGCAGAACGGGCGCTCGACGTTCTGGTGCCCGAAGTGTCAGAGGTGATGTGACGCCGGCGAGGGGGGGCCATGCCTGCTTGTGGCGGCCGGGCGCGAGCCTATACTGCGGCCATGGCTGTCAGCTCGCCCGACCTGAAAGCATTCCTGCTCGCCACGCCGTTCTTCGGCGGCCTGTCGGATGCGAGCCTCGACCTGCTGATCTCGATGCTGGGCGTGCGCGAGTTCGAGCGCGCCGCCGTCATCGTCGCCGAGGGTGAGGCGGGCCGCTCGATGTTCGTCGTGCACAGTGGCACGCTCGAGGTCAGCGAGCGCCTGGAGAGCGGTGGCGCGATCCACATGTCGAGCCTGCAGCCCGGCGATTTCTTCGGCGAGATGACCTTGCTGGAGATGCAGAACCGGTCCGCCACGGTGATCGCGGAGACGCCGGCCCTGCTGTACGAGCTCACGGCGCCACAGCTCTATGCGTTCTACAAGGCCGACATCCGCGCCTATGTCATCGTGATGCAGAACATCAATCGCGAACTGTGCCGCCGCCTGCGGCGCGCCGATGCGCGCATCAAGATGCTGGAGATGCGGGAGGCGGGGGCGCGGTAGGGCGGCTCTTACCGCGCTTGCGGCAGGCGGATCTCGTTCGACAATCGGGTCGTGTGCTCGGCTATTTCCAAGTCGTCATGGCCGGGCCTGTCCCGGCCATCCACGCCGTTCAGCGGACTTGGAACGACATGGATGCCCGGG
>NZ_CAFJ01000765.1 GCF_000239795.1 Bradyrhizobium sp. STM 3809 | reverse complement strand
CCGGCGGAGAAGGCGATCCTGGAGCGGCTGCAGTCGCGCCGCCAGGAGCTCGAGGCGCGGCAGCGCGAGATCGACATCCGCGAGAGCCTGTTGAAGGCCGCCGAGCAGCGCATCCAGTCCAAGACCGAGGAGATGAAGGCGATCGAGAGCCGGATCTCCGGCGCCCAGGCGGCGAAGACCGAGGCCGACAACGCCCGCTTCAAGAGCATCGTCACGATGTACGAGGGCATGAAGCCGAAGGACGCCGCCAAGGTGTTCGACCGGCTCGACATGTCGGTGCTGATCGAGATCGCCTCGCAGATCGCGCCGCGCAAGATGTCCGACATCCTCGGCCTGATGACACCGGAGGCGGCCGAGCGGCTCACCGTCGAGCTCGCCCGCCGCGCCGGCGCCGACAAGCCGGAGGCGAGCGCCGAGCTGCCGAAGATCGAAGGCAAGATCGTGCCTGTGAAAAGCAATTGAGCCGCATGTTTAATGCGCCCTTAAACGCCGGCTCCTAGACTTGCCGCGTGGCGGGGCAGGCGTATCCGTCCATCTTGCGGATATCGAACTGGAAGCTTGTGACCATGGCGCGCACGACTCCCTCTGGATTGCGGTCGCAGGCCCGTGCGCGCGTGCGCGCCGGCCTTGCGCTGCTGTCGGCCATCGTGATCGGCCTGATGCTGTCGACCGTCGCGGCTGGTGCGGCGCCGGTGCCGGGCGAGGCGAGCCTGTCGGCCCAGAACGGCTATGCGCGGCTGGTGCTGAAATTCTCCGAGGATGTCGGCGCCGACGTCACCACGGCCGGCTCGATCCTGCTGATCCGGTTCGACCGCCCGGCGAGCGTGCCGATCGACCGCTGG
Organism: Bradyrhizobium sp. STM 3809; assembly: GCF_000239795.1. Taxonomy (GTDB): domain Bacteria; phylum Pseudomonadota; class Alphaproteobacteria; order Rhizobiales; family Xanthobacteraceae; genus Bradyrhizobium. The sequence continues at coordinate 3,562 of NZ_CAFJ01000765.1, read as the reverse complement.
GTCGATGCGGCGCCGGACTACATCTCCTCGGCGCGCGGCGATCCCGACGGCTCGGCGCTGCGGCTGTCGTTGTCGCGCAAGGTCCGCGTCAACACCATGGTCGCGGGCGAGCGCGTCTTCATCGACCTGCTGCCGGACAGCTGGACCGGCGCGCCGCCGCCGCTGCCGGCCGAGGTCGTGCGCGAGCTCGCCGAGCGCGCCCGCGCGGCCGAGAAGGCGCTGCGGCTGCAGCGGGCCGAGGCTGAGTCGAAGCGGCGGCCGCCGATCCGCGTCCGGGCGCTGGTGCAGCCGACCTTCGTGCGCCTGGTGTTCGAGATCCCCGACGGCGTCGGCATCTCCTCGGTGATGAACGACCAGAAGATGTCGCTGTTCTTCTCGGCGCCGCTCAATTTCGATCTCGCCGACGCCAAGATCGTGTCGCCGCCGAACGTCGCCGCGATCAACCAGCGCCTCGACGGCAGCAAGACCGTGGTCGAGATCGGCCTGATCGGCGAAGTCGACGTCCACGCCTTCCGCGAGGAAAAGAACTACAACATCGACATCGCCTATGTGCAGCCGGACAAGAAGGTCGCCGCGGTGTCCGCCGACGCGCTGCCCGGCGCCAAGGCCGCCGTCGCCGAGAAGCCCGCGGCGGAGAAGGCCAATGGCGACAGGCCGAAGGCTGCCGCGCAGCCGGAGATCGTGCCGCCGACCTCGGAGACCATCGCCAAGGAGATGAAGGCCGAGGCCAAGCCCGCGATCGCGGCGCCGGCGACCGAGCCGGCGCAGGCGGCTGCTCCTGCAGCGATGAAAGCCGAAGCCGCTTCCGAGGCTCCCAAATCCGAGGCTCCCAAGTCCGAGGCTCCCAAGTCCGAGGCTTCCAAGTCCGAGGCTTCCAAGTCCGAGGCTTCCAAGTCCGAGGCTTCCAAGTCCGAGGCCCCCAAGTCAGAGGCTCCCAACCCCGAGGTCGCCAAGCTCGAGGCAGCCAAGCCCGAGCCGGTCAAGCCCGAGGCAGTGCACGGTGAGACCGCCAAGCCGATGGAGAAGCCGGCGGAGATGGCCGCGAGCGGCGCGGCGACCCTGGAGGCGCTGCGCGACAGCGAGGGCCTGCGGCTGACCTTCGGCTTCGGCCAGGTCACGCCGGCGGCGCTGTTCCGCCGCGGCGACACGGTCTGGATGGTGCTGGACTCCACCAAGCCGATCGATGTCGAGCCGATCCGGGCCAAGGGCGGCGCCATCATCGGCGAGGTCAACCGGATGCCGCTCGACAAGGGCCAGGCGATCCGCATCCGCCTCAACCGGCCGCAGATGCATTCGCTCGCCAGCGACGATGGCGGGCGCAGCTGGACGCTGTCCTTCGCCGACAAGGGGCTGACCAGCCAGCAGCCGCTGATGGTGATGCGCAACGTCACCGACCCCGCGCTCGCCAATGTGATGGTGCCGCTCGCCAATCCCGGGGCGGGGATGCTGCACCGGCTGACGGATCCCGATGCCGGCGACACGCTGCTGGTGGTGACCGCGCCGCCGCCGATCCGCGGCTTCATCAAGCGCCAGGATTTCGTCGACCTGTCGCTGCTCGATTCCATCCACGGCATCGCCGTGCGTCCGAACTCCGACGACATCGCCGTCGAGATCGCGCCCGACAAGGTGATCCTGGGCCGGCCCGGCGGATTGACGCTGTCCTCGATCGGCTTCTCGCCGGAGCGCGCACCGACCGCCGTCCGGCCAATGTTCGACATCGACGAATGGCAGCAGAACCGGACCCAGCCGTTCGTGCCGCGCGAGGACATGCTGATCAAGGCGGCGGCGGAGGCCGATCCCGAGCGTCGCGCCCAGGCACGGCTGGCGCTGGCGCGCTTCTACATGGCGCGCGGGATGTATCCGGAGGCGCGCGGCATCACCAATCTGATGATCTCCGACGCCGACCCGCGCACCGACGAGACCGCGATGCTGATGATCCATGCGGTCGCCAGCATCCTGATGGGGCGGCCGGACCAGGGCCTGAAGGATCTCGCCACCTCCTCGATCGGCAACAATTTCGACTCGCAGATGTGGAAGGGCCTCGCTTTCGCGCGCCAGGGCAAGTTCGCCGACGCGCGCGAGAAGCTGAAGAATGTCGAGTTCGCGATCGCCTCGCTGCCGCTCGACCTGCAGCGCGTGGTGATCGCGGATGCGATGAAGTCGTCGCTCGAGATCAAGGATTTCGCCGGCGCCGCCAAGCGCCGCGCCGAGCTCGACGTGATCGGCGTGCCCGCGGACATGAAGCCCGACATCGCCGTGCTGCGCGGCCGCCTCGCCGAGGCGATGGGGCAGGAGAAGGATGCGCTCGACGACTATCGCTCCGCGATCGACTCCGACGACCGAATGGCCGCAGCGGAGGCCAAGCTGTTCGAAATCAAGCTTCTGCAGAAGCGCGGCGAGATCAAGCCGGCCGAGGCGCTCAAGGAGCTCGAGACCCTGCAGGTGACCTGGCGCGGCGACGCCATCGAGGTACAGACGCTGCAGATGATGGCGCAGCTCTACGAGGAGGCCGGGCGCTACGCCGATTCGCTCGAGGCCGCGCGCATGGCGTCCCGCCTGATGCCGAACTCCGACATGGCGCGCCAGGCCCAGGACGCCGCGCAGCGGCTGTTCTCGCAGCTGTTCCTGGGCGGCAAGGCCGACGAGCTGCCGCCGGTCGACGCGCTCAGCATCTTCTACGGCTTCCGCGAGCTGACCCCGATCGGCCGCCGCGGCGACGAGATGATCCGCAAGCTCGCCGACCGTCTCGTCGGCATCGATCTGCTCGACCAGGCCGCCGAACTGCTGCAGTATCAGGTCGACCACCGCCTCGAAGGCGCGGCGCGCGCCCAGGTCGCCGCGCGTCTCGCCATGGTGTACCTCACCAACCGCAAGCCGGACCGCGCGCTGGAAGCGCTGCGCACCACCCGCATCGCCGATCTCGCCGGCGAACTGCGCCAGCAGCGGCTGCTGCTGGAGGCGCGCGCCAACAGCGACATCGGCCGCCACGATCTCGGGCTGGACATCATCACCAATGTGGCGGGGCGCGAGGCGATCCGGCTGCGCTCCGACATCTACTGGGCGTCGCGGCGCTGGCGCGAGGCGTCCGAGCAGATCGAGCTGTATTACGGCGACCGCTGGCGCGATTTCCGTCCGCTCAATCCGGCCGAGCGCGGCGACATCCTGCGCGCCGTCGTCGGCTACGCGCTGGCGGACGATGCGATCGGGCTGGCGCGCTTCCGCGAGAAATACGCGCCGCTGATGACCGGCGAGGCCGACAAGATCGCCTTCGACGTCGCCAGCAAACCGGCCAGCGGCTCGAGCGCCGAGTTCGCCCAGATCGCCAAGATGGCCGCGAGTGTCGATACGCTCGACGGCTTCCTGCGCGACATGCGCGCGCGCTTCCCCGACGCCACCGGCAAGCCGGAGGGCAAGGATGCGGCGAAGCCCGCGCTCGAATCCACCGGCGCCCTGCCGCGCATCCAGGGCGTCAAGCAGGCGATCGCGGGCCGTTGAGCGCAGCGCGGAGCCGAAGCTGCCGCTGGGAACGGACGGGAGCGGAAGCGTAGCCCTGATTGACGCC
>NZ_CAFJ01000766.1 GCF_000239795.1 Bradyrhizobium sp. STM 3809 | reverse complement strand
CGACAGATGCTCCGCCATGGTCTCCCCGGCCCTAGGGCGGGAGTTCGTTACTTCATCGGCCAGCTGGCTTCGGCCACCGCAGCCTGGGCCGGGAAAATGGTCACGAACTTGCCGCCGACATATTGCAGCAGCACCGGATCGGCGTCGTTGTTCTGGCCGTTCTCGTCGAACTTGACCCGCTTCCACGGCATGATGGTCTGCTCGCCCGGCAGGTCGGTCGCGGCCAGCGCGTCGCGGATCTTCTCGCCGTCGGTCGACTTGGCGCGGTTGATGGCGTCCGCCATCATGATCAGGCCCATGAACTGGCGCGACGAGTAATCGTTGAAGTCCTTGCCCGACTTCGCCTTGAACCTGTCGTTGATCTTGCCGACCATCGGCCGCTTGGCGGCGAGGTCGAGCGAGAACGAGCCGCGCGAGATCACGCCTTCGAGCTTGTCGCCGACCGCGTCATACAGCGCCTTCTCGGAGAAGCCGGCGTCCTGGGCCACGATCGCGTTCGGCTTGTAGCCGAGTTCCGCCATGGTCTTGACCAAGAGGATGCCGTCCGTGGTGTAGCTCGAGGGCATCAACACGTCGGCATTGGCGGCCTTGAGCTGCTGCACCTCGGCCGAGAGCGACGGCGAGTTGGCGCGGTACTTGATGTCGGCGACGACCTTGTAGCCGCGCTCCTGCGCGAGCTTGAGCTGGGCGTTGCTGGAATCGGTGCCGAAGATCGTATCCTCGTGGAACAGCGCGAGCGTCTCGATCTTGGTGCCCTTCTTCTTCATCGCGTCGAAGAAGTCGAACATCGCCTGCGAGAACATCTCGTCATGCGGCGCGGCGCGGAAATAATACTTCAGGCCGCGGCGATGCAGGCTCGGCGAGGAGTTGTCGGCGGAGAGATACGGGATCTGGTAGCGCTCGCAGATCTGGCTCGCCGTGACCGCGACGGCGCTCTGGTAGGAGCCGATGACGGCGGCCACCTTCTCCTGGGTGATCAGGCGCTCGGCCTCGGCGCGGCCCTTCTGCGGGTCGGCCTGGTGATCGGCGAACACCAGCTTGATCTTGGCGCCGCCGAGGCCCGGCAGGCCCTCGGTGCGGGCAAGCGGGAGGTCGTAGTCATACTTGCCGTTGATGATCTCGGCCGCGGTCTCGAAGGCGCGCTGCGCATCGACACCGATCTGCGCGCTCGCGCCCGAGAACGGATAGATGACGCCGATCTTCACCTCGGAGGTCTGCGCGCGGGCGGCGATCGGCCCGAGGGCGGCGGCAGCGGTGGCTCCAAGCAGGACGTTACGGCGCGTGATGGTCATGGCAAGATCCTCTGGTGAAACGAAAGACGTCGAAGGCAAAGGCGTGAGCGTCGTGGCTGGCTTCTAGAGAACGGCGAGATCCTTGTTCCTGAGATCGGTGATCAGCATCAATCCCGGCGCATGGGTGATGGCGAAGGGCAGCTTCGCCGCCGCGATCACCGCCTGCGGGGTCACGCCGCACGCCCAGAATACAGGAATCTCGTCCGGGCCCACCGGCACCGGGTCACCGTAATCGGGCTTGTTGATATCGGCGATGCCGATCTGCTCGGGCAGGCCGAGATGCACCGGCGCGCCGTGCACGGCGGGAAAGCGCGTCGTGATCTGCACCGCGCGAATCGCCTGCGCCGGCTTGAACGGGCGCATCGACACCACCATGGGACCGGCGAACGGGCCCGACGGCGTGCAGGCGATGTTGGTGCGGTACATCGGCACGCGGCAGCCCTGCTCGATGTGGCGGATCGGCAGGCCGTCGGCCATCAGCGCCTCTTCGAACGAGAACGAGCAGCCGAGCACGAAGGTGACGAGATCGTCGCGCCAATGCGCCATCAGATCGGTCGGCTCCTCGACCATCTCGCCGTCGCGCCAGACGCGGTAGCGCGGCACGTCGGTGCGGATGTCCAGATCGGCGCCGAGTGCCGGAATCTGAGGATTGCCCGGATCGGACATGCCGATGATCGGGCACGGCTTCGGATTGAGCTGGCAGAAGCGGTGGAAGGCGCCGGCGTACCGCTCCGGGATGATGGCCAGATTGCCTTGGACAAAGCCGTTGGCCACGCCCGCGGTGCTCCATCCCTTGCCGGTGCGATAATCCAGGCGGGCCTGATGGCTGGGGAGAAGCGCGGCTTCGCCCATCGATTGCTGCAATGCCGCAGAAACAGTCATTTGTGCCATTTGCCTAATATCTCGACAAACTCACTCAACATCAGCCATGCTATAAAGTCTAATCTTCGTTTTTAATCAGGATCGATAAAACAAATTGATCCGAGGCGGGGCCCATGTTGGATTTCCGTTCCATCGAGACGTTTCTCTGGGTCGTGAAGCTCGGCAGCTTCCGCGGCGCCGCGCAGCGCCTCAACACCACCCAGCCAGCGATCTCCCAGCGCATCGCCCAGCTCGAGCGCGAGCTCGGCGTGAAGCTGCTGAACCGCGACCACCGCGTGGCCTCGCCGACGGCCGTCGGACGCCAGATGCTGGTCTACGCCGAGAAGCTGATCGGCCTGCGGGCGGAAATGCTGGCCGAGGTCGGCGACCGCTCGGCGATGCGCGGCGTGCTCCGGCTCGGCGTCGCCGAGACGATCGTGCACGACTGGCTGCCGCGGCTGATCAAGAGCGTCAACGAGAGCTATCCGAACCTGTCGCTGGAGATCGAGGTCGACGTCACGCCGAACCTGCACGCGCGCCTGCTGGCGCAGGAGATCGAGCTTGCCTTCGCGCTCGGCGCGCCCTCGGAATCGGGCATCCGCAGCCGCGTGCTGTGCGACTATCCGATCAGCTTCCTCGCCAGCCCCGCGCTCGGCTTCGACACGGGCATCGTCACGGCCGAGCAGATGGCGCGCTTCCCGATCATCACCTTCCCGCGCAACACCCAGCCCTATGACAATGTCCGATCGCTGTTCAACCGCCCGCATCTGCCGCCGATGCGGCTGCACGCCAGCGCCTCGCTTGCGACGGTGATTCACATGGCCGTCGAGGGCCTCGGCGTCGCCGTCATTCCCGCCGCCATCGTCGCCAACGAGATCGAGAACGGCCGCCTGCAGGAGCTCGAGACCGACCTGCGCATCCCGCCGCTGACCTTCACCGCGAGCTGGCTGTCGTCGCCCGAGATGGTCGCCATCGAGCGCGTCGCCGAGCTCGCAGCCCGGACGGCGCAGACGGCCAGCCATCCCGCCACATCGGTTGACGCCGCCGTCGCGGCGCGCGATGGACAGGATGCCGGAGTACAAGGACTAACAGCATGAGCCGCGCCGCCACCAATCTGCAGATCGATTCCGCCCGCCTCTGGGACAGCATCCACGAGACCGCCAAATTCGGCGCCACGCCGAAGGGCGGCGTGCGCCGGCTGACCTTGAGCCAGGAGGACAAGCAGGTCCGCGACTGGTTCCGGAAAGCCTGCGAGGACGCCGGCCTGGAGGTTCACGTCGACACGCTCGGCTCGATGTTCGCATTGCGCAAGGGCCGCGACATGTCGAAGCCGCCGGTCGGGCTCGGCTCGCATCTCGACACCCAACCGACCGGCGGCAAGTTCGATGGCATTCTCGGCACGCTCGGCGCGCTCGAGGTGATCCGCACGCTGAACGACGCCGGCATCGAGACCGACGCGCCGCTGTGCATCGTCAACTGGACCAACGAGGAAGGTTCGCGCTTCGCGCCGGCGATGATGGCCTCGGCCGCCTATGTCGGCGACTTCACCGTCGAGGACATCTTGTCGCGCAAGGACGCGGAAGGCGTGACCGTCGGCGAGGCGCTGGACGGCATCGGCTATCGCGGCGCAACGGCCGTCGGCACGCAGAGGTTCTCGGGCTTCGTCGAACTGCACATCGAGCAGGGCCCGATCCTGGAGGCCGAGAACAAGACCATCGGCGTGGTCGATCACGGCCAGGGCGTGTTCTGGTACGACGGCAAGGTGACGGGCTTCGAGAGCCATGCCGGCTCGACACCGATGCCGCTGCGCCGCGACGCGCTGCTGGCGCTGTCGGAGTTCGCGCTGACCCTGGAGCAGATCGCGATCAGGCTCGGGCCGAATGCGGTCGCCACCATCGGCGAGGCCGTCATCGCCAATCCCTCGCGCAACGTCATCCCTGGCGAGATCGCCTTCACCATCGACTGCCGCAGCGCCAACGCCGACACCCTGGAGGCGCTCGACGCCAGCCTGCGCGCGGCCGCGAGCGAGATTTCCAAGAAGCGCCGCGTCGAGATCGCGATCGACCAGGTCTGGCGCAAGCCGCCGACGCATTTCGATCCCAGGCTGGTCGACGCCGTGGAGCGCGCCGCAGGCTCCCTCGGCTATTCCCACCGCCGCATCACCTCCGGCGCCGGCCACGACGCCTGCAACCTCAACACCATCATGCCCGCGGCGATGGTGTTCGTCCCCTGCAAGGACGGCATCAGCCACAACGAGCTGGAGGACGCGACGCAGTCCGACTGCGCGGCGGGCGCGAATGTGCTGCTGCACACCGTGCTGTCGCTGGCGGGCGTGGCGTCGTGACCGGCTGATGCTTGCGGACGCATCGGGACCTCATCCTTCGAGACGCCGCTGCGCGGCTCCTCAGGATGAGGGGAGAGGCTGCGGCGAGCTTGTTTTTCATCTCCATGGGCAAGCAGCAAGTGATCCGCCCGCAGCTCCGGTGTCGGAGCTGCCCCTCATGGTGAGGAGCGCCGCGCCCGGGGCGGTGCGGCAACACCGGTCGATACGTACGGCGCGTCTCGAGCCATGAGGCCCGAGACGCTTCGAGCCAGAACAACAGCCAGTCGCCCTGCCCCATCTGCTCATGGGATCTAATCAGGAGGTATCAGTGCGCGGAGTTTTCATCGACGCCAACTCGTCGCTGGCCGAGATCTTCGAGCGGCAGCGCCAATCCGGCGATCCCGAGATGCGCGTGCATCTCGATCCCGACATCAAGCCGGAGGGCTGGCCGGCCATTCTCGACGGCGCCGAGATCGGCGTGGTCGACCACACCGCGCTGCCGACTGATGTCGCCAAGCAGTGCAAGAACCTGAAGCACGTCGTCTTCCTCGGTACCGGCGCGCGCAGCTACATGAATCCGGAGGAGCTGGCCGAGCTCGGCATCACCGTTCACCTGATCAAGGGCTATGGCGACACGGCGGTGGCGGAAGCCGCGATCGCGCTGATGTGGGCTTCGGCGCGCGGCCTCGCGCAGATGGACCGCGAGATGCGCGCCGGCAATTGGCTGCGCGACGACGGCGTGCAGCTCACCGGCAAGACGCTCGGCCTGATCGGCTTCGGCGGCATCGCCGCGGAGGTTGCGCGCATCGCAAGCGGAAGCGGCATGAAGGTGATCGCCTGGAACCGGTCGCCGAAGAGCCATCCGGGCGTGGAGTTCGTGTCGCTCGATCGGCTGCTGGCGACCAGCCACGTGGTCTCGCTGCATCTCCTGCTCAACGACGACACCCGCGGCTTCCTCTCGCGCGAGCGCATCGCGCAGATGCGCAAAGGCGTGCTCTTCGTCAATACCGCCCGCGCCGCCATCGTCGACGAAGCCGCGATGATCGACGCGCTCCGCTCCGGCCACATCCGCCACGCCGGCCTCGACGTCTTCAACACCGAGCCGCTGCCGGCCGGTCATGTGCTCACGACGATCCCCAACGTGACGCTGTCGGCGCACTCGGCGTTCCGCACGCCCGAGGCGAGCGAGAACCTGATCCACGCCGCCTGGGAGCACTGCCGAAGGGTGGCGAAGACGTAGTTGTAGCCGCGTAGGGTGGGCAAAGCAGCCGCCGCAGGCGGCAGCGTGCCCACCATCGATCAGCGCGCACGCGGCAAGATGGTGGGCACGGCGCCACCGCGAGATCATTTGGGGATGCAGCGCGGCCTCGCCTTTGCCCACCCTACGGCCTCTCCGTCATTGCGAGCGAAGCGAAGCAATCCAGGGCTGAGCAAGGACTCTGGATTGCTTCGTCGCTGCGCTCCTCGCAATGACGATGTGGGCCGAGCTGCAGCCCAAACCACCATTGTCGTCCCGGCGAACGCCGGGACCCATACCGCGTGATTGATCAGTAGCGAACGGTGGCAAAGACCGGTAGTTACAACGACAGCCGGTGGTTATGGGCCCCGGCGTTCGCCGGGGCGACGACAAACAGCTGAGCTAATCCACCATCTCCGCCACCGCCTTGCCGCACGTGACCGTATCGGCATTCCCGCCAAGATCCCGCGTGCGCAACGTCCGCTCCGCCAGCGTGCGCTCGATCGCGCCGACGATCGACTGCGCTGCGGTCTTCTCGCCGAGATGCTCCAGCATCATCGCCCCCGACCAGATCATGCCGATCGGATTGGCGATCCCCTGCCCCGCGATATCGGGCGCGGAGCCGTGCACCGGCTCGAACACCGACGGGAAATTGCGCTCCGGGTTGATATTGCCCGACGGCGCGATGCCGATGGTGCCGGTGCAGGCAGGTCCCAGATCCGACAGGATGTCGCCGAACAGATTGGAGCCGACCACGACGTCGAACCAGTCCGGATGCAGCACGAAGTTCGCGGTGAGGATGTCGATGTGGTACTTGTCCCACTTCACGCCCGGGTAGTTCTTGGCCATCGCCTCGACGCGCTCGTCCCAATACGGCATCGTGATCGAGATGCCGTTGGACTTGGTCGCCGACGTCAGATGCTTTTTCGGCCGCGATTGCGCCAGCTCGAACGCGAACTTCAGGATGCGGTCGACGCCGGTGCGGGTCATCACCGTCTGCTGCGTCACGAACTCGCGGTCAGTATCCGGGAACATGCGGCCGCCGACGGAGGAGTACTCGCCTTCGGTGTTCTCGCGCACCACCCAGAAATCGATGTCGCCGGGCTTGCGGCCGGCCAGCGGGCTGGGCACGCCGGGCATCAGGCGAACGGGGCGCAGGTTCACATACTGATCGAACTCGCGGCGGAACTTGATCAATGAGCCCCACAACGAGACGTGGTCGGCGATCTTGGCCGGCCAGCCGACGGCGCCGAAATAGATCGCGTCATGGCTGCCGATCTGCGTCTTCCAGTCGTCCGGCATCATCTGGCCGTGCTTCTCGTAATAGTCGTAGCTCGAGAAGTCGAAATGGTCGAACTGCACCGCGACGCCGTGCTTCTTGGCGGCCGCCTCGATCACGCGCAGCCCCTCGGGCATGACCTCCTTGCCGATGCCGTCGCCGGGAATGACTGCGATGCGATAGGGTTTTTTGCTCATCGAGCGGATCCTCACATGGGCGCCGGCTGTCCCGGCCCGAAATCGTCGATCGCCTGAATGGACCAAACGCCGGGCGAGCGCAACGCTGCGGTGCGGGATTGACCGCATGGCTGACGCGCAAGACAATCCGGTCTCCTCCCATTCTGCGAGAATTGCCATGGATCTTCATCTGCGCGGCAAGCGCGTTCTCATCACCGGCGCGTCCAAGGGCATCGGCGCGGCCGCGGCCGAAGCCTTCGCCGAGGAAGGCTGCCATGTCCGGCTCGCGGCGCGCAGCAGCGACCGCCTGTCGGCGCTGGTCGAGCAGCTCCGCGCGAGGCACCAGATCGATGCGGCGGCGCACGTGGTCGACCTGCGCAAATCCGAGGACGTGACCCGGCTGGCGCAGGAGGCGGCCGACATCGACATCCTCGTCAACAATGCCGGCGACATTCCGGGCGGCCCGATCGACAGGATCGACGAGGCGACCTGGCGGCACGCCTGGGACCTCAAAGTGTTCGGCTTCATCAACCTGGCGCGGCTGGTCTATGCGCAGATGAAGGCGCGCGGAGCGGGTGTGATCATCAACGACATCGGCGCGGCCGGCGAGAAGTTCGATGCCAACTACATCTGCGGCAGCGCCGGCAACGCGGCGCTGATGGCCTTCACCCGCGCGCTCGGCTCCAAGAGCCTCGCCGACAACATCCGCGTCGTCGGCATCAATCCCGGCCCGGTCGGCACCGACCGGCACGTCACCCTGCTGAAGACCCGTGCCAAGCAGCAGTTCGGCGACGAAAGCCGCTACACGGAATTCCAGAAGGGCCTGCCGCTCGGCCGCCCCGCCCACGTCAGAGAGATTGCCGACCTGATGGCGTTCCTGGCGTCCGACCGCGCCGGCTACACCTCGGGCGTGATCTATACCGTCGATGGCGGCATCAGCGCAGGGTGGGGTTGAGCGCAGCGGCCTTTCTACTGCGCGCGAAACATGATCTACGACGACGCGCCGGGACGCTTCCAATCAGGAGAACCAAGCTTTGGCCGACCAGGGATTGATCCGCGAGACCGCCTGTGCCGTCGTCGACAAGTTGAAGGCCGGCGAAGTCACCCCGCTCGATTGCCTCGACGCGCTGGAAGCGCGCATCAAGGCCGTCGACGACAAGGTCAATGCGCTGCCGACCCTGTGCTTCGACCGCGCGCGTGATCACGCCAAGGCGCTGATGCAGAAGCCGGCCGGCGACCGCGGCCTGCTCGCCGGGCTGCCCGTCCCGATCAAGGACCTCACCGATGTCCAGGGCGTGCTGACCACGCAGGGCTCGCCGATCTTCAAGGACCGGATTCCGGAACGCTCAGACCTGATGGTCGAGCATCTCGAAGCGAATGGCGGCGTGATCTACGCCAAGTCGAACACCCCGGAATTCGGCGCCGGCGCCAACACCTTCAACGAGGTGTTCGGCGCGACGCGCAATCCCTGGGACACGTCCCGCTCGGCCGCCGGCTCCTCCGGCGGCGCCGCGGTCGCGCTCGCCACCGGCATGGCGTGGCTGGCGCATGGCTCGGACATGGGCGGCTCGCTGCGCAATCCCGCGAGCTTCTGCGGCATCGTCGGCTTGCGCCCGAGCTTCGGCCGCGTCGCGCATACGCCGGCGGTCGCCATCGACCGCAACCTCGGCGTTCAGGGCCCGATGGCCCGCAATGTCGAGGATCTCGCGCTGCTGCTGGATGCGATGAGCGGCGAATACGCCGCCGATCCGATCTCGCTGCCTTCGCCCGCGACCTCGTTCCTGGCAGCGGCCCGCTCCGGCAAGAAGCCGGTGCGCATCGCCTACTCGCCCGATCTCGGCATCACGCCGGTCGATCCCGAGGTCATTGCCGTGACCCGCAAGGCGGCGCAGCGTTTCAGTGAGCTCGGCGTGATCGTCGAGGAGGCGCATCCCGATTTCAGCGAAGCACATGAATGCTTCCACGTGCTGCGCGCGCTCGACTTCGCGATGAGCAAGCAGGAGCTGCTGCGGACGAAGCGCGACCTGCTGAAGCCCGAGGTGATCTGGAACATCGAGGAAGGCCTGAAGCTGACGGTGGCACAGATCGCGCGCGCCGAAGCGCAGCGCGTGGCGATCACCGCGCGCGCGGTGAAGTTCTTCGAGACCTATGATTTGCTGCTGGCGCCGGCGACCATCGTGCCGCCGTTCCCGGTCGAGAACCGCTACGTCGCCGAATGCGCCGGGCACACATTCGACAACTACGTGCAATGGCTCGGCATCGTCTACGCCATCACGCTCGCCTGCTGCCCGGCGCTGTCCCTGCCCTGCGGCTTCACGGCCGCCGGCCTGCCGGTCGGCCTGCAAATGGTCGCGCGGCCGCGCAACGATGCCGGCCTGCTGGCCGGTGCCAAGGTGCTGGAAGATGTCCTCGGCGTCGCCAGCTCCACCCCGATCGATCCGCGCGCGCCGAAGTAAGAGACCTTCCCCTCACCCTGAGGAGTCGTGCAGCGGCGTCTCGAAGGGTGCGGCCCGGACGGCGGCCTCATGGTTCGAGACGCGCCTTCGGCGCTCCTCACCATGAGGGGTGAAATGTCCGCCCGCGTCGGCAGCCCGCTCGTCTAGGCCGCATCTTCCCTCTCACCCTGAGCAGCTCGCCGAAGGCGAGCATCTCGAAGGGCGAGGCCCCCGATCCTCGCGCAGCGCAAAGTTCCTGCCCCAGGGAACATGGGACCTCCGCCGTTATTCTGTATTGGCAATCCCGCCGGTTCCCGTAGAAGAGCCGCAAAATCACGCTTGCCCGGAGACCGGACATGACAGACCAGGCGATCGAGCCTGCCGTAACGCCAGCCACGTCGATCGCGGACGTCGAACGCCGCATCAAGGCGATCCTGATCGGCTCCGCCGGCAACCTCGTCGAATGGTACGACTTCTACGCCTACACCGCGTTCGCGCTGTATTTCGCGCCGGCGTTCTTCCCCTCGAAGGATCCGGTCGTCGAGCAGCTCAACGCCGCGGTGGTGTTCGCCGCCACCTTCCTGATGCGCCCGCTTGGCGGCTGGCTGTTCGGCTATCTCGCCGACCAGTATGGCCGGCGGCTGTCGCTGACCGTCTCCGTGCTGTGCATGTGCTTCGGCTCGCTGATCATCGCGGTGACGCCGACCTATGCCACGATCGGCATCGCCGCGCCGATCATCCTGGCGCTCGCCCGGGTCATCGAGGGCCTCAGCCTCGGCGGCGAGTATGGCGCCAGCGCCACCTATCTGTCGGAAGTCGCTGACGCGAAGCATCGCGGCTTCTATTCCAGCTTCCAATACGTCACCCTGATCGGAGGCCAGCTCACCGCGATCATCGTGCTCCTGCTGCTGCAAAAGGTGTTTCTGACCACCGACGAGCTGAAGGCCTGGGGCTGGCGCATCCCGTTCTTCATCGGCGCCTGCCTCGCGGTCTTCGTCGCGGTGATGCGGCGCAATCTGCACGAGACCGAAGCGTTCGTGGAGGCCAAGAAGAAGGCGGGCTCGTCCAGCTCGATGGCCGCGCTGTTCAGATATCCGCGCGAGCTCCTGCTCGTCGTCGGCCTCACCGCCGGCGGCACCGCGGCGTTCTACACCTTCACCACCTACATGCAGACCTTCGTCAAGCTGTCGGTCGGCCTGACCGAAGACCAGACCACGATGGTGATCTTCGGCTCGCTGCTTTTCGCCTGCGTGCTGCAGCCGCTGTACGGCGCGATCTCCGACCGCATCGGCCGCAAGCCGCTCTTGATCTTCTTCGGCATCGCCGGCACCCTGTCGACGATCCCGATCCTGACCGCGCTCAAGGCCACCAAGGAGCCGTTCACGGCCTTCCTGCTGATCTGCGGCGCCTGGATCTTCACCGCCGGCTACACCTCGATCAACGCCGTGGTGAAGGCCGAGCTGTTCCCGACCAACATCCGCGCGCTCGGCGTCGGCCTGCCCTACGCGATCACCGTCTCGCTGTTCGGCGGCACCGCGCCGGCGATCGCGCTCTATTTCAAGAGCATCGGGCACGAGACTTGGTTCTATTATTACCTGTCCGGCGTGATCTTCCTCTCGCTGCTCATCTATGCGACCATGCGCGACACCAAGCATGCGTCCGCCATGCACAGGCATGAGTGAGCCGCGCAAATCGACGGGGTACCGAGATGGCAGACGAGTCCGGGCTGCCGCCCGAGAGCAAGCTGACCCGCAGCAAGGAACGCTGGGCGCGTGAGGGCAAATTCCTGACCGGCCGCATCGTCAGGCCGGAGGATGAGCGCCTGCCGCCGGGCCAGCATCTGACACGCGACTGGCCGGTGCTCGACCTCGGCCTGACGCCGTCGGTCACACCAGAGCGCTGGCGGCTCGACGTCTATGGTGCGGTCGAAAGTCCGCTGTTCTGGGATATGCCCGCGTTTCTCGCCCAGGAGCAGCGCCAGTTCGTCTCCGACATCCATTGCGTGACGACCTGGTCGCGCTACGACAATCAGTGGGAGGGTCTCGCCACACGCGACCTGCTCGCCGCCTGCCGGCCGCGCGACACAGCCAATTTCGTCGTGCTGCATTCCTATGACGGCTACACCACCAATCTCGCGCTGGAGGATTTCGCCGCCGAGGATGCGCTGCTCGCGCACAGCTGGTCCGGCGCACCGCTCACCCTCGAGCATGGCGGCCCGGTCCGCGTCGTGGTGCCGCATCTGTATTTCTGGAAGAGCGCGAAATGGCTGAAGGCGATCGAGTTTCTCGAGGCCGACAAGCCCGGCTACTGGGAAGTCCGCGGCTATCACAATCGCGGCGATCCCTGGTCCGAGCAGCGCTATTCGGAGTGACGGGCTCGGCTGACGCCGAACTGACGGAGCCGTAGGGTGGGCAAAGACGCGCAGCGTCGTGCCCACCGTCGAGCAGCTGAGCAGATAAGAATGGTGGGCACGCTTCGCTTTGCCCACCCTACGGACTGCATGCTATCGCTTGCCTCCCAAAGCGCGATCACCGCGATATCCGAACGTGCCAGAGACGCAGCATGGAGTTCACCTCAGAGACCGGCAAGATCCCGAAGGGCTATGGGTATCTGCTCAAGCCAAGCGTGATCCTCGCCGCCCTGACCGCACAGGATCTCGGCGGCATTCGCATCCACCTCGTGCGCAGCCACGGCCGCCGCCTGTTCGATGCGCGCTACCGGCCGCCGGACGGCGAGATTCCCTATGAGCGCCTCAACATCAAGGTCGGCACCGCGCACGAGCGCGACCTGCCGCCGCTTCGCCGGCGCGCCAAGGAGGAAGGCCTGCCCACGCTGGTCCAATGGATTTCCGATCTGGTTGCCCAGGACCTGCCGACGGCGATCCGGAACGGCGAACAGGAGATCGAGCTGCTGCCTCAGCGCGAGTGAACATCGAGGGACCCACGCATGCCGACCGAACGTTTCCAGTTTGAAGGCGCCAGCGGCGACAGGCTGTCGGCGGCCCTCGATCTCCCCGACGGCACGCCGCGCGCTTATGCGCTGTTCGCCCATTGCTTCTCCTGCGGCAAGGACACGCACGCGGCGCGCCGCATCGCGATGGCGCTGACCGCGCACGGCATCGCGGTGTTGCGCTTCGACTTTACCGGCCTCGGCTCCAGCGAAGGCGATTTCGCCAACACGACGTTCTCGTCCAACGTCGCCGACCTCGTCCGCGCGGCCGATCATCTGCGCCAGACCCGGCAGGCGCCGTCGATCCTGATCGGTCACAGTCTCGGCGGCGCAGCCGTGCTGGCGGCGGCCGGCGACATCCCGGATGCGAAAGCCGTGGTGACGATCGCCGCCCCCTCCGATCCCGCGCATGTCACCGCGATGTTCAAGGACAGCATCGAGGCGATCCGCCGCGACGGCACGGCCGAAGTCTCGCTCGCGGGCCGGCCGTTCCGCATCAGCAGCTCGTTCCTCGACGACGTGGCCGAGCAGCGCCTGCTCGACAAGGTCAAGCATCTGCACAAGGCGCTGCTGGTGATGCACTCTCCGGTCGACGACACCGTCGGCATCGACAATGCGACCCACATCTTCGTCGCCGCCAAGCATCCGAAGAGCTTCATCTCGCTCGACCATGCCGATCATCTCATCAGCAGCAAGACGGATGCCGCCTATATCGCCGAGGTGATCGCGAGCTGGGCCAGCCGCTACGTCGCCCCGGCGGGCGCCGAAGCGGCGACCGTGGAGGGTCCCCGCGACGTCATCGTGCGCGAGACGCGGTCGAGCAAGCTGCAGCAGAGCATCGCGCTCGGCCCGCATCGCCTGACGGCGGACGAGCCGCTCTCGGTCGGCGGCCAGGATACCGGGCCGAGCCCCTATGATCTGCTCCTGGCGGCGCTCGGCGCCTGCACCTCGATGACGATGCGGCTCTATGCCGACCGCAAGGCCGTGCCGCTCGACCGCGTCACCGTCACCCTGCGCCACAGCAAGATCCATGCGGAGGATTGCGCGGAGTGCGAGACCAAGGTTGGCCTGATCGATCAGCTCGAGCGCGAGATCCACATGGACGGCGCGCTCGATGCGGAGCAGCGCAAGAAGCTGATGGAGATCGCCGACAAATGCCCGGTGCACCGGACGCTGACGTCGGAGATCCGCATCGTCACGCGCGCGGCGGAGTGAGATCGTTCGCCGACATCACACCGAACGTCATTCCGGGGCAAGGCCGACAGGCCTTGAACCCGAAATGACGTCGGTTGGTAGCGACGCAATGAAACTAACGCGCCGCCTGCGGCTCGATCTTCAAGGGCCTGACGCGCAAGGCGCCACGCAGCCCCACCGCCGTGCCGATGAAGATGCCGCCAATGGCCACGAATGACGGCAGCGCCAGGGTCGACAGTCCCGTCAGCCCCTGCCCCACCGAGCAGCCCAGCGCCATGACGCCGCCGATGCCCATCAGCGCGGCGCCGCCGGCTGAGCGCAGCATGTGTTGCGGCGACTGAAAGCCCTCGAGCGCGAAGCGGCGCGTTGCCACGGCCGTCAACAGACTGCCGACGAGCACGCCGGCCACGGTGGCGATGCCGAAATTCACCGTCGAGCCCGTCGACAGCATGACATATTGCAGGGCATCGGCGATCGGCGCGACGAAGGTCAGCGACGCCACCGGCACCGGGTTGAAATCATCGGCGCCGAGCGTGCCGGTCGCGAACCAGCCGGCCGCGATCAGCAGCCCGACGATGAGGCCCGCCAACATCTGGCCGGGCGAGCGCCGGAAGGGTGCATGCGCAAGAGCGAAGACGAGCAGCGCGCCGCCGAGCGCCAGTGCCGGCAGCAGCCGCGCCGATGCGCCGTGCAGGCCGCCGGCAGACAGCACGGCCGGCAGAGACGTCGCGGTCGCATTCGTCTGCGACCCCTGCATCAGCGCGATCCGCAGCGGCGCGATCAGGCCCTTCAACGTCATCTCCGCCGCGATCGCCAGCACGGTCACGACGACGAAGGAGCGCAGATTGCCGCGGCCGAGTAGCACCAGCGCGCGCGAGCCACAGCCGTTCGCGAGCACCATGCCGTAGCCGAACAGCACACCGCCGGCGAACATCAGCGGCATCGAGAAGGTCGGCTGCAGATAGATCGACTTGCCGAGATCGACGGCGCCGTTGGCCGCGAGCAGCTGCGTGGCGATGACGGCGACCCCCATCGCCAGCGCATAAGTCCGCGCCTTCAGGCCGTCGCCGTCGGCCCACCAGTCACGCAGGCTGCTCATCATGCAGAAGCCGCTCAACAGCCCGACCACGCCATAGACCAGGCCAATTCCGAGACCGGTCACGACGGCCATATCAGCAGCTTCCGGCACGCGCAGGAGTCCTTCCGGTTGCGGAAAACAGGCGGCGACACGCGGGCTGCGCAAGCATCGCTTTCGCTTGACGCGCGCGGAATATTCGCCACGATATCGAGCTTAACTAGTTCAGAATGCTTGTTCCAACAAGCATCAACGGGAGAGAACGCCGTGGTGTCACATGCGCATTGCCATGCGCCGGTCCTGCCCTGCGCGCAGCCGGAGGGCAGCCGGTGAGCGGCGCGGCCCCGCTCTCCCCCGAGGCGCTCGCCCGCGCCTGCGCCGACGCCATGTGGCAGGACGATCGCGCCAGCCAGGGGCTCGGCATGCAGATCGTCGAGATCGGCCCAGGACGCGCCACCCTGCAGATGACGGTGCAGCCGCACATGGTCAACGGCCACGGCATCGCCCATGGCGGCTTCATCTTTACGCTGGCCGATTCCGCCTTCGCCTTCGCCTGCAATTCCCACAATGACCGCACCGTGGCGGCGCAGGGCAGCATCAGCTTCATCCGGCCCGGCAAGCTCGGCGATGTCCTGACGGCCCGTGCGCACGAAGTTTCGCGCAGCGGCCGCTCCGGCATCTACGACGTCCGCGTCACGGCTGGCGAGACCGTCATTGCCGAATTCCGCGGCCATTCGCGCAGCATCGGCGGCACGCTGGTGCCAGCAGGCGCGAATGGCGCGACCTGACCTTTTCGCCCACGGCTCTGCCTAAGGACCCGACCCATGACCAAGCTTCAATCGACAGGCAGCTACGTGCCCGAGATGGACGAAACCGAGCGCGCCTCGCGCGACGAGATCATGGCGCTGCAGACCAGGCGCCTCGCCTGGTCGCTCAAGCACGCCTATGACAACGTCGCCCATTACCGGCAGGCGTTCGACAAGGCCGGCGTGCATCCATCGGATTTCCGCGAACTCGCCGATCTCGCCAAATTCCCGTTCACGGTAAAGACCGACCTGCGCGACAATTACCCGTTCAACATGTTTGCCGTGCCGCGCGAGCAGCTGGTGCGGGTGCACGCCTCCTCGGGCACCACCGGCAAGCCGATCGTGGTCGGCTATACCAAGAACGACATCGCGACCTGGTCCGGCGTGATGGCCCGCTCGATCCGCGCCGCCGGCGGCCGCCGCGGCATGATCATCCACAACGCCTATGGCTATGGCCTGTTCACCGGCGGTCTCGGCGTGCATTACGGCGCCGAGGAGCTCGGCTGCACCGTGGTGCCGATCTCCGGCGGCATGACCGAGCGGCAGGTCCAGCTGATCAACGACTTCCGTCCCGACATCATCACGGTGACGCCGAGCTACATGCTGGCGATCCTCGACGAGTTCAAGCGCCAGGGCCTCGATCCCCGCCAGAGCTCGCTCAAGATCGGCATCTTCGGCGCCGAGCCCTGGACCAACGCGATGCGCGCCGAGATCGAGGACGCATTCGCGATGGACGCCACCGACATCTACGGCCTGTCGGAGGTGATCGGTCCCGGCGTGGCGCAGGAGTGCCTGGAGACCAAGGACGGCCTGCACATCTGGGAGGATCATTTCTACCCGGAGATCGTCGACCCCGACACCGGCCGCGTGCTGCCCGACGGCGAGATGGGCGAGTTGGTGTTCACCTCGCTGACCAAGGAAGCCTTCCCCGTCATCCGCTACCGCACCCGCGACCTGACGCGGCTGCTGCCCGGCACCGCGCGGCCGGGCATGCGGCGCATGGAGAAGGTCACCGGCCGCTCCGACGACATGATCATCCTGCGCGGCGTCAATCTGTTCCCGTCGCAGATCGAGGAGATCCTGCTGACCACCGAATGGTGCGGCGGCCACTTCATGCTGGAGCTGACGCGCGAGGGCCGCATGGACGAGCTGACCATCTACGCGGAATCGCGCCCCGAGCATTGGGACGAGACGGCACTCGGCGAGCACGCCGAGCGAATCTCGATCCACATCAAGAACACCATCGGTGTGACGGCCAAGGTGAAGGCCGTGCCTCCGGATACGCTGGAGCGCTCGGCCGGCAAGGCGAAGCGGATCAAGGATAAGCGGCCGATGGGGTGATGGACCCGCGCGCAATCCATCTCAACCCTCATGGTGAGGAGCGCCGCA
>NZ_CAFJ01000767.1 GCF_000239795.1 Bradyrhizobium sp. STM 3809 | reverse complement strand
CGGACACGCTGCGCGAACAGGGCTACCACACGACCGTCGATGCGGTGAAAGGCGCCGCCGGCGTCAGCGCCGGCGATGCGCCGAACGACGTCGGCTTCGCGATGCGCGGCTTCCAGGGCAACCAGGTCAACGTCCTCTACAACGGCATCAATATCGGCCCGACCGGCTTCACCGCGCTGACGATGGAGACCTTCAATCTCGACCGCGTCGAGATCCTGAAGGGCCCCTCCTCGCTGAGCTCGGGCCAGGGCGCGGTCGGGGGCACCATCAACTTCGTAACCAAGGCGCCTCACACCGGCCCGGTCGAGAGCGAGGCGTTCGTCGGCTTCGACCAGCGCGGCACGTTGCGCAGCGGCTTCGGCTCGGGCGGCAGCACGAGCGTCCAAGGGCTCGACTATCGATTCGACATCAGCCGCACCAAGGAGGTCGGTTTCATCGACGACACCGCGTTCAAGAACGTCCACGTCTCCGGCCAATTGAACGACCGCCTGTCCGACAGCTTCAGGACCTTCGTGGCCGCAGAGTTCAAGGACTACAAGGCCAGGCCTTATGAGGGCACGCCGCTGGTGCCGGTCGCCTTCAGCGGCGCCAATGCGACCAGCGGCATCGTGTCGGGCACCAAGGTGTCCGACTACAATGGCAGCAATCTCGGCGCGGTGACGATCGATGGCCGGACGCTGTCGACCAATTACAACGTGATCGACGGCCACAAGACGATCAGGGAGTCGTGGGTCCGCAGCGGCTTCGAATGGGACCTCAACAACGCCGTCACGCTGCGGAGCCAGATCTACAACTACAATGCCAGCCGCGACTGGTACAACAACGAGGTCGCCGCGTTCAACGCGAACACCAACCTGGTCGATCGCGAGCGCTTCTTCGTCCACCACAACCACAACATCGTCGGCAACGTCACCGATGTCACCTGGAACGGCAGCATCTTCGGCCTGGCCAATCGCATCGTTGCCTCGGTCGAGAGCTCGCACACGGATTTCACGCGACCGGGCGCGGCAAATTTCCCGGGCGACTCGGTCCCGCTCGTCGGCTTCGACCGCGGGACCTATGGCCTGCTGACGACGCAGTTGCAGACCGCCACCATCGACAATGTCGCGCTCAATCTCGAAGACCACCTGAAGCTGACCGACAGCTTCGCCGTGGTCGGCGGCCTGCGCTACAACCCATTCACGCTTGACCGCAGCTGGATCCGGAATGGCGCCGAGCGCCCCGGCTTCCCCTATTCGACGAGCTGGCAACCGGTCACCGGACGCATCGGATATACCTGGGAAGCGCTGCCCGGCACGACCTTCTTCAGCCAGTATGCGACCGCTGCCGACATCTCGGCCGACAGCATCTTCCTCCTGTCTCCGACGCAGAACCTGGCGCTGTCGGACTCTCGCAGCTATGAGACCGGCGTCAAGCAGCTGGCGTGGAACGGACGCGCCGAGTGGACCTTCTCGGCCTTCGACATCGCGCGCAGCAACGTCTACAGCGCCCAGGCCGGCCAGCAGCTCAACCTCGCCGGCAGGGTGACGTCGCAGGGCGTCGAGTTCGCCGCCGCGGTGCGGCCGACACCGGAGAGCAAGCTGTGGGGCAACGTCGCCTATGTCCGCGCGCGCTATGCCGACTATGACCTCGCCGGCGGCGGCTCGTTCTCCGGCAACACGCCGCCGAACATCCCCGCCGTCATCATCAATGGCGGCGGCTCCTACCGCTTCTTCAATCCCGGCTGGTGGCCGGTCGAGCTCGGCGTCTCGGTGCGCCATGTCGGCGACCGCTGGAGCACCGACGCCAACACCGTGAAGCTGCTGGCCTACACCACCGCCGACCTGTTCGCTTTCATTGACCTGCCGAGGCTGCCGCTATTCGCCACCGCGACCAGCACCCGCCTCGCCTTCCGCGTCCGCAACGTCACCGACCGGCGCTACGCGGCCTGGAGCGATCCGTTCTATCCCGACCAGATATTCCTCGGCGCCCCCCGCACCTACGAGGTCGAAGCCTCGTTCAAGTTCTAGAGCATGATCCGGGCGCTGATCCTCACGCATCGATGGCTCAGCATCCCCCTGGGTCCGCTGTTCGCGCTATGGTTCGCCACCGGCATCGTCATGCACTTCGTACCGTTTCCGGGCCAGACGGAGAGCGAGCGCGTTGCCGGACTCACGACGCTCGATCTCACCACGTCGCTCCACAGCCCTGCGGAAGCCGTCGCCGCCGGCGGCATCGATCACATCAGCCGCGTCCGGCTGTGGCAACGCGCGGATGGTCCGGTCTACGTCGTCTCCGCCGCAGACCGGATCGTGGCGCTTCATGCCGACACGCTGACCGCGGCCGATGTCGCCGCCCCCGATCTCGCGCTGGCCATCGCCCGCGCGACGGCACAGCAGCGTGGGCTCGGCGCCAAGGACGCCGCGGTCGTCGCGCGCAACGATTACGATCAATGGACGGTGCCGAACCGGTTCGATGCGCATCGCCCGCTGTACCGCATCGCGCTGAACGATGTCGAGGGGACCGAGCTCTACGTCTCCTCGCGGAGCGGCGAGGTGGTGCTGGATACGACCCGCTTCGAGCGCCGCTGGAATTATCTCGGCAGCGTCGTCCACTGGATCTATCCGACCGTGCTGCGCAAGGACTGGGCCGCGTGGAACGTCACGGTGTGGTGGCTGTCGCTGGCGGCTGTCGTTGCGGCGGTGACCGGCGCCCTGCTCGGACCCGTCAGGCTGCGGCTGCGCAGGGTGCGGCTCCGCTCGCGCTACCACGGCTGGCACCTGTGGCATCATTGGGCAGGCCTGGTCTGCATGCAATTCCTGCTGACCTGGATCGTGAGCGGCTGGCTGTCGATGGATCACGGCCGGCTGTTTGCGACCGGCCATCTCACGCCATCCGAGGACGCCATCCTGACCGGCGCGCCGGACTGGGCGCAGCTCGGCGCCGCACCGCCGGCGGCGGTGGCCGGCGAGGTCCGCGAGATCGAATGGTTCGCCTTCGGCGGCCGCCTGCACCAGCGCGCGCGTCGCGCCTTGATGCAACAGCAGATCTCCATGTTCGATGGCTCCGCCTGGCACATCGTGGGCCGTTTCCTGCAGCCTGCGGAGATCAACGCCGTCAGCTCCCGTCTGAGCAGCGGCTGCGCGCGATCGATCGAGGTCGAACCGGGCGATGACTATCCGTTCGTCTCTGACGTGCCGCAGGCCCCGGTTCATCGCGTGGTCTGCGGCGACACCTGGTATCACATCGACTCCGCCTCGGGCGCCGTGCTCGAGAAGCTCGATCCGTCCAGGCGCACCTACCGCTGGCTGTATCAGGCGCTGCACACGCTCGATTTCCCGACGCTGCTCGCTCACGCGACTTTGCGCACGCTGCTCATCGTCGGCCTGTGTACGGCCGGCCTGGGCTTCAGCCTCACCGGCCTCGTGATCGGCTGGCGGCGGCTGCGCGCAACCGGCCTCGCGCCGCGCCACAATGGTTAATTTTAACGCGCGGTTAACGCAAATTTTTCGTTGTCTATAATCCGTCTTAAGGATTTCGAGCCAGTTATAGACGATGCAGAAAGCAGCCCGCGCGGCCCCGGGCAGGATTCGTGTTGTTGATGAGTAAACCCGCGGAAAAGCCCGAGATCGTCGAGCTTCCGGCCGATGGACCGGCGCTTGCGCCGGCGAGCCAGCGCCGCGCCGCGCAGCAGCGGGTGCGCGAGGCGCGCGACCGGTTAACGTCGACATCGGGAACGCGGCCGGCCTTCGACCGCGAGCTGCTGCGCCAATACGCGCAGACCCGCATCTCCGCCTCCTACATCGTGATGCTGCTGGTGGTCGCGACCGGCCTGATGCTGAGCGTCTGGCTGCACGCGGTCGCCGCCGGCGCCTGGACGCTCGGCGTGCTCTGCATCCATATCGCGATCGTGCGCAACTGTAGCAACTTTCTCGCCGACCAGCCGTCGCTGGCGGCTGTGCGGCGCTGGCGCACGCGCTTCGTGCTGCTCGACCTGCTCTACGGCGTGTGCTGGATGGCAATCCTGATCCACCCGGCGCTGGCGGAGGTGTCGGGCACGCTGATGATGTTCCTGATGCTGCTGGTGATCGCCGTCTCCAGCATGCTCGCGGCGAACCTGCCGATCGCAGCCGTCGCGGTCACCGCGCCGGTGACGGTCGCGATCACGCTCAGCCTGGCGCTGTCCGGCTCGTTCGACAACTACCTGCTGGCCGGCTTCGCCGTCGCCGCCGAAGGCTATTTCGTGCTGCTGGCGCACCAGCTGCATTCGACGACGCTCGCAACACTCGAGGCGCGCGCCGAAAAGGACGCGCTGATCGGTGAACTCGAGCAGGCCAAGGCGATCTCCGACGAGGCGCGCTACCGCGCCGAGGCCGCCAACGTCGCGAAGTCGCGCTTCCTGGCCCAGATGAGCCACGAGCTGCGCACGCCGCTCAACGCCATCCTCGGCTTCTCCGAGGTGATGAAGAGCGAGATCTTCGGCGGCCATGCGGTGCCGGTCTACAAGGAATATTCCG
>NZ_CAFJ01000768.1 GCF_000239795.1 Bradyrhizobium sp. STM 3809 | reverse complement strand
GGCGGCCACCGCATCTCCCGCTCCACGGTCCGTGACGATCGCGAAACGCCCCTTCAGCGAGCGGAAGACGGCGGGGAGCATCGATCTGATTTGCCCGACGACACAAGGCCGGAGTTGCCCGACGGGATGCGGCAGATTGGCACGACGGGCAGTTTGGGCGGGGGGCGTGCCGCCGGGGTAAGCTAAACGACGTAAGCGTTCGGCTCAAACCGATCCTCAATTTCAAAGCCTAGTACAGAGCCATTCGGCTCAACATCAAGCATCGTATATCGCTTGGGTATTCGACAAATTACCTCCATTCGGCTTTGACTCAAAGCAGCTATGCCAAGCGCCAAAGCGTGAGTTTTTGAGCCGATCGCAAGAGCTGTGATCGTGTCAGCTGAAGACTCTTTGCAGAAGTCGATCGCGTATCTCGTAGTACCAATGACGTCACCTAGCGAGAAGTTCACACGTTTAAGATTCGGCTCCTTCTTTAGTTCATTCAGCGCGTACTGCTCGCTTTTAGGGAGCTTATCCGGCGTCTGTACTTCGCTCTCAGAGATCATCATCAGCCCTAAGCGCCTTGGCTCGTATTTTTCTATAAACGGCAAAGTTAAACCAACCTCGCCGCCCAAGGCCACCAAGACGTCTCTCTCATTTGGAATCGTACTTTCAGACTCAAAAAATGGAACTGGTAGCGATTGCCAGACTCCCTCGGACGTTATGCTCCCGCTAGACTTTACAGGAGATGCAGCGGCATGCTGCTTGCTCAATGGATATCGTCCCTCTGCATACACGCAGTCGAAGCGAGCGAAATAGTTCTGTCGAAACCCGAACCCTATAAGTAGAAGAATGTAGGACTTCGGTATGCAGCTAATGTCGCAGAGAACCCTCAGTGGTCTCTGGGCGAGAGTGAGCTTGGATTGTAAAAACTCGTCTATCTTCTGAACATTGCTAGGGAAAGAAGTAGAGCTATCTAGTTCAACGAGAATACAGGAGTCGGACGACTTTGCGAAAAGCTTCACTTGTTCATTCTTAAGTTCCGCCGCGCGCGAATTGCTGGCTGAACTGAACTTCAAGAGATGAAGCTGCGGAAACTTGCGTTTTAGCTTCTCGATTGCGGTGGTTCCCCGACTCTCCCAACTCAGTGCTGAAAGAACTAAGTCATATTCGCGCGTGACAAATGGCGAGAGATCGTCAGACCGCTGACGAAGCAAAATGTTCGCGCTGGCAAAAGCTCCTTTAGTCACGATTCATTGTCCCAATCGAAAGACAGCTCGCTTTGGTCAAATGTGTTCGGGTTGGAGGACATAGAGTCGGCCCACAAGGACGGATCCACAGGGCTGCTGCGATCGCATAGCTGCCAAATCTCTGAGGCCGATATGGCGACGGGCTCGTACGGTCCGCGGTATGAAAATCCGTAATATGGAGCTAAGCGTCGATGTAGTCTGAACCGCAAAATATGCCCAAGTTTAACATCCTTATCTAATTCTTGATTGGTCGGTTCGACCATTCTTACATAGCCCGCGATCTCGGCTTGCCGGATAACGTTAAGAACCGTCCGCTCGCGCTTCGCGATGTCATCCGATCTATCCGTTCTGGTTGTTTCGAACCTAACCTGAAATACGCCACGCTCGGATCGGCCCAGAACGCTCGGATCGCGATGGTCAGATTGGAGCAGGGCTGTGTATCTGCCTAAGCCTTCTATGAGTCTCAGAACGACGTCGAAATCTCGCTCTCCGCGGGCGCTTACGCCTGCATGATAGGCGCTGCTTGCCTTATAAATTCCGTTTGTTTGAACGTCGGCCGCGATAGCGGTCCTCGCCAGCGCGAATCTATCCAGACTCTCTTGGCTGTAAGCGATTGACTTCTGCTTTTTGGCGTAGCCCTCATAAATGAATCCCAGAATTTCCAAGAAGTCTCGGATCGAGCCGTCTGATAAAGAAAGTATTATGTTCGCTCCCGCTAGAGGAATCCGCTTCGTTTTAAGCGCGGAAGCTAGATGAAGAAGTGCAGCATTCTGCTTTCGCCGAAGCCAAGCTTCTCCTGCTCGATCGCGAACCGACAGCGTACGCCGTTCCAGGTCGCTCTCGTCTACTTTGTTGAAAGACGTCTTGAATGCGTCGGATTGTCCCTGCCAATGAAGTAGAACGTATGTTTGATATAGGGGAGGGGAAGCTGTTGAATTCCGCTGGCCACCTCGCTCTAACGCTAGCTGAACAGTCTTGGTGTTTTCCAGTAGGCGGGTTGCAATCGGACTAGCTGAGCGGCGCAGCATTTGTTCCATTAGGTCGTTTACATTCCGTGACCCGAGTCTGGTTTCCAGTGGGAAAAAATCTTTTAAGTCGCCGACGTTCCTCGCGTTCCGGGCCTGCTCAGATACTGAGAACATAAGGCGTAAACTGACTACTGCTTGGCAAAGTTCGCGGAAGTCAGTGTCTTTTCGAGAGTCGAGCGATATCACTCGCCGATCGGCGTCGGTCAATGGCTGTTGCTCCAGATATGTGCGGCTATTTTCGAAGAGGGAGCCAACATAGCTTACAACCCAGGATACTGGGGCCTTCGAATTGCGGACCAGCGTATTCAAGCTGACTTGCTGTGCAGTACTCAACACTTCGCAGTCGTCAAGGCAAAACTTAAAACCGGAGGGGCGTGTAGTCTCAGAGCCGACAAGTCTTGTTGCGCTTGATAATCGTCCTATTAGAAAGGCCAGAAGTTCGCCCGGTTCACGGGGCGGAAGACGAGTGTCAATAGCAGTAATTGTGCCCCGCACGGAGGCGGCGTTCATTTCTCGGACAACGTCTCGAAGTAATCGAGCGAGCTCGTAGAAGGTTGCTGTCCCCGATTCCGCGAAGCTGTTCAGTCGGGTAAACTCGTTGAGAAAAGCGGAGGTGATCTGCCTCTCGTCCTGCGGCGAGAGACTTAATAACGTTTGCGATCGCAGCTCATGGCATGCCTGTAAGGCTCGTTCGCAACAGGTTAGCTCGACCAAAAGCGAGAAGAAGCGGTGGAATTCAAGTTCCGGCGATGGGGCCTGAGGGTATGTCGCTTTCCAGTCGACGAATGACATTGCTACGGTGAGGTGGTCTGGAAAACGAATATAGATACCGATACTTTTGAAGTCCTCTAATTTTTTCTGGATGCGAAGAGATGTATTCTTTGCCAGGTCTTCCCAGCAGATACTCTTTAAGAGGGTGGTCTTTCCGCTGCCCCGGCTCCCGCTTACGTATATTGATTTGTCGTCAGCTAAATGGTTGGCTGTCCGAGTATACCAAATCAGTTGCTTGCCGTCGGGCTGGTGCTCCCAGCGAGTGGGGCGGAATGGATTAAGAGGGAGCATTGTCATACGCGTGCTCCGACAATCCAATTGTAGGATGCGAGTTCGTAGTTATAAATTTCAATTCGACCATCTGAAAAGAGGAGTTCCAAAGCTTCCTCGAGTTCTTCTTCAACGTTTGATGCAAAGATTGCTTTGGCCTCTTCTATTAGTTGATTCCAGTACAATTCCTTGTGTTTCAGTAAAAGACTATAGAGAGGAGCGAGCGAGTCGTTGTGCGACCTTCGTCGTGAGCCAATAAGCGGAATGTTGACGGGCTTCTGCTGCTTTAAATAGCCACCTTGGTCGAATCGCCATTTGATAATCCGGCATGTCAGGGGCAGTGATGTTCTCGTAAATATAAGCTCGATGACGTTAAACCCTTTGACAATCTCTGGAGCTGCTATTGAAGCAACTACATTGCCGCCGGGCCGTTGAAGAAGTTCAATTGGGTCTTGATGAATGTGCCCGTGAAGATAAAGTACCGGCACGTCGAGTTCCTCAAGTGCGCCCCGAACTGCGCCTGAATTAACGAGTTCCGTATACGGCGCGAGCCTCGTTAGGCGCTGCGGCAAGAGGTTATGGTGTGCTGCGACAACTAGGACGGGGCAATCGCTTGCGTTCGGGATTGCGTTGATTAGCTTCTCGATTGTGTCGTTGGAAAACGCGGGAGTGTCAAACTGTCGATCGTAGTACGCAGCGATCTGTTTGTCTGGCTGTCCTCGAGAAAGTGCTTTTTCGATCGCGTCTTGTACGTCATCTCGGAATTCGGCCGGTATGAACTCCTTTGATCCGCATCCCCAACAACTATTTAGCAATACAAGCCGAACGGCTGCATCCCCTGCAGAGAATGTGAGCCAAATCGGATCGGTAACGGGAATGCTCGGCAGCCCTTCACTGGCGAGCGCCGCCACCAGAGGCTTGAATTTAGCGGTAAAGCTTGCGTTCTTTGCTAGGGCTCGGTCAATGTCGTGATTGCCCGGGATTATGCCAAGCGGCATAT
>NZ_CAFJ01000769.1 GCF_000239795.1 Bradyrhizobium sp. STM 3809 | reverse complement strand
GACATCTTTCCGGCTTGCGCTTCTTCGTCGATGTAGGCTCCGCCAATGTTTGCGCCCGTCAGGACGCATCGAAAGGCCGCTCTCCCTGACTTTGTGCCTTGGGCCTTTTCCTTTTCCTCGGCCTTAGTCAGCTTTCCGGTCTTCACCTCGAAGCGCCAGCCGTCCAGCGCCTTTTCGTCGATCACTGGTTCAACCCAAGCCTTCTTGCCCTCCTTGGTCGAGAGCATGAACGACGAAATGAGCGGGACCATCGCTCCCCTCGCGCTCGGGTCGGGCGAGCGCACGGTGCGTGCCCAAAGCCACGCGATGACATTCGCCTCCAGACCGTCCGGCAATTTAGCTTTCGGGTACAGATGACCGATACGCTTCTCGGCTTCATCCCGCATCCACTTGACGTAGTAGCGCAGGTCTTGCGCCAGACCTTCCGTACCCCTCCAGCTTCGCAATTGCCCGTTCTTCGCCTCCTCCCGCTCTTCCGGATTAATCGGGGCAAGGCCGGCGAACTTAGGCGGGACTTCTACGAGCGCTTTACCGATCAGCACCGCGACGGGGTTGAGATCCGACCCATAGGCGCGTAATCCGAGCCGCTGAGCTTCGAGCGGGATCGAACCTCCACCAGAAAAGGGATCGTAAACGGGTGGCGCCTTGGTCTGAAGGTAGTCGAGGATTGCCTTGCTGTTCGTCTTCGGCGGCGGGTCCTCACCAAGGCCCCACGCGACCGAGCGCGCGATTTCCCAGCGTGCGGCGTCAAGCTTCGTCTCGTCGTTGGAAGCCTCCCACGGCACGATCTCCTCGATTACCTTGTGTAGCCGCCGCCGTTCAACCTCCTGCGCCTCCTCAGTTGGAAAGCGATCGGGCCAAGCCGACGGGTCGTCGACGAGCTGCGCAAACAGTACCGCGCGACAAGCTGCTATGGGTCTCTGTGCCCAGTATTTATGTAGGGCTGTCGGATAGCCTTTAGGTGCTTTCTGCTTCTTCGAAGCAGAATTAATCTGTTCTAGCGGGATTGAGACTTCGATGAGCTTCTTGCGGATGGCGGCGGTCTTCATGTCGTCACTCAGATGGGAGTTCGGCCGGATTTCAGCAGCCTGATCGAATAGCAGTAGGGAGAGGTCCGGGTGATGATGGCTTGGTCACCTGCCGTCGCTCCTGTGCGCTCGAAGAATGGGCTTAGCACAGCCGACCGAGCGTGGCGGAAAATATAGTGCGCCGACTTGCCTGGGCGATCATGCCTATCCGGTCCGGCGATATCTGTCGAGACAACCGGACCTCCATCGAAGGACAAAGTCAGGGATCGCGCTGCCGACTGGCTCTCGTCAGAGCCGCCGATGCTATCGGAGGGGAAGAAGCTCACAACCGACCGCAGATAGATGTGACCATGCGTGATATTGCCCTCCGTGATTGGGATGATGCATCGATCTCCTTCAATACGACCTTCCACCTTCATTCGCTTGCTCAGCACTTTCTTATCCGTCACGTCATGTGCCCGTTTGCCGGTCTGTGAATGGTGCACCTCGGTTTCTCGGTGCAGCCGTTGCGCGACAGCCCCCGTCGATTGATCGACACGTCTCATGATTTCCGTCTCGACTTCCGAGTCCAAGGTCACCCAGCCGACGCCTCCCTTGTGGCTGTAAGGAACCGACGGATGCAGAGGCCGAACGTCGGCCAGAATCCAAGGATAGACCCAGCCCTGGGCGATGACGCTTGCTTGCTGCTCCAGTGGAATACGATGCAGATGCACGGTCTTCGTGTAGCTCTCAACGTTCAGCGAAGCTGGCGAGTCGATCAGACGCGCGGTCGCCACCACCTGACCGCTGCCCTTGCGGATCAGTCCGATTAATCCACGCGTCTTCACTGGCCTCGACCGCATCTCCCAGGTTTTTCGGCCGGCGAGTATTTCGCTAATCCAGGGTTCGCGGATGATGGTCGCCTTCATTGTGGTCGCTTTCCTACAGTGCGACTACTTGCGCGCCAGCGACGCGAGCTGCTCGAAGCCGAAAACAACAGCCGTTTCGGCGAATCCAAGCTCGCGATCGAAGAAGTTCTGCACATAGAGCGGCTCCTGCGCGTAGCCGTCATCAACCCGGACCAGCGCCAGATGGAATGCATCCGGCGCATTGAGCGCAGCCAGCAGTTCGTTCTTGGTGATGATAATCTCGCGCCCGTCGCGATGGCGACCCTTGACCTCGATGAACCTGAGCTTGCCCGTCCTGCCATCCCGGCTCTCAATGTCGTAGCCCCTGTTCTCGGCGGAGACATCGCGCGGCGCATTGCCGAAGACCAGCTCGGCCGCCATGACTGCATCCATCGCGGCCTTCTCGATCTTGGCGCGCGCGGCTGGATCATCAGAGAAGCCGCTGTCTTCAGCCGTCGAAGCCTCTCCGCCAGTCTTGCGCAACAAGCCCCTCGGCACGACGAGCGCGGCGCCCTTGAGCACGGGCGGCATCGCACTGATCTGGCGTTCGCGATCCAATTCCTCCTGGCGCTTGTGCAGGCGTTCCATGAGGCGCTGCGCTGTGGCCTCGGCGTTCTGCGCATTGATGCGCTGCTCCTTGCCGGCGCGCTCCTCTTCGCGAAGTCGAGCGGCGCGGGTGTCCCACCAGGTGATCTCGCGATTGAGGCGATCACGCACCTCGCGTTCGATCTTATCGACTTCGACCAGGCGGCGGCCCTTGACCTCAGCGAGATGTCGGGGGACGAGGTTCGCGATCGCGTAGCCGAACGCCCGGTCTTCAACATGACCTGCGAGCCAGTCAGCCTTGACGACCTCCTGTAGAACCGCCGTCTCCTCCTGCGTAGCAGGCCGGAAATCGAGATATGGCGCAGGGCCGCCGTCGAAGGCCGTCCCGTCCTCCTTTAAGAAGATGAATTGCAAACGCTGTGAGACGGCACGCGGCTCGCCGGAGCGCGCTTGGCGACCGTCGCGGATCGCGTGTTCGAGGTAGACGAGCAGACGCGGCTCATGCCCCTCGTCGGCTTCGTCCACGAGGATACCGCCTTGCCCGAGCAGAGGCTGAAACCGCTGGAGCACGACATCCAGCGCAGCGTCGAGCAAGGGGTGCCCCGGTGCGAGCAGTTCGGCCTGGGGATGGCCATTGATCAGCGACTTTTCGAAGGTGACACGTGCATAACGGTCGAGGATAGGGTCGCCGCGCCCGATCAGGCGATCCCGCTCCTTCAGGACACCCGGGACGCGCGTGATCTCGAAGCGGCCAGCCTCGCGCTCCGATATGCGCCCTCCGAGCAATGTAAACGCCTCCCGGAAGAAGGACCCGATGAAGTGGGGCTGGAGCCGGCGGGCCTGTGCGCGCTCCATCTGCTCGCGGATCACAGACACCGCGTGCGGGTCCATCCCCTCCGATATCAATTTACGCTCGGCGACAAGCTTCTCGATCGATTCGACGTCGACCGCACCATCCACTTTCTGGAATAGCTCCGCCTTCTTCTCTGGCCGGTCACCGTACCGGATCGCCTCGACCAGCAGATCACGCAGAGCCTGCCCCTCAAACAGTTCGCCGAGCACGTCATAGACCTTGCCGCCGAGTGCCTTGCGCGCTTCCTCAAGCTTTTCGAGCAGGCGGCGGTAGACTTCGCCTTCACGCGTGTTGGTCGCGCAAAGGTTCCACAAATGACAGACCTCGGTCTGACCGATACGGTGGATTCTTCCGAATCGCTGCTCAAGCCGGTTTGGATTCCAGGGCAGGTCGTAGTTGACCATCAGATGCGCGCCGCGTTGCAGGTTCACGCCTTCACCGGCCGCGTCGTTCGCGATCATGACGCGAACCTGTGGATCGCTATTGAATGCGGCGATCGCCGCCCTACGCGCCTCTCGCGCGACACCGCCATGAATCACGACTACGCTTTCGGCTCCCGTAACGCCGCCGATCTTTTGCTGCAGATACTCCAGCGTATCCCGAGGCTCGGTGAAGATGAGAATCTTGCGGCGAAGTCCCGTCGCAGGGTCGCGAATGATCGGATCGTCCAGGATGGACATGAGCTGGCGCCACTTGGTGTCCTGACCCGATTGCTTCAGCCGGAATGCCTGCAGTTCGAGCTGCTTCAGATGCTCGATCTCGGTCTTAAGTTCGTCGACTGTCCGGGCCGCTGTGGCCTGATCGAGGATCTCCTCTTCGGCCTCCTCTGCCTCGTCCCCGGGAGCCTCGTCGAGATCATCAGGATCATAAGCCTTGAGGTCGCGGGTGCCGCTGAGCTGAGCCGCGCCGGCTTTGCGCATGACCAGCTCTTCGCGCAGGCGCTCTTCGAGCCGCTTTCGGCGACGCTCCAGTGATCTGTAGATCGCCGCGGGTGATGAAGCGAGACGACGCTGAAGGATCTGCAGCGCAAAACCGACGTTCGCCTGACGCTTGCCGTCGCCGCCGCGATCGGCGCGATT
Source organism: Bradyrhizobium sp. STM 3809 (assembly GCF_000239795.1). Lineage (GTDB taxonomy): Bacteria > Pseudomonadota > Alphaproteobacteria > Rhizobiales > Xanthobacteraceae > Bradyrhizobium. Next base: position 5,366 of record NZ_CAFJ01000769.1, on the reverse strand, counting down.
CATTTCCTCGCGGACGTAGGTGGTCACGCCCTGATAGAGTGCTGTCTCTTCCGGCGACAGTTCGTAACTCGCGGTCTGCGCGCGACGCTCGGGGAAAAGCGGTGTACCGTCGAAGCGGTATAGCTCTTCCTTGGTCAGACGGCGCAGCATGTCCGACACGTCAGCCTTGTGGACGCCCTCGCGGAAGCGTCCCTCGAACCGGTCTGCGTCGAGAAGGCCCATGAACAGCTGGAAGTCCGCTTCCTTCCCATTGTGCGGGGTAGCCGACATCAGGAGTAGATTGCGTGTCCGTTCGCCGAGCAGCTTGCCGAGCTTGTAGCGCTTAGTCTCCTTCACCTCACCACCGAAATACGAGGCCGCCATACGGTGGGCTTCGTCGCAAATGACCAGGTCATATTCGGGTGCGGCCGCCAGCTTGGCGCGCAGCTCGTCCGAGCGGGATGCCATGTCGAGCCGCACGATCAGGCGCGGCCGATCGATGAAGGGATTACCCGTCAGAGACGCCTCGATCTGATCCCGGGTGAGAATTTCAAACGGCAGCGAGAATTTCTCGGCGAGTTCGTCCTGCCACTGCTCGACCAGTCCACCGGGAGCGACGATCAGGCACCGTTCCAGGTCGCCCCGAATCAGCAGCTCCTTGATCAGCAATCCTGCCATGACGGTCTTGCCGGCGCCTGGATCGTCGGCCAGCAGGAAGCGCAACGGCTGGCGCGGCAGCATCTCGGCGTAGACGGCCGTGATCTGGTGCGGCAGCGCCTCAATCTGGGATGCAGTGACCGCAAGATAGGGATCGAACAGGTGGGCGAGGCGAATTCGGTAAGCTTCCGATGCCAGACGCAGGAGTCCACCATCGGCATCGAAGCTGTAGGTCCGGCCCGGCTCGACCAACTCGAACCCGGCCTCCTCTCCCCGATAGAGGAGCCGTTCACCAACGCGGCCGTTCGCCCGAAACACAACATTGATGGCATCGGGGCCAAATCGCGCGACCTGCACGATTTCCGCGACGCCGGAACCGTCAATACCCCGCACCCGTGAACCGGGCTTTATCTGATCGAATGAAATCATTGGCTCCCCGCCGCGGCAAACTCGCCTGAAGCGGGAGTGAATTCAACTGGAAATACCGACCCTTGCGTCGGCTAAACGTCGCCGGAGTTCCCCATCGCAGGCTTGTTCTGCGCCGCCACTTGGCTCGTAGCATTGAGAACCGCTTTGTTCACGATGGCTTCCAAAGTCGCGAGGTCGAGGCTTTGGGTACTCGCGTCCCTCGGCTTAGCGAGGGCGCGGATGATTTCGGCCTGCCGATGCCCCGGGACCTCACCATAACCGACAAAGGTGGTCATTTCGCTCTCGTGCCCGAGATTCTGGCTCCAAGCCTTCCATTCCTCGGGCGACCGGCAAAGAGCCTCACCGAGCCGAACGAGCGTCTTTCGGAAGGCGTGCGGATTGACGTAAGCCTGCCCGGCAGCGACGAAGGCGTCTCGGAAAACCTGCCGGATCGGCCCGGTGCTGCGCCAGGGGATCCGCGATAGGCCGACCGCGGCAAAGTTCCGGTCTTCGGATTGCGCCATCTGCGTTGCGGGGAAGAGCGGGTCGTCAGGGCCGAATCCCAATTCGTTCGTCAGAAGCGCGACATAGTCGGTCACGATCTCCAGCGGTTCCGAGCCGACCGGGAAGAAGTTCGTCACGAAGGTCTTGCGGCGCTTCGTGTTCACCTCGCGACCGTCCTGAAACACGGTACCAGCCGCCAAGCTCACGTGCTTCACCCGAAACGAGGCGAGGGCGCCATCCCGGGCGCCGGTCAGCAGGGTGAACGCGATCACCGCTCGGTTGCGCTTTTCGATGGCCGTCCGAGCGGGCATGGCCCGCAGGAGGTGCAAGACCTCATCCACGCTTGGCACCGGCCCCTCGCGACGCGCCGCCGCGATCCGACGGTCCTGGTCGCTCGGGGTGAAATAATTGGCGTCGTTCGCGTTCAACCTCGAACGATAGCCAGGCTCGCGCGACAGCCAAAGGAAGAAGTTACGCAGGTGCTTGAGGGTGCTGGTGATGGTCGCCGCGCTCAACGGCCGGCCATTGGGTCCTGGCTGATCCCCAAGGCTGGCGCGGAAGGAGCGAGCCTGTTCGATGTGAAACTTGCTGAACGGCCTGCGGCCGGTCGAGGTCTCGAAGCGTTCGATCGCGCGAAGAGCGGCATCGATAGTTGCGTCCTGCTTGCCGGAGGCAGCCTGAAGGAAGAAGGAGTAGTCACGCTTCACGCGCTCGTTCTCTGGACAATACTTCGGCATGGTTGGTCAGACCCTCTCAGAGTGCGGATTGGAACGGGGATGCAGCGGCTCACCTAGGCTCGGGTCACCCAGTGGGAATGAAACCCGCAAATCGGCGGTCGCGGCCTTGATCCGCGCCGTCGAAGTGCGCCGGTTCATCATGCCGGTGCAGCTCGGGCAAATGCCCCGGAGGCTGCCGAGCCTGGGTCCGCTTGGCCAGAATTCGACTTCATCGAATGCGGGCCGCCTTGGCTCCTTGCAGCGCAGGCAGAAGAGCCGACCTGGTCCGCAGGGGTTCTTCCGGTCCGTGTTGCGCCGCTTCAGGAAGTCGATCAGGTCGGCGCCGCGAACGATCGTGGGATAGCAACCTTCAACGGCGTGCAGGCCGCTCGTAAGCCAGTGCCGAACGGTGGCCGCAGTGGCGCCGGTCACCTTGGCCGCCTCGCGGACGTTGTAGGTGCGCAGCCGCTTGACCCGCCGCGCAGAGTGTCGCCGGTTCGCCACGGAACTAGCGCCCCAGACGCTCGATCAGGGCACGGATATCCTCCACCCGCCAGGCGGTGGTCTTGGCCCCGAGTTTGACCGGCTTCGGGAAACGGCCGTCTTTGACCCCCTGCCACCAGGTGGACTTGCTGACGGGGATCGGCCCGGAGGGCGCGATTATTGAGGTGAGACGGACGAAGCCGGTGTCCGGCAGGGTCTTGTAGTTCGACATGGTATCGCTCCATTCGTTTGAAGATGGAGCAGACCGACCACGTCCGAATTGGCTTATGGCCGTATGCGGTTTGCGCTAAGCCGCATGCGGCTAGGATTCCGTTCTAGCTATCGATGCGCGGCTCAAATTTCATCAGCCAGCCGGCGCAAGCCGATCTCGCCAGCCTTCATAATCGGGACACGTAGGGTCATTTTCTCAGTCTTGAAATGAATGACGAGCATCTCGACTTGCTTGCCCGCAATATCCTGAGTTTCGATCGCTACTATCTTTCCGACGCCGTGCTGCGGGTATACGACGTGCTCTCCAGTCGAGAAGGTTGCTAGTGGCGGAGAGTTTGCTGAGAGCTTCCTCTTAGACGACAGCGGCGGCTGCTGCGGCTCAGTCCGTCGCTCGATATGGACCATTGCCGCATGGTGCCCCTCCTGTGATTGCGTGTTCGCTGGCAGGCGCTGACCCAAAGCCTGAAGGAAGGATATTGAGGTCCACCAAGGGCTGCGATCGTTCAGGAGAGAATACGCTTCCTCGCCCTGTTTCCGGTACGCGGTACGCTCATAGGCATATCCACCAATCGTGTGGGCGTAAAAAACTATGAACTCCTCCCGCAGGCCGCCTTTATTGAGGAACTGAAAGTAGTGCCTCAGATACGGGCGATCGGGAGTATCATTTATGCAAACGAAATGTTGCAACCGTGCTGAGACAAGAGGATTCATTATCTCGTCAAGTTCGGTATAGCCGCGTCGCTTCCGGTCGAACCAATCTTTGAGCCCCATGCCATGCTCCGTTCGCAACTAACTAACTCGGCGACATCAAGAGCGTCGCCTGAAATTTATTCGAGTTCGCCCTGCCTCTCGGAAAAGAATAGATCCTGCGCTTCCTTAAGGTAACGTCGGATCGTATCGTCTGATAGTGAAACGCCTTCTAATTGCAAATCAGAAACAATTTCGGACACGGTTCTTGATCGCTTATCCGCGGGGTTGTAGGAATATCCTCGAACCGCCATCCCGAAGATTACTTTCAGCATATTTTGTCGCTCTATTGGCGATTGCGCCTTCATGGAGTCGGACGGGTCCGGCGAGACTACTGCAGCCAGTTGGTTTTCAAGCTTAACGATGTGATCTTGTTTTGCCTGGATAGCATCGTTCTTATTCTGGACGATCTTCTTCCAATCATCGACATGATCACGATACATCGCCTGGAGTTGTTCGTAGTTGAAGCGCAGGCTTTCACAGACTGTTTTCAGTTCGTCGCATTTCTTTTCCCAATCGATCCATTTGCCCCGGAAGTGTGAGACTCTTTCAATGAGACCGGCGCAGACAGGAAGTTCGTTGTCCTCAGCCCATTTAATGAAGAGGGGCGGCAAAACCGGATCGAAGAGCTTCTGCCAACCCTTTGCCCGCTCAGTGAGGTCGCGCAGTCGGGCGTACCGCGTCACGAATGGCGAGACACCGCTATAGTTTTTGATTCTGTCCCAGCTCACAATCTCGGGCGCTTTCCCCATGGCGAGTGCGATCGCTTCATCCAAAGACCAATATTCCGCTTTGGCCCAATGGTTGAAATCCGCTGCCGCATGCGGCTGATTGAAGAAGCGCGCGTTTTCCTCCCGCTCCAATTGTCCGCTCCATCGCGCAAACTCGGCCTGATAGAGTTCTTCGAGCTTTTCGGGTGGAAGCGCCCGCAGTTCAGCACCATAACGGTCGCATTCGTTTTCACTAAGCGACCGGACCAACGGCCTAGACCGGTTCGGTGATGGCGGACGCGGCTGGGCAGATGAAAGAACCTGAAACTTGCGCTGGACGAGGAATGCGATGACTTCGTCTCGATTTGACGACAAGGACATGGCCACGCTCCACCTATGGCTTGGCGAATCGCGAAGCCACCAATTCAAGGTGACATGGTCACTTAGCTGCAACTCAAGCCCGAACTGCCATTTCCACCGGCTTTCCCGCTTCGAAACAGACCGGAAACCAGCGAAGTCCGTTGGTACATTCGTTGGTATTCGTCCGCGACTCCCTATTTAAATTACGTCCAATCAATCATTTAGCAACAAAATGTGATGCCCTCTTGCGCACCACGCTTCGCCCTTCGGGCTACGCGTGGCGCGGCCGCACCGTAGCCCACAGGGCGAAGCCGGGCGTTTGAGCCTCCCAAGTGCCGCTTGAGACGCGCTCTGATCCCAATCCACTCTGTCAAACAGCCTGCCACTCGCCGCAGCCGTCGCTCACGCCCATGCCGTCGCGATCTCGCGGCCAGATCAGCCCGAGCTCTGCTGCCGTTTGGCGTCCTCTGGATTTGAGAGGGCGCAGGGAAGGCCGAGTGCCGACTGGCACCCATGGCCCCCGTGCGGAAAAAATGCACGGGGCAGGAACCACAGGCTCAGCCGGAAACAA
>NZ_CAFJ01000770.1 GCF_000239795.1 Bradyrhizobium sp. STM 3809 | reverse complement strand
TACGAGTACTTCGTCCACATCCCCTCGATCCGCTACGGCCGCCGCGTGGTGCAGAACTTCAACCGGCTGATCGGGCGTTATCCCGGCGCCGACGGCTTCAAGACCGGCTTCATCTGCGCCTCGGGCTACAACCTGGTGGCGTCCGCGACGCGCAATGGCAAGCGCCTGATCGCGGTGGTTCTCGGCGCCTCCTCGGGCCAGATGCGCGCGGTGCGCGCGATCCAGATGCTCGACCGCGGCTTCAACGGCAATCAGCTCAGCTGGCTGAAGGCGCCGCTCGGCAATGTCGAGCAATTGGTGCCGGTCGATGCCACGCCGCCGAACCTGCGTGACGACATGTGCGGCGGCAAGCGCCATCGCCCGGCGAGCGACGACGACGGCGAGGAGGCGAGCGCCGACGGCGAGACGACCACCGGCGGCACCCTGCTGGCCGGGCTGCAGGCGCCGGCGCTGAAGCCGTCGGAGATCCTGGCCGCGGCGCCGGCCCCGTCCGAGCCCGTGCTGGTCTATACCGGCCCGACCCGGACCGGTGCGGCCCTGATCGCGGCCGTCGCCGCTGACGCCGATGCCCAGACCCCGCCGAAGCACCGCGGCAAGAAGGCGCATGCGGCCGGCAAGACCGACGCCAAGCCGGCGCGGACGGCGGCCAAGACCGATGGCGACGCCAAGCCCGCCAAGCCCGACCCGAAAGCGTCCGACGCCAAGCCCGCGGGCGCGCGCCACGTCGCCGCCAAGCACGATGCCGGCGCAAAATCCGCTGAAAAACCGGCCTCCGACACCGCAGCCAAGCCCGCCAAGCCAAAGGCGGCCGCCAAGCCGAAAACGGACGGCAAGCCGGCGCCGAAGGACGGCTGATCTCCAACCGCGCGCCCCCTGCGCCGGCGCGCGCGCAGCGTTCACCTTCCTCTTTCGTCGACACCCCGGCCGCTTGCCTTGCCCGGCCGGAGGTGAGATTTTGGCCGCCGAATGCCGCCCGGAGCCGACCGGCGCCGCAGACCCATCAGGCGACCAAAAACACGATCACCAAAAGAGACGATCAGGAGAGGAAGGTTCATGGAGCGCATCTGGCTCAAGCACTATCCGGCCGGCGTTCCCGCCGACATCGATGCCAGCAAATACCAGTCGCTGGTCGAGCTGCTGGAGGAAAGCTTCAAGACATTCGCCGACCGCCGCGCCTTCATCTGCATGGACAAGGCGATCAGCTATCGCGAGCTCGACGACATGTCGGTCGCGCTGGGCGCCTATCTGCAGGGCCTGGGACTGGCCAAGGGCGCCCGCGTGGCGCTGATGATGCCGAACGTGCTACAGTACCCGATCGCGATCTCGGCGGTGCTGCGCGCCGGCTACACGGTGGTCAACGTCAATCCGCTGTATACGCCGCGCGAACTCGAGCACCAGCTGAAGGATTCCGGCGCCGAGGCGATCATCGTTCTGGAGAACTTCGCGCACACGGTGCAGCAGGTCGTCGGCCACACCCAGGTCAAGCACATCGTGGTCGCCAGCATGGGCGACCTGCTCGGCTTCAAGGGCGTGATCGTCAATCTGGTCGTCCGCCGCCTCAAGAAGATGGTGCCGGCGTTCTCGCTGCCGGGCGCGGTGCCGTTCAACGACGCGCTCGCCGCCGGCCGCGGCAAGCGCTTCCAGAAGCCCGCGATCGGCCCCGACGACGTCGCCTTCCTGCAATATACCGGGGGCACCACCGGCGTCTCCAAGGGCGCCACGCTGCTCCATCGCAACATCGTCGCCAACGTGCTGCAGAACGATGCCTGGCTGCAGCCGGTCATGAACATGCCGCCGCATGTCGACCGGCTGCTGATCGTGTGCGCGCTGCCGCTCTATCACATCTTCGCGCTGACCTGCTGCTTCCTGCTCGCGGTGCGCGCCGGCGGCGCCAACCTGCTGATTCCGAATCCGCGCGACATCGCGGGCTTCATCAAGGAATTGATGAAATACCAGGTCAACAACTTCCCGGCCGTCAACACGCTCTACAACGGCCTGCTGCATCACCCCGACTTCAAGAAGCTCGACTTCTCCAAGCTCAAGGTCTCCAACGGCGGCGGCATGGCCGTGCAGCGTCCGGTCGCCGAGCAGTGGAAGCAGGTCACCGGCTGCAGCATCGCCGAGGGCTACGGCCTGTCGGAGACGGCGCCCGTCCTGACCTGCAACGTGCCGACCTCGACCGAGTTCACCGGCACGATCGGCCTGCCGCTGCCCTCGACCTGGCTGTCGATCCGCGACGATGACGGCAACGAGGTGCCGCTCGGCCAGGCCGGCGAGATCTGCGCCAAGGGCCCGCAGGTGATGGCCGGCTATTGGAATCGCCCGGAGGAGACCGCCAAGGTGATGACCGCGGACGGCTTCTTCCGCACCGGCGACGTCGGCGTCATGGCCGCGGACGGCTCGGTCAAGATCGTCGACCGCAAGAAGGACATGATCCTGGTCTCCGGCTTCAACGTCTATCCGAACGAGGTCGAGGAGGTGATCGCGGCGCATCCGGGCGTGCTGGAAACCGCCGTCATCGGCTTGCCCGACGAGAAGACCGGCGAGCTGGTCAAGGCGTTCGTGGTGAAGAAGGACCCGAGCCTCACCGCCGAAGACCTCATCAAGCACTGCCACCAGCAGCTGACCAACTACAAGGTGCCGAAGCAGATCGAGTTCAGGACCGAGCTGCCGAAGACCAATGTCGGCAAGATCCTGCGCCGCGAGCTGCGGGACGAGAAGAAGAATCCGGCGGCGGCCGCCTGACGCCATGGCGCCGGCGGAGCCGCCGTGCGATGACGGAGTCGTGATGAGGGCGGACCGTTGCCGTTTGCGGGCCGCCGCATAGTGTAGCGCGCCACGCGCAAGACACGCACGTAAGACACGAACGTTAGATACATCCAGGGGAAGGAGTTATTCCAATGACCATTCAGGTAGGCGAAACGCTGCCGCAGGCCCAGTTCCGCGTCATGACCGGCGAAGGCCCGCAGGTCAAAACCACCGACGACATCTTCAAGGGCAAGAAGGTCGCGCTGTTCGCGGTGCCCGGCGCCTACACCGGCACCTGCCACAAGATGCATCTGCCCAGCATCTTCCTCAACGCCTATGCGCTGAAGGACAAGGGCGTCGACACCATCGCGATCGTCTCGGTCAACGACGCGTTCGTGATGAACGCCTGGAAGCGCGACACCGACCAGCGCGACGAGGCCGTGTTCCTGGCCGACGGCAATGCCGAGTTCACCAAGGCGATCGGCATGGAGCTCGACGCCTCCGGCGCCGGCCTGGGCATCCGCTCCAAGCGCTATTCGATGCTGGTCGAGGACGGCAAGGTGACGAAGCTCAACCTCGAAGCCGCCCCGGGCAAGGTCGAGGTCTCCGGCGGCGACACGCTGCTCGGGCAGCTGTGAGCCAGAGCGTGCTGCTGTAGTTGATCTGTCGTTCCGGAGCGCGAAGCGAACCCGGACCCTTCGAGATTCCGGGTTCGACGCTGACGCGTCGCCCCGGAATGACGATCAGAACTCACAACCGTGAGAGACCTCAGCTCCGCACGTTCTTCTGCATCCTGGCCATCGCCACGCCGTCGCGCGCGAGCTGGTCGGCGCGCTCGTTCTCCGGGTGGCCGGCATGGCCCTTGACCCAGTGCCAATTGATCTTGTGCGGCTTCAGCGCCGCGTCGAGCCGCTGCCACAGCTCGGCGTTCTTGACCGGCTTCTTGTCGGCGGTCTTCCAGCCGTTGCGCTTCCAGCCATGGATCCAGCCGGTGATGCCCTGCCGGACATATTGGCTGTCGGTGTAGAGCTCGACCTGGCACGACTTCTTCAGCGCCTCCAGCGCCGAGATCGCCGCCATCAGCTCCATGCGGTTGTTGGTGGTGTGCGGCTCGCCGCCCTTGAGCTCCTTCTCCTTGTCGCCGAAGCGCAGGATCGCGCCCCAGCCGCCCGGGCCGGGATTTCCCGAGCAGGCACCGTCGGTGAAGATGCTGACGACCGGAAGCTCGCTCACGTCGCTGCTCCTCCGATATCGTAGTCGCGCACGCTCGACACCGCCTGATGGAAGCGCAGCTTGCGGACGTATTCCAACGGATCCTTCGGCTTCACCAGCGCGCCCGCGGGCACGTTGAGCCAGTCCACCAGCCGCGTCAGCAGGAAGCGGATCGCCGCGCCGCGCGCCAGCAGCGGCAGCGCCTCCAGCTCCGCCTCGGACAATGGCCGCGCGCGGCGATACGCATTGAAGAAGGCGCGCGCCTTGGTGACGTTGAGCGAATGGTCGGCCTCGAAGCACCAGGCGTTGAGGCAGATCGCGACGTCATAGGCGAGGATGTCGTTGCAGGAGAACGGGAAGTCGATCAGCCCGGACAAATGGTCGCCGAGGAAGAACACGTTGTCCGGAAACAGGTCGGCGTGAATGACGCCTTCCGGCAAATGCGTCGGCCACGCGCGCGCGAGATGATCGAGCTCGGTCGATAGGAGCGTGGAGAGGCCGGCCTGCACGGTGTCGGCGCGGTCGCCCGCCTGGGCGAACAGCGACCGCCAGCCCGACACCGACAGCGGGTTCTTGCGCACCAGCGGGAAGTCGCGGCCCGCCAGATGCATCCGCGCCAGCGCCTCGCCCACGCCTGCGCAGTGCACGACGGTCGGCTTGCGCGGCCACATGCCTTCGAGAAAGTTGATGATCGCCGCGGGCCGGCCCGACAGGCTGGAATAGACCGCGCCGTCGCGGTTGCGCGCCGGCTGCGGACAGCTGACGCCGCGCTCGGCGAGATGCGCCATCAGCCCCAGGAAATACGGCAGATCGCCCACCGCCACGCGCTTCTCATAGAGCGTGAGGATGTAATAGCCCTTGGTGGTGTGGAGCAGGAAGTTGGAGTTCTCGACGCCCTCGGCGATGCCCTTGTAGGAGAGCAGCTCGCCGATGTCGTAGGTCTTGAGGAAGTCCGCAAGCTCGTCGGCGGCGACGTCGGTATAGACCGCCATGCGATGTCCCGGTTATCGAAGTTCGCCTGCCCCCGCCTCTCCGCTGCGAACTTCGTCACCGGACAGGCCCGTTGCGCCCTTCATCGCGCATGCGGGCGTCGCGTTCAAGGCCGATGGACCGCCAGGGTGGAAAAGAAACGGCCGCCTACTCGGCCGCCGCTTCCGGACGCAGCGAGCGCGGCAGCGGGAAGAACTCGTTCTCCTCGGCCGCCGAGACGGTCTCCACATGCAGCACGTAGCGCTCGGCGAAGGCGCCCATGATCTCCTCGACGATCACCTCGGGGGCCGAGGCGCCGGCGGTGATGCCGAGGCTCTTGATGCCCTCGAAGCGCGCCCAGTCGATGTCGGAGGCGCGCTGCGCCAGCACCGCGATCGGGCAGCCCTCGCGCTCGGCGACCTCGCGCAGGCGCTGCGAGTTCGACGAGTTCGGCGCACCGACCACGATCAGCGCATCGACCACCGGGGCCACCTTCTTCACCGCCAGCTGGCGGTTGGTGGTGGCGTAGCAGATGTCTTCCTTGTGCGGGCCCGAGATGTTCGGGAAACGGCCCTTGAGCACCGCCACGATGTCGGCGGTATCGTCGATCGACAGCGTGGTCTGGGTCACGAAAGCGAGGTTGTTGGGGTCCTTCGGGGTGAAGGTCGCGGCATCCTCGGCGGTCTCGATCAGGGTCACGGCGCCTGGCGGTAGCTGGCCGACGGTACCCACGACTTCCGGATGGTGGGAATGGCCGATCAGCAGGATCTCGCGGCCACGCTTGAAGTGGATGGCGGCCTCGCGGTGGACTTTCGTGACCAGGGGGCACGTCGCGTCCAGGGAGAAGAAATTCCGCGCCTGGGCCTCGGCCGGAACCGATTTCGGCACGCCGTGGGCCGAAAATACCACCGGTGCATTGGTATTGTCGGGGATCTCGGCCAGTTCCTCGACGAAGATCGCGCCCTTGGTCTTCAGGCTGTCGACGACGTATTTATTGTGCACGATCTCGTGGCGGACATAGACCGGGGCGCCATAGATGGCGAGCGCCCGTTCCACGGTGTCGATGGCGCGGACCACGCCGGCGCAGAAGCCGCGCGGCGAACAAAGCACGATTTTCAGGTCTGGTTTGGCTGCCATGGGCGGGTCTGAGCTGATCTGTGCGGGCTTGTTGCGGCGACCGGGGCTCCCCGGGCCGGCAAGCGGGGGCGGTCGAGACGTCACGGCTTCGAGCTAGAACGTGTTTGGGTAGGACTTGGGACTGCTTTCGACCGCTGTCAAGGCCGTTTTCGTCAGGCCATTGCGCCCTGCCCCCGGGACGGCTTATATAGGGCCAATTCCCGTCATCGCCGATGACCGCAGGTTTCGCCTCCCAGGGCCGGGGCGGAGCACAAAGGAGATTTGCCATGAGCAACGCCCCGCTGATGCCGAAGGCAACTGCCGTGTGGCTGGTCGACAATACCGCGCTGACCTTCGACCAGGTCGCCGATTTCACCAAGATGCACCCGCTGGAGGTGCGCGCCATTGCCGACGGCGACGCGGCCCAGGGCATCAAGGGCATGGACCCGATCTCGACCGGCCAGCTCACCCGAGAGGAGATCGAGAAGGGCGAGCGTGACCCGAACTACCGGCTGCGCCTGCAGGAGAGCAAGGTGGTGCTGCCGCCGCAGCCCAAGCGCAAGGGCCCGCGCTACACCCCGGTGTCGCGCCGCCACGAGCGCCCGAGCGCCATCCTCTGGCTGGTGCGGAACCATCCCGAGCTCAAGGACGCGCAGATCATGCGCCTGGTCGGCACCACCAAAACCACCATTGCCAGCGTGCGCGACCGCACCCATTGGAACGCCCAGACGCTGACGCCGATGGACCCGGTCACGCTCGGCCTGTGCTCGCAGATCGAGCTCGATTTCGAGGTGCAGCGCGCCGCCAAGGAAAAGCCGCTCGACGCCAATTACAGCGGCGCCACCCTGCTGCCGGCCTCCGAGACCACCCGTAAGGACGAGTACGAGCCTGCCGGCCGCGACGAGGACGACCTCAACGTCGATGCCGTGTTCGCCAAGCTCAAGACCATCGGCGGCAAGAAGCACGACGAGGACGAGGAGTAGTACGCGAGGGCGAGCGGCTTGCTCGCGTCAGTTCGCCAGCGCCCGCTCCGCCAACAGCGTCGTCCCGGCGAAAGCCGGGACCCATAGCCACCGGCCTGCGTAACGGACCGAGTTGGCTGTGACTCAGCGCTCCCGTCTCACTTCTGCTGCGGCGTATGGGTCCCGGCTCGAGGCCGGGACGACGGCGGTGGGGAGGTGAGAGACTGCCACCAAACTGAAATCCGCTTACAGCGGACCTCCAAAAAAATGGCGCCGGGGATGCCGGCGCCATGGCAAGTCTGGGAGGAACGCAACGAATCAGAATTTGTAGGTGATGCCGGCGCCGACCAGCCAGGGGTCGATGTTGGCGCGGCCGGTGACGGGGATCGCGCCGTTGACGGTCGCCGAGTAGTTCGGCTGCAGCCACAGCTTCTTGACGTCGACGTTGAAGCCCCAGTGCTTGTCGAGCATGTAGTCGAAGCCGAACTGGACGGCGGCGCCCCACTGGTTGGAGATGTGCAGGTTGGTGACGGCGAGGCCGTTGAACACCTGGTTGGCGGCGCTCTGATTGTAGAACACCGTGTAGTTCACGCCGGCGCCGACATAGGGCTTGAAAGCGCCGAAATCGGTGAAGTGGTATTGCAGGGTGAGCGTCGGCGGCAGCAGCCAGGCCTTGCCGATGTTGAGCCCGTCCAGCGCGCCGGTGCCGCTGATCGAATGACGGGTCACGCCGAGGATCAGCTCGGCCGCGATGTTCCTGGTGAAGAAGTAGCTGATGTCGAGCTCGGGCACGACCTGATTGGAGATCTTCAGGCCGGAATTCGGCGACGACAGCGCCGGCACGCCGGCGACGTTCACGGTCGATCCGCCGGCATCCGGCAGCACGCCGAGCGCGCGGATGCGGAGCATCCAGGGATTCCAGGCTTCGACCACCGGCGCCTTGGTATAGACCGGCGCGGCCGGCAGGTCGGCCGCTTGCGCAGAGCCGATGGTTCCGCAGATCGCCGCCAGCACCAGCAGCGACGACGAGAGTTGGAAGGTTCTATTCATCGAGGTCCCCATAGCCACAATCGAGCTACACTTCCGCTTGATCCGCGCAGGCAAGCCGCGCTCTTGCGGTCATAGATGTGGCAGGGACGCCAAGGCGTTGGATTTGATCTCAGTCAATCGGCGATATTGCAGCGCCGATGTCGTCAAACTGTTGCAGGAGCGACACGCGCCATGAGAGGCGGTTGCAGTCGCGTTCAGGGCCGGTCGGGATGGTTCATCATGTACTCGCCGAGATCGCGCTGCCGGCGATCGGCGCGGGCTTCCGCGCGCTGCCGCTGCACGTCCCGGTCCTTGCGGCAGGCGACATATTCGGTCGAGCCCGGCGCGACCTTGCCGCCGGCCTGGCAGACCGCATCGTCGTCATCATTGCCGAGCGCCACGGCGGCTCCCTGATTGCGGGAGGCGCAGGCCGCGAGCGAAAGCGCGGCCATCAGCACCAGAGCAAGACGGGCGGAGGTCTGTCGCATCGAAGGGTCCATTCTCGTCAATCGGGCGGTCCGACCCGTTGCTTGACGATAATGGAGGCCGCGGTCAAGCCCCGGCAATCGCATACGAAGCGACGAGCACGTCGCGACAAACGAGATGACCAGTTAGTTACTCCGTCATGCCCGGGCTCGTCCCGGGCATCCACGTCGTTCCCAGGGTGCCGCT
>NZ_CAFJ01000771.1 GCF_000239795.1 Bradyrhizobium sp. STM 3809 | reverse complement strand
GCGCCGGAGTTCGCGCCGCAGGGCTTCTTCGGCAATCTGATCGGCCGGGTCGGCGCTCCGCTCGGCGGCATGATCGGCGGCGCCTTCGGTCATCAGGGCCTCGGCAACCAGATCGGCGGCATTGCCGGCCAGCTCGCCCAGCGCTTCCTGCCCTTCGAGGCCGCGCCGCAATTCGTGCCGCAGGGCGCGATCGGCAACTTCCTCGGCCAGGTCGGCGCTCCGCTCGGCGGCGTGATCGGCAACTACTTCGGCAATCAGGGGCTTGGTCAGAATGTCGGCGGCCTCGCAGGTCAGCTTGCGCAGCGCTTCCTGCCGTTCGAGGCGGCCCCCGATCTCGCGCCGCAGGGCTTCTTCGGCAATCTGCTCGGCCAGGTCGGAGCACCGCTCGGCAGCGCCATCGGCGGCTACTTCGGCAACCGCAATCTCGGCAATCAGATCGGCGGCATCGCCGGACAGCTCGGCCAGCGCTTCCTGCCGTTCGAGGCGGCCCCCGATCTCGCACCGCAGGGCTTCTTCGGCAATCTGCTCGGCCAGGTCGGAGCACCGCTCGGCAGCGCCATCGGCGGCTACTTCGGCAACCGCAATCTCGGCAATCAGATCGGCGGCATCGCCGGACAGCTCGGCCAACGCTTCCTGCCGTTCGACGCCGGCCCCGATCTCGCTCCGCAGGGCTTCTTCGGCAATCTGCTCGGCAACGCGCCGCGAAGCATGATGACGAACTGCTTCGGCAATCGTGGTTTCGGTCCCAACCTGGGCGACGTCCTGGGCCAGGCCCCGCTCGCCCAGCAGGCCATCCAGCGCTTGCTGCCGTTCGACGCCGCACCGGAGCTCGTTCCGCAGGGCCTGCTGGGCGGCTTCCTCGGCAGCACGCTGGGCGGTCTCGGCGGCGGCTTCATCGGCAAGGCGCTCGGCAACCGCAACCTCGGCCACACCATCGGCAGCACCGCGGGCGGCGTGCTCGGCTCGATCCTGCCGTTCGACGCCAGCCAGCAGCTGGCGCAGAACGCCTGGGCCCAGAACGGCTGGGGCAACGTCCCTGTGGCCTCCGTCTATCCGTATCAGGGCGTGACCTATCACTGACCCCGTGTCGGCCGGCGTGAGGCTGCACTCAGACGTGGCAACTGTTCCGTTGCAGTGTTTCCCGGGCGGCTCGATAGTCGCCCGGGTGAACACCGAAGACAGAGAGGACAACCATCATGACCGACAGCTCCAATCCAACCGGATCCAGCGATGAGTTCATCGTCGCCGGACGCAGCACGTCCGACACATCCCACCTCAGCGCGTTCGAGGACGCGCTGAAGGGCATCGCGGGCGCCTCGATCATCGCGAGAGGCGGCCGACCCGACCAGCCGCACCTGGTCGTCAATCTGACGTCGCGAGACGCCGAGCAACTCAAGTCACGCTTCGGCACAGCGCTGATCATCGAGCGGAATGCGAAGCTCAGTCCGTTCTGACCGGTCAACGCCATGCGCCGATCCAACAAGCGACAGCGATCACAG
>NZ_CAFJ01000772.1 GCF_000239795.1 Bradyrhizobium sp. STM 3809 | reverse complement strand
CCGTCATTGCGAGGAGCGCAGCGACGAAGCAATCCAGAGTCCCGACGAGGCTCCTGGATTGCTTCGCTGCGCTCGCAATGACGCGCGGATAGATAGGTGGCTTACGACACGACCTCGGCGGTGACGCGGCCGACGCCGGAGCGGGTCAGGCCGATGGCGCGGGCGGCGCCGGTCGAGAGGTCGAGCACGCGGCCGCGGATGAACGGGCCACGGTCATTGACGGTGACGATGACGCTGTTGCCGCCATGGGTGACGCGCAGCTTGGTGCCGAACGGCAGCGAGCGATGGGCGCAGGTCATGGCGTTGGCATTCATGCGCTGACCGGAGGCGGTGCGGCTGCCGGACTCGTTGCCGTAATAGGACGCCATGCCGGAGAAGGTCCGGCCGGTGCCGGAGCTCGGCGCGACCGAGGCGTTGGAATTCATCCAGGACGAGTTGTTCGACCAGCCGTTCGAAAAGGAATCTGCCGCAGGCTCAGCGGCCTGGCGCGCCATGTGGTGGTGGTGATGGCGGGCGTGGTGATGATGGTGATGCCTGGAGCGAGCCGAGGCTTCGGTGGTGGTGCCGCCGACGATCAGCGTGACGGCAACGGCGAGCGCGGTGCGCGAGCCGGCAATCTTGCCAGCCGAGAGGTTCTTCAGTTTCAGCATCTATGTCCCTCGAAACAGTATTGCTGCGTTCTGCAGCCAGTGGACCCCCGTCAGGTGTTGAGGCGCGCGCCGTTTGATGGCGCAATGAGGCACGAATGGGGCAGTAGAAATTGTTCCGCCGGGATCGAATTATCTTGGGACTGGTTCTCTTCATCACGGAAAATTCCGTAATCCGACACTTTAACATTTCATTAACTCTTCAATACTTGATGTTACTGTTGAGTTAAGTCCTCGTTGAGCTTGATGGCCTCTTGACAAGTAATGCCGGCCCGGATGGGCGGTGGCCGCCCGACCCTACTGGAGCACCGTGCAAGCCCAGACGGGCATGGCGGCCATGCAGCAACAGGTGGAACGGAAATCCTTAACGACGGTACCAGGGGCTGGCCAGAGTGCGCTCGGCCGAAAGGCCGCGCTCACGCGGCTCGGGGCCCCCAAATGCAGCGCGGCAACAACGTGCCGAATAGCGGGCCACCGCTTGTTGCGGCTGCGCGTACGCTATGTTAGCAAAGCGCCGCTTTTCGTGATCAAGCCGCTCCCGCGGCGATCGAAAATCAAAGTCCTGCTTGAATTCCAAGGGCTTAATCGGTTTGCGCTGCAGCGGCGCGCCGGTTTCCCTCTTGTGGGTTGGGCACTTATATAAAGAGCGCGCCTGTGGCTGCTGAAGATCCCTCCGTATCCGGTGTGTCCGGTCGTTACGCGACGGCCCTGTTTGAACTGGCCCGTGACGAAAAGTCCGTCGATGCGGTCAAGGCCGATCTCGACAAGTTCAATGCCCTTCTCGACGAGAGTGCCGATCTGAAGCGCCTTGTCCGCAGCCCCGTGTTCGGTGCGGATGCGCAGCTCAAGGCGCTCAATGCCGTGCTGGAAAAGGCCGGCATTGCCGGTGTCGCCGCCAACGTGCTGCGCGTGCTGACCACCAATCGCCGCCTGTTCGCGGTGGCCGACGTGATCCGCGCCTTCAATGCGCTGGTCGCCAAATACAAGGGTGAAGCCACGGCCGACGTCACCGTCGCCGAGCCGATCTCCGACAAGAATCTCGACGCCTTGAAGGTCGCCCTGAAGACG
>NZ_CAFJ01000773.1 GCF_000239795.1 Bradyrhizobium sp. STM 3809 | reverse complement strand
AAGAGTAGGGCGGATTAGCGCAGCGTAATCCGCCATTGCAGGCACGATGGAATGGCGTGGTCCGCTGGCGCTGACCCCAAGTGCTGCAACCGGTGTGGGGAAAGGCCACACGGTAAGATTGGCGTCTGCATGGCTGCTCGGTGCGGCATGGTTCTCACGCAGCTGGCGAGGTACCGCGACAACATCGGCGATGAGACGTAGGGCAGGTGAGTACTAGTGCGTCAGAAACACTGCCAGTTATCTGTCGTCATTCCGGGGCGCCCGCAGGGCGAGCCAGGAATCCATAGCCACCAACAGATGTTTGGCGGCAAAGTGCCCACGACCAGCCTGCCTCACACGATTGCCTGTGGGTATGGGTTCCGGGCTCGCCCTGCGGGCGCCCCGGAACGACATGTGGAGAGAGCGAAGCCCTTTTCTAACGCATGAGTACTAATTAGCGCCAGCGTAACCCGCCAAAAAGATCTCGCAGGCCATCCTCATGAACCTCGGGCCAGCGCGCATCTCGGTGGCGCGCGTCCCCCCCAACTCACTTGCCGAGGATCTTCTCCGCCGCGGTCACGATGCTGACGGTCGGATGCTCGGCGCAATAGGTGCCGAACTTCTTGGCGTTGGCGACGAACTCCTCGGTATCGAACAGCGCCTCGTCCTGGTCGCCCTTGTACCAGCCGTCCAGCCAGATCAGCACCATCTTGATGGTGTCGTCGCCGCTCTCGACGAATTGCTTGCAGCTCATGGTCGAGAGATCGAGGACGACCGCCGAAGCCGGGGCGGATGACAGCAGGCAGGCGGCGGCGAGCAGCGGGGCAGCGAGGAATTTCATGGGGTGTCTCCGAATGGATGGGATGCAAAACAATGAACTATGCGGGGCGTGACCAATTCCCTCGCAGACCGGCGCCGAACGGCGGTCCCGATCGCGATGGAAGGCAGCGTTAGACCTGGCCGCGTCGCGATCGGAAGTCAAGGCTGCGGCGGCCGCGTGTGGCGAGCCGAGGTGCGCGTCGGGCAAATCACGTTAATCCGAAGTCGGGGATGTCAAGATATTCCGAAAAACATAAATCGCTTGGCGGCGCGCCCAAATCAGCCTTATGGTTCGTGCATCCCGCTGCACGGTAGGGGACGGTTCGCGGTCGTCACGGACGTTGGCAGGGGGATGCGGTGGACGCGGGCGGCGGCGTGTGATGAGCACGGACGAACGCGCAGTTCGCGGACGGTGAAGGCGTGTGGTTCTGATACTCCGACGCTAGTATCAACTTGGCGCCGATGCCTAGCGGCATCGCGTTGGGGATGGTGGCCAGAAAGCCCGGCGCACCAGGAAGAGCGCGCTATAGCCTGTTAAAACCATCGCGCGGGGAAGGCCGGGCGTTCTC
>NZ_CAFJ01000774.1 GCF_000239795.1 Bradyrhizobium sp. STM 3809 | reverse complement strand
CGAGCGTAGCCCGGATGAGCGCAGCGATATCCGGGGTCATGTTTAGAGCTCGTGTGGACCCGGATGTCGCTGCGCTCCTCGCAACTGCCCATGTTGCGCGAGCGGCCTCCACATCCACCGCCGTCGTCCCGGCGAAAGCCGGGACCCATACTCCGCGGCGGTTGTGGTGAGACAAGGCTGGGCCGACATCCCGTTCAACGACATCTGCCTGGGGTTATGGGTCCCGGCTTTCGCCGGGACGACGACGGAGGTCGGAGTGGCGGCTTCGTGTCATGGCGTGCGCGATCAGCGTTGCGCGTAGAGCTGGAGGACGGCTTCGCGTCAGCAGCGGTGCGTAGGGCGGCTTAGCCGAAGGCGTAAGCCGCCGTGCTTTCTCGGGTGGTAATGGCGGATTACGCTGCGCTAATCCGCCCTACTGGTCCGGTGGTGGAGCGACACCCCGCGCTCGCCTCACGCCGCCTGCAACGATCCCAGGAACCTACTCACCTCCCGCTTCAACCGTCCGCTCTCCGCCGACAGCGACCGCGCCGCGGTCAGCACCTGGGCCGATGCCGAGCCGGTCTCCGAGGCCCCCCGCTGCACGTCGTCGATGTTGCGCGAGACGCGCTGGGTGCCGTTGGCGGCGTGCTGGACGTTGCGGGAGATTTCCTGGGTGGCGGCGCCCTGCTCTTCCACGGCGGCGGAGACGGCGGCGGAGATTTCGGAGAGGCGGCCGATGGTTGAGCCGATCTCCTTGATCGAGCCGACCGACTCGGCGGTGGCGGCCTGGATGCCGGAGACCTGCTGGGCGATCTCGCCGGTGGCTTTCGCGGTCTGCTCGGCCAGCGCCTTGACCTCGGCGGCGACCACGGCGAAGCCGCGGCCGGCTTCGCCCGCGCGCGCC
>NZ_CAFJ01000775.1 GCF_000239795.1 Bradyrhizobium sp. STM 3809 | reverse complement strand
ACGTCGCTGATGCTGGCATTGCTGAAGAAGCCGGCTTCGTGCGGCTTCTCCCAGATGCCGTCGTAGAGCGCGATCACTTCGCACTCGCCGACGCTGATCCGGCGATAGCCGCTCTCGGGATCCTT
This sequence comes from Bradyrhizobium sp. STM 3809, assembly GCF_000239795.1. Taxonomy (GTDB): domain Bacteria; phylum Pseudomonadota; class Alphaproteobacteria; order Rhizobiales; family Xanthobacteraceae; genus Bradyrhizobium. The sequence goes on along the minus strand of NZ_CAFJ01000775.1, from coordinate 851 downwards.
GGTGCGGCGGGACGGCTTGGCGCCGACGACGGCGAGACTCGCATCGAGACCAAGGGCTGCAGCAGCGGTGGCTGCCGACAGCACAAAGGTCCTGCGCGAGGGTCCACCCGCCGTCACGTTGCCCGCCACGAATCTTACCGCTGGTTGAATAAGTTTGAGATGCAAGGAACCTTTGCACCTTAGCGGGATTATGGCGCCGGGGCGGTCTTTCTGTCTCGGATGAGTCGCTTCCTTCGCAATGGATGCAAGGATCACACAGTTCGGGCGGTGAGCGCACCCGCAGGCAAAGCAGGGCGCATCGGCTTACCCGAAGACAAGGACATCGCAGGGTGCGACATCATCCGCGGCCGGCACGCGGCGGAGCAAGGGTTCAATGACCGCACGTCGGCCGGCCATCGGCCGCTACGCGCCCCTCACGCTCAGGCCGCGCGCACCGATTGCAGGAAGCGGCTGACCTCCTGCTTGAGGCGCTGGCTGTCGCCGGAGAGCTGACGCGCCGCACTGAGTACCTGGCTCGACGTGTCGCCGGTCTCGTTCGCGCCGCGCTGCACGTCGGTGATGTTGGCGGACACCTGCTGGGTGCCCTGTGCGGCGTGCTGAATGTTGCGCGCGATCTCGGAGGTGGCCGCGCCCTGCTCCTCGACGGCGGCGGCGACCGTGGCGGCAATCTCCGACAGCCGCTCGATCGTGGTCGATATCTCCCGGATGGCGCCGACGGATTCCTGCGTGGCTCCCTGGATGCCGGAGATCTGCTGGCCGATCTCGCCGGTGGCCTTCGCCGTCTGCTCGGCCAGCGCCTTGACCTCGGAGGCGACGACGGCGAAGCCGCGACCGGCCTCACCGGCGCGCGC
>NZ_CAFJ01000776.1 GCF_000239795.1 Bradyrhizobium sp. STM 3809 | reverse complement strand
GCAGGACTCAGCCTGCGCGTCGACGGCGCAGGACGCTGCAGCGGCCCGCATCATCGCTTGGGTCGTGGCGCGGTTGCCGGTACCGCGGCGGGCTGTTGGCATCCCGTGTCCGATCGCTGCTGGATCATCGCGATGACCTTCCCATGATCCACTTCGACGCGCGATACGCCGGAGGCCATGTCGACCAGAAGGCGATCGCCGCGCATCACGTTGCCACATTGCGTCAGCACCACATCGCCGAGCAGGCTGATGAGATTGGTCTTGGTATCGAAGATCGCGCGCTGGCCGCGGGCGGTCTGGTCCTTCCGCGTGACGACGACGTCCCCGCGCGCTTCCAGCCGTTTGATGGCAGTGTTGCCGCCCGGTCCGGGCCGGGCCGACTGCATCGGCTGTCCTGATCGGGTCGGCGGGTCCGGCAGGGGCTGCGAGGTGTAGAGCACCTCCAGGCTCTTCGACGTCATCGTCGTGTCGCCCTGGATCACCTTCACATTGTCCGAGAACACGGCGCGGCTCTTCGGCTTACGCACCTCGAACGCATCCGCCTCGATCCGGATGGGTTGGTCTCGATTGTCAGAAAATCCCTGAACCGCATTGGGGACGGAAGTCTGCGCATGGGCGCGAGCGAGGCCAAGCGACAGGGCAACGACCACGATCAGCGCGGACGCGCGCCGATCGGACCGGATGGGCTCGACGGTGAGGCGTTTGGACATGAGCCCAAATCTACGAAACTTCAGGACATAATGGAACGAACGCGCATGCGCGTTTTGGTTGTTGTTTGCCGAATTGAACGCTGGATCGGCGCGGCGCCATCGGACGACCAGCGAGCGCCGCTG